>NZ_JAIFJY010000002.1:0-427487 GCF_051835185.1 Klebsiella sp. K5-306
GCCTGCCGCCAGCGTTCAATCTGAGCCATGATCAAACTCTTCAATTTAAGTTTGATGCTCGTAGAATTAAACTTCGTAATGAATTACGTGTTCACTCTTTGAGACTTGGTATTCATTTTTCGTCCGAAGACGTTAAGAATCCATGTCACTTTGAGTGCCCACACAGATTGTCTGATAAATTGTTAAAGAGCAGTGCAACGCGGCTTTCGCTCACCGTTGCGAGGTCCCGTATAATACGTTTTCCTCATTCAGAGTCAAGCGTTTAATTTCGCTTTTCTCTGCCGGTATTCATCGCTGAATCCCGCTGACCCGGCGGGCTGTAAGCCGTTGTTCCGTGTCAGTGGGAGCGCATTATAGGGAGTAATTACGAAGTGACAAGGGGAAATTTCAAAAAACTTTTCAACCGCCTCTTTTTTCATCATTACGCCGTGTAATTTAGCAAAAAAGCGGCGTTTTGCCGTTTTAACCAACGAAGCACGCCGCCAGATGGCATACTGATAAGGTAAAAAAGAGAAAGGAACGGCATTTATGTCTTTAAGCGCACAGCAGTTGGCGGCACAAAAGAACATCTCCTGGGTATTAGCGGAGAAACTAGCTCAAAAAATCCTGACCGGGGAATACCCGCCAGAAAGTATCCTTCCCGGAGAGATGGAACTGGGTGAGCAGTTTGGCGTGAGCCGTACGGCCGTGCGTGAAGCGGTTAAAACGCTTGCTGCGAAAGGGATGCTTTTACCTCGTCCACGGATCGGAACGCGGGTGATGCCCCGCAGCAGCTGGAACTTTCTCGATAAAGAACTACTCGCATGGTGGTTAACGGAAGATAATTTCGCTGAAGTTGTCGGCCATTTCCTCGTTATGCGCGAAAGCCTGGAGCCCCAAGCCTGTTTTCTGGCGTCAACCTCAGGCACGCCGGAGCAGAAGGCTCAACTCAACGCTTTGATGGAGGAGATGGTTGAGCTAAAGAGGAACTTTCAGCGCGAGCGCTGGATTGAGGTCGATATGGCCTGGCATGAACATATATATGAAATGAGCGGCAATCCTTTCCTGACCTCTTTCGCTTCTTTATTTCATTCGGTTTACCACACCTACTTCACTTCGATTACCCAAAATGAAGTGGTGAAGCTGGATCTCCATCAGGCAATCGTTGATGCCATTCTGGATAGCGACGGCTTGCGAGCGCTGAGCGCCTGCCAGGCGTTGTTGAGTGCCCCCAACCATTCCGACAAATAGTAAAGGTATCGAATGACCAAAAAGAAAGCCCGCAGTATGGCCGGGCTGCCATGGATCGCAGCGATGGCTTTTTTTATGCAGGCGCTTGACGCTACCATTCTGAATACGGCCCTTCCCGCTATCGCCCATAGCCTTAACCGTTCACCGCTTGCGATGCAATCGGCCATTATCAGCTACACGTTGACAGTAGCCATGCTTATCCCGGTCAGCGGTTGGCTGGCCGACCGCTTCGGCACGCGGAAAGTATTTATCATCGCCGTCAGCCTGTTTACCCTCGGTTCCCTGGCCTGCGCGCTTTCCAACTCCCTGATGGAACTGGTTATCTTCCGCGTCATTCAGGGCATCGGCGGAGCGATGATGATGCCGGTTGCGAGGCTGGCGTTACTGCGCGCCTATCCGCGCAGCGAACTGCTGCCGGTACTCAACTTCGTCACCATGCCTGGCCTGGTCGGCCCTATCCTCGGCCCCGTGCTCGGCGGCGTACTGGTGACCTGGGCAAGCTGGCACTGGATATTCCTGATTAATATTCCCATCGGCATTATCGGAATCGTCTACGCTCGCAAGTACATGCCGGATTTCACCACGCCACGACGTCGCTTCGACACGCTCGGTTTTATCCTCTTTGGCCTGAGCCTGGTGCTGTTTTCCAGTGGAATCGAGCTGTTTGGCGAGAAGATTGTTGCCACCTGGATGGCTCTGGCCGTTATCGCCCTGAGCATCGTTTTAATGTGGGCCTATATTCGCCACGCTCGCCGTCATCCCACACCGCTCATTTCGCTATCCTTATTTAAGACGCATACCTTCTCTGTTGGGATCGCGGGAAACCTGGCCACGCGCTTGGGCACCGGCTGCGTTCCGTTCCTGATGCCGCTGATGCTCCAGGTTGGCTTCGGGTATCCGGCGATTATTGCTGGCTGCATGATTGCGCCTACGGCTATCGGTTCCATTATTGCGAAATCAACCGTCACCCAGATACTTCGCTGGTTCGGCTACCGTAAAACGCTGGTTGGGGTCACGGTATTCATCGGCCTGATGATTGCTCAGTTTTCGCTGCAATCTCCGGATCTGTCGATCTGGATGCTGCTGCTGCCGCTATTCGTTCTGGGGATGGCGATGTCCACTCAGTTCACCTCAATGAACACCATCACGCTCGCCGATTTAACCGATGAAAACGCCAGCAGCGGCAACAGCATGCTGGCCGTTACTCAGCAACTCTCTATCAGTCTCGGGGTCGCCGTTAGCGCGGCGGTGCTGAGGTTTTATGAAGGATTTGATAGCGCAAATACCATTGAGCAATTTCATTACACCTTTATTACCATGGGGGCTATCACCGTGGTATCGGCGCTGGTATTTACCTTATTAAGAGCAAAAGATGGCCGCAACCTGATTAAGGAGCGGCATAAGCGTTAGGCTGAGCCACGAACCACCAGCTCAGGCGTTAACTGTACGCGCTGCTGTTTTTGTCCCGGATCGGCCATGCGGTGAATCAGCACATCGATGGCCAGTTCGCCCAGCTCATCTTTCGGTTGATGAATTGTGGTTAGCGGCGGCGTCATATAGCGCGCCAGTTCGATGTCGTCATAACCCACCAGCGCCATGTCCTGCGGAATACGCAGGCCGCTCTGGTAAAGGGCCTGATAGGCGCCCACCGCCATCGCATCGTTACCGACAAATACTGCCTGCGGTAGCTCTGACAGCGTCAGCAGCGTCTGCATGGCGCTGAATCCGCCGCCAAATTCAAAATCGCTGCTAATCACATATCCTTCCGGTACCGCAAGTCCGGCTCGAGTCATCGCAGCCTGATATCCCTCCAGGCGCAATCGGGCTGGCGTTTTATCCAGCGGACCTGCGATACAGGCAATCCGACTATAGCCCTGGTCAATCAGATACTGGGTCGCCATATCGCCGCCGAGCAGAGAGTTATCCTGAATCAGATCGCTATCGCCGTCGAACGGCGCCCAGTCCATCATCACCGTCGGTACAGAAGGATAGCGCTGCATAATTTCCGGCGAAGGCTGATGAGTTTCAGTGCACAACAGGAGTAAACCATCGACGCGCTTTTGCATCAGCGTCTCAAGATTACGGTTCATCCGCTGCTCATCGCCTTCGGTATTACACAGCACCAGGCTATAGCCTCGCTCAAAGCAGCTACGTTCCACGCCGCGCACTAGCTCCGAATAAAACGGGTTGGTACTGGCGGTAATAAGCATGCCTATGGTGCGGGTTTGGTTTAATTTAAGGCTGCGCGCCAGCGCAGACGGCGCGTAGTTCAGGCTTTTAATCGCGGCATCGACTTTAGCGGTAATTGCTTCGCTAACGAAACGATCTTTGTTGATGACATGAGAAACCGTCGAAGTGGAAACGCCCGCTATGCGGGCTACATCCTTCATGGTGGCCAAGCGTTACCCCTGTTGACGTAAAAATTCGTCTATTTCTTTTCGCCAGGGCACGGAGGGCTGGGCCCCTTTGCGGGTGACGGCGATAGCGGCGGCGGCATGGGCAAAACGAATCGCCTGCGCCAGTTCACTACCTTCAAGCAGCGCGGTGACCAGCGCACCATTAAAGGTATCGCCAGCGGCTATGGTATCTACCGCCTGCACTTTAAAGCCGGGCACCCGACGACCTTCACCTTCGCAGCTGGCCCATACGCCACGGCTGCCAAGGGTAATGATCACCGTACCGATACCTTTATCATGGAGCACTTTGGCGGCTTTTGCCGCATCATCGTCGCTTTCCACGCGCACGCCGGTGAGCTTTTCCGCTTCGGTCTCGTTAGGGGTAATGATATCTACCAGCGTGAGCAGCTCATCGGGCAATTCACGTGCCGGCGCCGGATTGAGGATGACTGAGGTTTGATTCTGGTGAGCGATTTTCGCCGCGGCCAGTACGCTTTCCAGCGGTGATTCCAGCTGCATCAGCAGCGCCTGCGCGCCAGCAATACGCTCTTTTTCCGCATCAACCTGCGCAACGGAGAGCGCGGCATTAGCACCGGCATGAATACCGATAGTATTCTCACCTTCAGCGTTAACAAAAATCAGCGCCACGCCGGTTGATTCTCCGGTGACGGCTCTGACCGGCGAAACGTCAATATTGTCGTTTTCCAGCTGGTGACGAACGCGCTCGCCAATGTCGTCATCGCCGGTACAGGCGATAAAGGAAATATTAGCCCCGCTGCGTCCGGCAGCAACGGCCTGGTTTGCGCCCTTACCGCCAAAAGCGACCTGATAGTGATGACCGGTAACGGTTTCACCAGGCGTTGGGAAGGCGTCGAGATTCAGGATGTGATCGGCGTTGATACTGCCAAGGACGACAAGTTTGCCTGCGGTTTTCATAATCAATATTCCCGGAAAGCGCGCCACCGGGATCCGGTGGCGCATGCCCTGCTTTTCTTTATTATGTTGTCCCTCGGACCGTCGCCGATCCGAATCGCACATTATTGCTTAATGACCAGTTTCAACTCAACCGGGTAGCTGGTATCCACTTTTTCGCCCTTCAGCACTTTATCGGCGGTCTCAACGCCTTTAACGCCGATCTGCTCCGGTAGCTGGGCGATGGTCGCAGCCAGTTTGCCACTATTAACCGCTTTTTCGCCATCCGGCGTGCCGTCAAATCCAACAACCATCACATCAGATTTGCCTGCCGTTTGTAGCGCACGCAGCGCGCCCAGCGCCATTTCATCGTTCTGGGCAAATACCGCCTGCACATCAGGATGCGCCGTCAGCAAGTTCTGCATGACGTTCAGACCCTTGGTACGGTCAAAATCTGCCGGCTGGCTGGCCAGTACGTTAAACTTGTGCGCAGCAACGGCCTGCTGGAAACCTTCACCACGTTCGCGCGCCGCGGAGGTCCCGGCAATGCCTTGTAGTTCAATGATCTTCGCGCTTTCGCCGACTTTCTTCGCGATATAGTCGCCGGCCATCTTACCGCCCAGCACGTTGTCAGATGCAATATGGCTTACCACGTCGCCTTTTGACGCCTGACGGTCGAGGGTGATAACCGGAATTTTCGCCTGATTAGCCAGCTTCACGGCGTTACCCACCGCATCGGAATCCGTAGGGTTGATCAGCAGCAGTTTGGTGCCACGAACGGTTAAATCCTGAACGTTAGCCAACTCTTTGGCCGGGTTATTCTGGGAGTCCAGTACCACCAGGTTATAGCCAAGTTTGTCCGCTTCTTTTTGCGCGCCATCCTTCAGCGAGACAAAGAACGGGTTGTTAAGGGTAGAGATAACCAGAGCGATAGTATCTTTTGCCATCGCGTTTGCGCTTACGGTCGCACTTAACGCTACAGCAGAGACCAGGGTCGCCAGTTTTTTCATATTCATAGTTAAGATGTCCTGTAGAGTTCTCAGTTACTGCTTCTTGTTATCTACCAGTACCGCCAGCAAAATGACCACCGCTTTCACGATCATCTGGTAATAGGATGAAACGCCTAATAAATTCAGGCCGTTGTTCAGAAAGCCAAGGATCAACGCACCAATCAGCGTGCCGACAATACGGCCTTTACCGCCCGCGAGGCTGGTACCACCGAGCACCACCGCCGCAATCGCATCCAGTTCATATCCTGTGCCCGCCGTCGGCTGCGCGGAAGAGAGACGCGCGACCTCAATAATCCCGGCCAGCGAGGCCAGCATGCCGCACAAAGAATAGACGATGATTTTAACTTTATTCACGCTGATGCCGGAAAGGCGCGTTGCCGCCTCGTTACCGCCGAGCGCATAAATATAACGGCCCAGGCGAGTATGGTGCAGCATGTACCAGGCGGCCAGGAAAACGATCGCCATAATCCACACCGGCGTTGGGATCCCCAGCGGACGACCAATCCCGAACCAGCCGAACAGATCGGCGTTGTCGGTAAAGCCGGTATTTACCGGGCTTCCATTGGTATACACCATCGTCACGCCGCGCAGCAGCAGCATCATGACCAGCGTAGCGATAAATGCCTGCACGCGCCCTTTCGCCACAATCACGCCGGTCACGGCGCCGATAGCCGCGCCTAATGCCAGCGCAGCGGCCACGGCCACCAGCGCGTTGACCTCAATCCCGACAATTGAAGCAGCAACCGCGCCGGTCAGCGCCAGCAGAGAACCGACGGACAGGTCGATACCCGACGTCAGGATAACCAGCGTCATCCCTACCGCCATAATGGCGTTAACTGAAGTCTGCTGCAGAATATTGAACAGGTTATTCACGGTAAAAAAGTTGGGGCTCATGGTCGAGACAATCGCAATCAGCACCAGCAGGGCAATCAGCGATTTTTGCTCCATCAGCCACGCTTTTGTGAAGTAGCGACGACCAGAAACAGCCGGGTTATTCATCTTTTTTACTCCTGATTCACACGATTAAGCTTGCCCACAGCGGCAGCCATCAATACTTCCTGGGTGGCCTGCTCGCGTGTGAATTCACCGCCGAGATGCCCTTCATGCATCACCATGATGCGATCGCTCATGCCCAGCACTTCCGGCATCTCCGAAGAGACCAGAATGATGCTCAGACCTTCGGCTTTGAACTGGTTAATCAGCTGGTATATCTCTTTCTTTGCCCCAACATCCACGCCGCGTGTCGGCTCATCAAGGATCAATACCTTCGGGCGGGTCATCAACCCGCGGGCTATCGCGACCTTCTGCTGATTACCGCCGGAAAGCAGCCCAATGGCCTGCTCCATCGAAGGCGTTTTCACGTTAAACAGGCGGATAAAATCACTCACCGCCTGTTGTTCATCTTTGTGCTTGAGACTACCGCCGCCGCGGCTGAAGTAACGCAGCGCGGTCAGCGACATGTTTTCTTTAACCGACATGCCGAGCACTAAACCGTCGCGCTTACGGTCTTCTGAGATGTAGACGATTCCGTTGGCCAGACCATCCTGCGGGGAGCGCGTAACAACTTCGCGTCCATCCAGCGTGACCGAACCGCTGCTGCGCGGCAGCGCACCGTACAGCACCTTCATCAGCTCGGTGCGCCCGGCGCCCATCAGCCCGGCGACGCCGAGAATCTCGCCCTGACGCAGAATAAAGGAGATATTTTCCACGCCCGAACCGCACAGGTTGTCGACCTTAAGACGAACAGCGCCCGGGGCTTTGTCCAGATGCGGGTACTGATCTTCCAGCTTACGGCCGACCATCATCTCAATCAGCAGATCTTCATCCAGACTGGCCACTTCACGCTCGGCGATAAACTGCCCATCGCGAAATACCGTGACGTCATCGCAAATCTCGAAGATCTCTTTCATACGGTGGGAGATATAGACAATACCGCGCCCCTGCGATTTCAGTTCGCGGATTACGCGGAACAGGGATTCGGTCTCGGTGTCGGTCAACGCATCGGTGGGCTCATCCATAATGATGACCTTCGACTCAAAGCTCAGCACCTTAGCGATCTCAACCATTTGCTGATCGCCTATCGATAAATCCCCCACCAGCTTCTGGCTGTTAAAACGCAGATTCAGCTTTGCCAGCAGCTTATCGGCTTCGGCGTACATCGTTTTCCAGTCTATTTTGCCAAAGCGATTCACAAATTCACGGCCGAGGAAAATGTTCTCGGCGATCGTCAATTGGGGGATCAGGTTTAGCTCCTGGTGGATGATGCCAATTCCGGCTTCCTGAGAAGATTTGGGACCGTTGAAGGTGGTCTCTTTACCCAACCACAGCAGCGAACCGGCATCGCGGGAGTAAATGCCGGTCAGCACTTTCATCATCGTGGATTTACCGGCGCCGTTTTCCCCGACCAGCGCCATCACGCGGCCCGGATATACGTTTAGCGAGGCGCCGGAGAGCGCCTTGACGCCAGGGAACGATTTATCGATCCCTTTTAATTGCAATAAGGCTTCCATAGCGGCGACCTCAGAACGTCACGCCGGCACAGAGAATAACGTTCGCATACGGGGAACATTCCCCGCTGCGAATCACCGCCTGACTATCTGCGGTTTCTTTTTTGAACTGCTCATGGCTGGTGTAACGAATTTCAATGGTGTTTCCCTGGTGTTGCTGCAGCTGCTCAAGATGATTGAGCAACGTCGCGTGGAGCTGCGGATTAAGCGTTTTAATCTCTTCCGCGAGGATAGCCGCTTCAACCTGCATTTCGCTCGTCACCACCTCCAGAACCTGCATAAAGGAGGGCACCCCGTGGGTTAACGCCATATCGATACGGGCGCTGCTGCGGGGAACAGGTAACCCGGCATCGCAAACTACCAGCGTATCGGTATGACCCAGGCGGGAGATGACCGACGAAATTTCAGCATTGAGGACGGTACCTTTTTTCATTTTCTCTTTTACTCCACTAGCGAAACGTTTCGCTGGTATAAGTATTAGCAATAAGAGAACAGAAAACCATCACCAGATGTGAGAATTGTGATCGTCATCGAAACGTTTCGCAAGTCTGAAGAGTTAAAGCCAGAAGCGTTCAAATAAACAAAAAGCCCTTCATCAAGAAGGGCTTTAGCGCATCAGATTTCAACCTGGGTGCCGAGCTCAATAACCCGGTTCGGCGGGATTTCGAACTGGTCAGGCGCTCGCAGAGCGTTGCGCTGCAGCAGAAGATAAAGCTTGCCGCGCAGGCGCAGGTACCATGGCCGCTTGCCGATGATCAGCGACTCATGAGACATAAAGAAGGAGGTCTCCATCATCCGGCAGCTCAGGCCTTCCAGCCCACAGCGGTGGAAAACTTCTTCGACATTCGGCGTTTCCCGCCAGCCGTAGCTGGCTACTACGCGCCAGAACGACGGCGAAATCTGCTCAATCTGTACGCGACGAACGTTATGCACGTACGGCGCATCTTCAGTACGCAGCGTGAGCAAAATCACCCGCTCGTGCAGCACCTTATTATGCTTAAGGTTATGCAACAGCGCGAAAGGAATGACGTTCAGCGCCCGCGACATATAGACGGCGGTACCCGGAACGCGGACCGGCGGCGATTTCTCCAGAGAAGAGATCATCGCTTCCAGAGAATTACCGTGCTCATGCATCCGACGCAGAAGGCGGAAACGCTCGCTTTTCCAGGTGGTCATGATGGTAAACATCACCAGGCCGAGGGTCAGAGGCAGCCAGCCGCCGGAGACGATTTTATCGAGGTTCGCGGAGAAGAGCGGGATATCAATGCACATAAAGGCAACCAGCAGCAGCGCCACAACGAACTTATTCCAGTGCCAGTTTTGACGCGCTACCGTCGTGAACAGAATGGTGGTCAGCACCATCGTCCCCGTCACCGCAATACCGTAGGCCGCCGCCAGATTCGAGGAGTGCTCAAAGTTAACAATGACGATGACCACCGAGATATAGAGCAGCCAGTTGATAAACGGAATATAAATCTGCCCGGACTCCATTTCCGAAGTATGAATAATCCGCATCGGCGACAGGTACCCCAGGCGCACCGCCTGCCGGGTTAGCGAGAAGACGCCAGAGATAACCGCCTGTGAAGCGATAACCGTCGCCAGGGCGGCAATAATCAGCATGGGAATGAGCGCCCACTCGGGCGCCAGCAGAAAGAACGGGTTTTTAATCGCTTCCGGGTGTTTGAGCAGCAGCGCGCCCTGACCAAAGTAGTTAAGCACCAGTGAAGGCAGTACTACCGAAAACCAGGCCAGGCGAATCGGCAGTTTACCAAAATGCCCCATATCCGCGTACAGCGCCTCCACGCCGGTAATCGACAGCACTACCGCGCCCAGCGCCACAAACGAGACGGTTTTATATTCGAGGAAAAAGTGTACCGCCCAGTAAGGATTCAGCGCCTGCAGCACTTCCGGGTTAGCAAAGATACTGCGCGCGCCCAGTACCGCCAGCAGCAGGAACCAGATCAGCATAATCGGCGCGAACAGCTTACCGACCATGCTGGTACCGTGCTTTTGAATGGCAAATAGCAGCGTCAGAACGATGATGGATATGGGGACCACCCACGTATCCAGGTCCGGGGCGATAATTTCCAGCCCCTCTATCGCCGACATCACCGAGATGGCAGGCGTAATCACCACCTCGCCATAAAAGAAGCTGCCGCCGATAAGCCCAAGGATCACCAGGATGGAGGTTGCGCGCGCGGAGGTGTTTCGCCCCGCCAGCGACATTAACGTCAGGATCCCGCCTTCGCCGGCATTGTCTGCCCGCATCACGAAGGTGATGTATTTGAGTGATACGGTGAGAATTAATAGCCAGAAAATGAGCGACAGGAAGCCAAAAACAGCATCACGCTCAACGCCAAAGCCAAACTGGCCGGACAGACATTCACGAAGTGTATACAGTGGACTGGTACCGATATCGCCGTATACCACGCCGATTGCCGCCAGCGTTATTGCCGGCAGCGATTGCTTATTATCAGTGCTCATAGACTAGTCTTTTCGTTTATAAAACAAATGTGTGCCTAGTCCCTTGGCCCACAAAAAGCGCACAGTATGCACGATTATTTGCTGAATCGTACCCCTAACTGACATCATCTTAACCTGACTCAAAGAAAATAAATCGATTCTTCAGGCTATTACCACCCCTAAGCAAACATCTATACTCGACCTAACAACGACATTCTAAAAAGCACGCAACTCTATTATGGCTCAATCACATTTACTGGCAGAAAGAATTTCCCGGCTCAGCGCCGCTCTGGAAAAAGGACTCTTCGAACGCAGCCACGCCATTCGCCTTTGCCTGCTTGCCGCACTCAGCGGCGAGAGCGTTTTTCTGCTGGGTCCACCGGGCATTGCCAAAAGTCTGATCGCCCGACGCCTAAAATTCGCCTTCCAGCAGGCTCGCGCATTTGAGTACCTGATGACGCGTTTTTCCACGCCGGAAGAAGTTTTTGGCCCGCTCTCCATTCAGGCGCTAAAAGATGAAGGACGCTACGAGCGTTTGACCGCGGGTTATCTTCCGGAAGCCGAAATTGTTTTCCTCGATGAGATCTGGAAAGCTGGCCCGGCGATCCTCAATACGCTGCTGACGGCAATAAACGAACGTCATTTCCGCAACGGGGCAACCGAAGAAAAAATCCCTATGCGCCTGCTGGTGGCGGCGTCGAACGAACTCCCCGAAGCAGACAACAGCCTGGAGGCGCTATACGATCGGATGCTTATCCGTTTATGGCTGGATAAGGTTCAGGATAAAACCAACTTCCGCTCAATGCTGATAAGCCAGCAGGACGAGAACAGTAACCCCGTCCCGGCGAATCTACAGGTCAGCGACGAGGAGTTTCAGCAATGGCAGCAGGATATCGGCAGCGTTAAGCTGCCGGACAGCGTTTTTGAACTTATTTTCCAGCTGCGCCAGCAGTTAGATACGCTGCCGAACGCGCCGTACGTCTCAGATCGTCGGTGGAAAAAAGCCATTCGTCTGCTGCAGGCCAGCGCCTTTTTCAGCGGCCGCGACACTATCGCGCCAATAGACCTGATCCTGCTGAAAGATTGCCTGTGGCACAATATTGAGACGATGAACCTGATGTCCGCGCAGCTGGAGACCTTAATGACCAGCCACGCCTGGCAGCAGCAGGCAATGCTCACTCGCCTGGGGTCGATTATCCAACGACGTATTCAGCTTCAACAGCAGCAAAGCGATAAAACCGCGCTAAAAGTAAACCGTCTTGGCGGTATGTTCAGCCGTAAACCTCATTATGAACTGCCCGCTGAAGTGCAGGAGCCCACGCTGACGCTGCTCCTCCAGCAGCCGCTTAAGCTGCACGACCTGGAAGTGATTCATATTACGTTTGTTCGTGAAGAGCTTGCTCACTGGCTGGAGAAAGGGGGTGAGATTCGTGGCAAGCTCAACGGTATCGGTTTTGCCCAGCCGCTGAATATGGATGTCGATACCAGCCAGCATCTGGTCGTGCGCGATGTCAGCTTACAGGGGTCGCGACTTTCCCTGCCCGGTAGCGAATCGCGGGAAAATATGCCGGCCGAAATCCGGCAGCAGCTGGAAGCGCTGGACGACGAATGGCATCAGCAACATAACCGCTTCAGCGAACAGCAGAAATGTCTGTTTATTCCCGGTGAGTGGCTGGGACGCATTGAGGCCAGCCTGCAGGACGTCGGAACGCAGATTAAACAGGCGCGTCAGTCATGACGCTGGACATGCTGAATGTCATGCTGGCAGTCGGCGAAGAGGGTATGATCGATGAGATGCTGCTGGCGCTGCTGGCGGCACCTCAACTGGCGGTATTCTTTGAAAAATTCCCGCGCCTAAAAAATATTATCGCCGCCGACATTCCGCGCTGGCGGGAAGCGGTCAGATCGCGACTTAAAGAGACCAATATCCCCCCCGAGCTGGATGCGGAGGTTCAGTGTTATCAGCAATCACAGCGGCTTTCTACCTCGCAGTTTATCGTCCAGCTTCCGCAAATTTTGAGCCAGCTGCATAAGCTGCACTCCCCTTTTGCCAGCCAGGCCCAGCAGCTGGTGGATAACAACAGCACCTTTACGCCAGCGCTGCACACGTTATTCCTCCAGCGCTGGCGCCTGAGCCTGGTGGTGCAGGCAACCTCCCTTAATCAGCAACTGCTGGATGAAGAGCGCGATCAGCTACTGAGCGAAGTTCAGGAACGCATGACCCTCAGCGGCCAGCTGGAGCCGGTGCTGGTGGAAAATGACAATGCGGCGGGGCACCTGTGGGACATGAGCGCTGGCGAGCTGAAGCGAGGCGACTATCAGCTGATCGTGCGCTACGGCGACTTTCTAAGCCAACAACCCGAGCTCATGCAGCTCGCTGAACAGCTGGGACGCTCACGTGAAGCGAAAGCGGTGCCGAAAAAAGATGCGCCGATGGAAACCTTTCGCAGCCTGGTGCGCGAACCGGCCACCGTACCGGAACAGGTGGACGGGCTTCAGCAGAGCGACGATATTCTGCGTTTGTTGCCGCCAGAGCTGGCTACCCTCGGTATCACCGAGCTGGAGTTCGAGTTCTATCGTAAGCTGGTTGAAAAGCAGCTGCTGACCTATCGGCTTCACGGCGATGCGTGGAAAGAAAAGATCACCGAACGGCCGGTCACTCGCCAGGATTTTGATGAACAGCCGCGCGGACCCTTTATCGTCTGCGTCGATACTTCCGGCTCAATGGGCGGTTTTAATGAACAGTGCGCCAAGGCGTTTTGTCTGGCGCTAATGCGGGTCGCTCTGGCGGATAACCGCCGCTGCTTTATTATGCTGTTTTCCAGCGAGGTAGTGCATTACGAACTTACCGGTCCGCAGGGGCTGGAACAGGCGATCCGCTTTCTGAGCCAGCGCTTCCGTGGCGGCACCGATCTGGCCAGCTGTTTCCGGGCAGTGATTGAGCGTATGCAGAATCCGCAGTGGATCGATGCCGATGCGGTAGTCATTTCAGATTTTATCGCACAGCGCTTGCCGGATGAGGTGATCAATAAGGTGGGAGAGCTACAGCATAAACATCAGCATCGCTTTCATGCGGTGGCGATGTCGGTACACGGCAAGCCCGGTATTATGCGCATTTTCGATCATATCTGGCGCTTTGATACCGGGCTGCGTAGCCGCCTGCTGCGACGCTGGCGGCGTTAATCACGCATTAAAGAAGAGCGGCAACGCTTTGACGAACCTGTGTCGGCCATACGCCGCACTGTACCTGGCCGATATGGTCAAGCTGCAGGAGCAGCATCGTCAGACGAGACTGACCAATGCCGCCGCCGATAGTCTGCGGCATCTCTCCGCGCAGCAGCGCCTGGTGCCATTCCAGCTGCAGGCGATCTTCATCACCGGTAATCGCAAGCTGGCGCTTCAGCGCTTCGGCATCCACGCGGATCCCCATTGAAGAGAGCTCGAAGGCATCTTCCAGAACCGGGTTCCATACCAGAATATCGCCGTTCAGACCGGCATAGCCTTCAGCAGCCGGCGTGCTCCAGTCATCATAATCCGGCGCGCGAACGTCGTGGCGCTGACCATCGGAAAGCTTGCCGCCGATGCCGATCAGGAATACCGCCCCCAGCTCTTTAGCAATCGCCCGTTCACGACCTTTGGCATCAAGATCCGGATAGCGGCTTAAAAGCTCCTCGCTATGAACAAACTGGATCGTCTCCGGCAGAAACGGCTTGAGGCCAAATTCTTTACTGACGGCGTCTTCGGTAGCTTTGATCCCGGCATAGATCGCTTCAACGGTCGATTTCAGCGTTCCGCAGTGGCGTTCTCCGTCACCCATTACGCGCTCCCAGTCCCACTGGTCAACGTAAACGGAATGGATGGGAGTTAATCGGTCTTCATCGGGGCGAAGGGCCTTCATGTGCGTGTACAGCCCTTCGCCCGCGCTGAAGTCGTGTTGTCCCAGGGTTTGACGCTTCCACTTCGCCAGTGAATGAACCACTTCGAACTGGGCGTCTGGCAGTGTTTTCACTTTAACCTGAACCGCTTTTTCGCAACCAGAAAGGTTATCCTGAGTTCCATCGCCCACGCGGCTTAAGATCGGCGCCTGAACTTCGATCAGGCCGAGCTTCTCTTCAAGCTGACGGGAAAAGTGTGACTTAACGAAACTAATCTGGCGTTGTTTTGCGATGTATGCGGTTTTCATTTTTTATAACTCCTGCGTCCTGTTGCCATTGATTAAGCAACAAAACAGCGCTGCAATTCAATAATCCCACAACAAAAAGCCTGCATAGATTTTGATTCATTAAAATTTGAGGCTAAAATAGAAAGATTCGTCAAACTTCATAAGAAAAACCTATGGAAAATTATCAGATCGACAATCTGGACCGCGGCATCCTTGAGGCCTTAATGGCCAACGCGCGCACCGCTTATGCTGAACTGGCAAAACAGTTTGGCGTCAGTCCGGGAACCATTCACGTTCGCGTGGAGAAGATGAAGCAGGCCGGAATTATCACTGGCGCACGCATTGACGTGAGCCCAAAGCAGTTGGGCTACGATGTGGGATGTTTTATCGGCATCATTCTGAAAAGCGCCAAAGACTATCCCTCGGCGCTGGCGAGGTTAAACAGTCTGGATGAGGTTACCGAAGCGTACTACACCACCGGGCACTACAGTATCTTTATAAAAGTCATGTGCCGATCGATCGATGCGCTCCAGCATGTACTTATCAACAAGATCCAAACAATTGATGAAATTCAGTCCACCGAAACGCTGATCGTGCTGCAAAACCCGATCATGCGTACCATCCGCCCGTGAACGGACTATTTAATCCCACATTTTTCCACAGGTAGATCCCAGCTCGCTCACAGCGTACAATACGCCACTCTGGAAAAGTGGAGCGGGCGATCATGGCAGAGATAACTCTTATCAGCGGCAGTACGCTGGGTAGCGCAGAATATGTGTCAGAACATCTGGCGGAAAAGCTGGAAGAGGCTGGTCACAGCACGACTATTCAGCACGGCCCGCTGATTGACGATCTACAGGCGGAAGGGATCTGGCTGGTTATCTCTTCTACTCATGGCGCCGGCGACATTCCCGATAACCTGCTGCCTTTTTATGAAGCGCTTCAGGAAAAGCAGATCGACCTTTCTGCGGTCCATTTTGGCGCAGTCGGTATCGGTAGTCGTGAATATGACACCTTCTGCGGAGCGATTGATAAGCTGGAGTCGGCGCTGAAGGCCTGCGGGGCAAAACAGATTGGCGAAACGCTAAAAATTAACGTCCTCGAACATGAAATTCCGGAAGATCCGGCTGAGGTCTGGCTGGGATCCTGGCAAAAATTGCTCTGAGAATTGTAAAGATCATACTTTCTTCTGTGGATAACTATGCTTAAAAGCTTGGATCAACCGGTAGTTATCCAAAGTATAACCGTAGACTGATTTTTGTGCTGTGTATAACCCTTCATTTTGATCCCAGCTTATACGGACCAGGATCACCGATCATTCACAGAAAGCGATCCTTCTTAAACGATTGATCTTAAATCGTGGATCCGACTTATCCACAAGACAAGCCGATCCTAATAAGAGATCACAATAAAACAGATCTCTAAATAAAAGATCTTCTTTTTAATACTCAGGATCCCGGCGCTTTCTCGAAAGGCGAAAGTTGAGTAGAATCCACGGCCCGGGCTTCAATCCATTTTCAAACCGCTTTATGCGAGGCATACCACCATGTTTTATCAGGATCCTTTTGACGTCATCATCATTGGCGGGGGTCATGCAGGCACTGAGGCCGCAATGGCCGCAGCGCGAATGGGTCAACAGACTCTGCTTTTGACACACAATATCGACACGCTAGGGCAAATGAGCTGCAACCCGGCGATTGGCGGCATTGGGAAAGGACACCTGGTAAAAGAAGTGGATGCGCTTGGCGGCCTGATGGCGAAGGCCATTGACCATGCCGGTATCCAGTTTAGGATACTAAACGCCAGCAAAGGCCCAGCCGTACGGGCGACTCGCGCTCAGGCCGATCGCGTGCTTTATCGGCAAGCCGTACGCACGGCCCTGGAGAATCAGCCTAATTTGATGATCTTCCAGCAGGCCGTTGAAGATCTGATTGTTGAGAACGATCGCGTGGTGGGTGCTGTTACCCAGATGGGGCTTAAATTCCGCGCCAAAGCGGTAGTGCTGACCGTAGGGACATTCCTCGACGGTAAGATCCATATCGGACTCGATAACTACAGCGGCGGTCGCGCAGGCGATCCTCCGTCGATCCCGCTGTCTCGCCGTTTACGTGAACTGCCGCTACGCGTCAGCCGCCTGAAAACCGGTACCCCACCGCGTATTGATGCGCGGACCATTGATTTCAGCGTTCTGGCTCAGCAGCACGGCGACGATCCAATGCCGGTTTTCTCGTTTATGGGGAATGCTTCCCAGCACCCGCGTCAGGTACCGTGCTATGTCACGCATACCAACGAGAAAACCCACGATGTGATCCGCAATAACCTCGATCGTAGCCCGATGTATGCCGGCGTGATTGAAGGGATCGGCCCTCGCTACTGTCCTTCGATCGAAGACAAGGTGATGCGTTTTGCCGATCGCAATCAGCATCAGATCTTCCTCGAGCCGGAAGGACTGACGTCGAACGAAATTTATCCAAATGGCATCTCCACCAGCCTGCCGTTTGATGTCCAGATGCAAATCGTCCGCTCAATGCAGGGGATGGAAAATGCAAAAATCGTTCGCCCCGGCTACGCTATCGAGTACGATTTCTTCGATCCGCGTGACCTGAAACCAACGCTGGAAAGTAAATTTATCCATGGCCTGTTTTTTGCGGGCCAGATTAACGGCACTACCGGTTATGAAGAAGCGGCCGCTCAGGGCCTGCTGGCAGGCCTGAACGCAGCCCGCTTCTCTGCCGAGAAAGAGGGATGGGCGCCGGGTCGCTCCCAGGCCTACCTTGGCGTCCTGGTGGACGATCTGTGTACGCTCGGCACCAAAGAGCCGTACCGCATGTTTACTTCACGTGCGGAATACCGCCTGATGCTGCGTGAAGACAACGCCGATCTGCGCCTGACTGAGCAAGGCCGTGAACTGGGCCTGGTAGATGATGAACGCTGGGCGCGTTTCAACGAGAAGCTTGAGAGTATTGAACGTGAACGTCAGCGCCTGAAATCCAGCTGGGTAAATCCGCTGGCGGAAAGCGCCGCTGAAGTTAACGCACAGCTGACGGCGCCTTTGTCTCGCGAAGCTAACGGTGAAGATTTGCTCCGTCGTCCGGAAATGACCTACGAACAGCTGGTGAAAATGTCGCCATTCTCGCCGGGTCTTGAAGACAAGCAGGCCGCGGAACAGGTTGAGATTCAGGTAAAATACGAAGGCTACATCGCGCGCCAGCAGGATGAGATTGAGAAACAGCAGCGCAATGAAAACACGTTGCTGCCTGCCACGCTTGATTATCGCCAGGTGAATGGGCTGTCGAACGAAGTCATTGCTAAGTTGAACGACCACAAGCCGTCTTCAATAGGGCAAGCATCGCGTATTTCCGGCATTACGCCTGCGGCAATCTCGATTTTGCTGGTGTGGTTGAAAAAGCAGGGAATGCTGCGCCGTAGCGCCTGACTTTCCCTGAACGATACATTTGGCGGATAGCGCATAAGATATCCGCCTGGTTTATATCCAGCCCGGTAAGCGCATCGCCTCCGGGCTCATTGTTTTTAAACAGGTACCGAACGTGATCAACAAACTTTCTCGTCTGCTTGATGAAGCGGGTATTTCACTTACCGATCACCAGAAAAATCAGCTGGTCGCCTATGTAGGCATGCTGGATAAGTGGAATAAGGCCTATAACCTTACCTCGGTTCGCGATCCGGATGAGATGCTGGTACGCCACATTCTCGATAGCATTGTTGTTGCGCCATACCTTAAAGGAACGCGTTTTATCGATGTGGGTACCGGACCGGGTCTGCCGGGGATCCCGCTGGCTATCGTACGCCCTGAATCTCATTTCACCCTGCTGGATAGCCTCGGTAAACGAGTACGTTTCCTGCGACAGGTCCAGCATGAGTTAAAACTGGATAACATCACGCCGGTACAAAGCCGCGTGGAAACGTTTCCGGCTGAACCGCCGTTTGATGGCGTGATCAGCCGCGCTTTTGCGTCGCTGAATGATATGGTGAGCTGGTGCCATCATTTACCGGCGCAGGACGGTCACTTCTATGCGCTCAAAGGGTTAGCGCAAAAAGATGAAATGGCCAATCTTCCGGAAGGGTTTGCCATTAGTGATGTTTTCGAACTGCATGTTCCTCAGCTGGATGGTGAGCGTCACCTTGTGGTGGTCCAGCCAAAAATGATTTAATTTTTATCAAAAAATGTGAAAAAAAACCGGGTTGTGCATGTTACAAAAATAAAAGTCACGGCAGGGTAGTATCGGACAAGATTTAACCTTGTTGTTACCATGGTTTTTCTTTCGGTTAACTTTGCGCTGTTGCTTTACCAGGAGAATAGTCAACATTGAAAATATCAGTACGCTAAAAATCTCGCTGCTTGCACTTCATACTGATGTTAAATTTTTATTATGAATGTCAATAAAAGGTTTTTATTGTATATGGGATTGTTTTAGAAAGAATACCCACTTTTTATGTTGAATATCAATTGGATAAAAAATTGAGTTTTATGTACAGAATTAATTCGATTTCACGAAAAATGTTTATTATGTGATCTGATGCACGCTTTAATAGCCGTGTTTTCGCGGTATTTGCAGTTTTGCATGACGGCTCACAGATTGGTGAAATGCATGAAAAGTTGTCAGTCGGAAAATAATTAAACATTTATTCACTATTTTGCTACTTATTGTTTGAAATCACGGGGCGTCACCGTATAATTTGTCCGCTTTTTGATGCTTGACTCTTCGTCTTAAAGGACGTTTTATACGACACGCGACATACCTCGAAGGGAGCAGGAGTAAATACGTGATGTCAGTGTCGCTCTTGAGTCGAAACGTTGCTCGTAAGCTTCTGTTTATTCAGTTACTGGCGGTAATAGCAAGTGGACTGCTGTTCAGCCTCAAAGACCCTTTCTGGGGCATCTCCGCCGTTAGCGGAGGTTTGGCGGTTCTTTTGCCAAATATGATTTTTATGATTTTTGCCTGGCGTCATCAGGCGCATACACCTGCTAAAGGCCGAGTGGCCTGGACCTTCGCTCTCGGCGAAGCTTTCAAGGTGTTGTTGACCTTCGCCCTTCTGGCGGTGGCGCTGGCGGTTTTCAAAGTGGTGTTTTTGCCGCTGATAGTGACGTGGGTTTTGGTGCTGGTGGTACAAGTTCTGGCGCCAGCTGTAATTAACAACAAAGGGTAAAAGGCATCATGGCTTCAGAAAATATGACGCCGCAGGAATACATAGGACACCATCTGAATAACCTTCAGCTGGACCTGCGTACTTTCTCGCTGGTGGATCCGCATAACCCCCCGGCCACCTTCTGGACGCTCAACATTGACTCCATGTTCTTCTCGGTGGTGCTTGGTCTGTTGTTCCTGCTTATGTTCCGTAGCGTAGCCAAAAAGGCGACCAGCGGCGTACCGGGAAAATTCCAGACCTTTATCGAGATGATCATCGGCTTCGTCCATGGCAGCGTTAAAGACATGTACCACGGCAAGAGCAAGGTTATCGCTCCGCTGGCCCTCACCGTGTTCGTTTGGGTATTCCTGATGAACCTGATGGACCTGCTGCCTATCGACCTGTTGCCATACATCGGTGAACACATTTTCGGCCTGCCAGCACTGCGCGTGGTTCCGTCTGCGGACGTCAACATCACCCTGTCGATGGCGCTTGGCGTGTTTATCCTGATTCTTTTCTACAGCATCAAAATGAAAGGCGTGGGCGGGTTCGTTAAAGAACTGACCCTGCAGCCGTTCAATCACTGGGCGTTCATTCCTGTCAACTTAATCCTTGAAGGGGTAAGCCTGCTGTCTAAACCTGTATCTCTGGGTCTGCGACTGTTCGGCAACATGTATGCCGGTGAGCTGATTTTCATTCTGATTGCTGGTCTGTTGCCGTGGTGGTCACAGTGGGTTCTGAATGTGCCGTGGGCCATTTTCCACATCCTGATTATTACGCTGCAAGCCTTCATCTTCATGGTTCTGACGATCGTCTATCTGTCGATGGCATCTGAAGAGCATTGATTTTTTACCAACATACTACGTTTTAACTGAAACAAACTGGAGACTGTCATGGAAAACCTGAATATGGATCTGCTGTACATGGCTGCCGCTGTGATGATGGGTCTGGCGGCAATCGGTGCTGCGATCGGTATCGGCATCCTCGGGGGTAAATTCCTGGAAGGCGCAGCGCGTCAACCGGATCTGATTCCTCTGCTGCGTACTCAGTTCTTTATCGTTATGGGTCTGGTGGATGCTATCCCGATGATCGCTGTAGGTCTGGGTCTGTACGTGATGTTCGCCGTCGCGTAGTAAGTTGTTCGAAAGAAACCTAAGCCACAGAGTTATTTTTTAAGAGGTATTGTGCTGTGAACATGAACGCAACAATCCTCGGCCAGGCCATCGCGTTTGTTATCTTCGTATGGTTCTGCATGAAGTATGTATGGCCGCCGTTAATGGCTGCCATCGAAAAGCGCCAGAAAGAAATTTCTGACGGTTTAGCTTCTGCAGAACGCGCTAAGAAAGATTTGGACCTTGCACAGGCCAACGCGACCGACCAGCTGAAAAAAGCGAAAGCGGAAGCCCAGGTAATCATCGAGCAGGCGAACAAGCGTCGCTCTCAGATTCTGGACGAAGCCAAAGCTGAAGCAGAACAGGAACGCACTAAAATCGTCGCACAGGCGCAGGCTGAAATCGATGCCGAACGTAAACGTGCTCGCGAGGAGCTGCGTAAGCAGGTCGCTATCCTGGCTGTTGCTGGCGCCGAGAAGATCATCGAACGTTCCGTGGATGAAGCTGCTAACAGCGACATCGTGGATAAACTTGTCGCTGAACTGTAAGGAGGGAGGGGCTGATGTCTGAATTTATAACGGTAGCTCGCCCCTACGCCAAAGCAGCTTTTGACTTTGCCGTCGAACACCAAAGCGTAGAGCGCTGGCAGGATATGCTGGCGTTTGCCGCTGAAGTGACTAAAAACGAACAAATGGCAGAGCTACTCTCTGGCGCGCTGGCGCCGGAAACGCTCTCTGATGCGTTTATCGCGGTTTGTGGTGAGCAACTGGACGAAAACGGTCAAAACCTGATTCGGGTAATGGCTGAAAATGGTCGTCTGAATGCGCTCCCTGATGTTCTTGAGCAGTTCATTCACCTGCGCGCTGCCAGTGAGGCAACCGCAGAGGTAGAAGTTATTTCTGCCGCTCAGATGAGCGAAGAACAGCTTGCGAAAATCACCAGCGCGATGGAAAAACGTCTGTCACGCAAAGTTAAGCTGAATTGCAAAATCGATAAGTCTGTAATGGCAGGCGTTATCATCCGTGCGGGTGATATGGTCATTGATGGCAGCGTACGCGGCCGTCTTGAACGCCTTGCAGACGTCTTGCAGTCTTAAGGGGACTGGAGCATGCAACTGAATTCCACCGAAATCAGCGAACTGATCAAGCAGCGCATTGCTCAGTTCAATGTTGTGAGCGAGGCTCATAACGAAGGTACTATCGTTTCTGTAAGTGACGGTGTTATCCGCATTCACGGCCTGGCCGATTGTATGCAGGGTGAGATGATCGCTCTGCCGGGTAACCGTTACGCTATCGCACTGAACCTGGAGCGCGACTCCGTTGGTGCGGTTGTGATGGGTCCGTATGCTGACCTCGCCGAAGGCATGAAGGTTAAATGTACTGGCCGTATCCTTGAAGTTCCGGTTGGCCGCGGCCTGCTGGGACGTGTGGTTAACACCCTGGGTGCACCGATTGATGGTAAAGGCCCGCTGGAGCACGACGGCTTCTCTGCCGTTGAAGCTATCGCTCCGGGCGTAATCGAACGTCAGTCCGTCGATCAGCCGGTGCAGACCGGTTATAAATCCGTTGATGCCATGATCCCAATCGGTCGTGGTCAGCGTGAACTGATCATCGGCGACCGTCAGACCGGTAAAACCGCTCTGGCAATCGACGCCATCATCAACCAGCGTGATTCCGGCATCAAGTGCGTCTACGTGGCAATCGGCCAGAAAGCGTCCACCATTTCTAACGTGGTGCGTAAACTGGAAGAACACGGCGCGCTGTCTAACACCATCGTTGTGGTAGCAACCGCATCTGAATCCGCCGCGCTGCAATACCTGGCTCCGTATGCCGGTTGCGCAATGGGGGAATACTTCCGCGACCGCGGTGAAGATGCGCTGATCATTTATGATGACCTGTCTAAACAGGCCGTTGCTTACCGTCAGATTTCCCTGCTGCTCCGCCGTCCGCCTGGACGTGAAGCATTCCCGGGCGACGTATTCTACCTCCACTCTCGTCTGCTGGAGCGTGCTGCACGTGTTAACGTCGAATACGTTGAAGCTTTCACCAAAGGTGAAGTGAAAGGTAAAACCGGTTCTCTGACCGCTCTGCCGATTATCGAAACCCAGGCGGGTGACGTTTCTGCGTTCGTTCCGACCAACGTAATTTCTATTACCGATGGTCAGATCTTCCTGGAAACCAACCTGTTCAACTCCGGTATTCGTCCTGCGGTTAACCCGGGTATCTCCGTATCCCGTGTTGGTGGTGCAGCTCAGACCAAGATCATGAAGAAACTGTCCGGTGGTATTCGTACCGCGCTGGCACAGTATCGCGAACTGGCGGCGTTCTCGCAGTTTGCTTCTGACCTTGACGATGCAACCCGTAAGCAGCTGGACCACGGTCAGAAAGTAACTGAACTGCTGAAACAGAAACAGTATGCGCCGATGTCCGTTGCGCAGCAGTCTCTGGTTCTGTTCGCGGCAGAACGTGGTTATCTGGCGGATGTAGAGCTGGCGAAAATCGGTAGCTTTGAAGCTGCTCTGCTGGCTTACGTCGACCGTGATCACGCTCCGTTGATGCAAGAGATCAACCAGTCCGGTGGCTATAACGACGAAATCGAAGGCAAGCTGAAAGGCATCCTCGATTCCTTCAAAGCAACCCAATCCTGGTAAAGTCTGGCGGCTTGCTTTAGGGCAGGCCGCAAGGCATTGAGGAGAAGCTCATGGCCGGCGCAAAAGAGATACGTAGTAAGATCGCAAGCGTCCAGAACACGCAAAAGATCACTAAAGCGATGGAAATGGTCGCCGCTTCCAAAATGCGTAAATCGCAGGAGCGCATGGCAGCCAGCCGTCCTTATGCAGATACGATGCGCAAAGTGATCGGTCACCTTGCGAACGGTAATCTGGAATATAAGCACCCTTACCTGGAAGAACGCGACGTTAAACGCGTGGGCTACCTGGTGGTGTCTACCGACCGTGGTCTGTGTGGTGGCTTGAACATTAACCTGTTCAAAAAGCTGCTGGCGGAAATGAAAGCATGGTCCGATAAAGGCGTTCAGTGCGAACTCGCAATGATCGGCTCGAAGGGCGTGTCTTTCTTTAATTCCGTTAGCGGTAATGTTGTCGCCCAGGTGACGGGTATGGGGGATAACCCATCCCTGTCCGAACTGATCGGTCCGGTAAAAGTGATGTTGCAGGCCTACGATGAAGGCCGTCTGGACAAGCTGTATATTGTCAGCAACAAATTTATTAACACCATGTCTCAGGTTCCAACCATTACTCAGCTGCTGCCGTTACCGGCTTCAGAAGATGGTGAGTTGAAGCGTAAATCCTGGGATTACCTGTATGAACCCGATCCGAAAGCGCTGCTGGATACCCTGCTGCGTCGTTATGTGGAATCTCAGGTTTATCAGGGCGTGGTAGAAAACCTGGCCAGCGAGCAGGCCGCACGTATGGTGGCGATGAAAGCCGCGACCGACAATGGCGGCAGCCTGATTAAAGAGCTGCAGTTGGTATACAACAAAGCTCGTCAGGCCAGCATTACTCAGGAACTCACCGAGATCGTCGGTGGAGCATCCGCGGTATAACCAGGTTAATTCGTAGAGGATTCAAGATGGCTACTGGAAAAATTGTCCAGGTAATCGGCGCCGTGGTCGACGTCGAATTCCCTCAGGATGCCGTACCGCGCGTGTACGAGGCTCTTGAGGTACAAAATGGTAGTGAGAATCTGGTGCTGGAAGTTCAGCAGCAGCTCGGCGGCGGTATTGTTCGTACCATCGCCATGGGTTCTTCCGACGGTCTGCGTCGCGGTCTGGAAGTCAAAGACCTCGAGCATCCGATCGAAGTCCCGGTAGGTAAAGCAACGCTTGGTCGTATCATGAACGTACTGGGCCAACCGGTAGACATGAAAGGCGACATCGGCGAAGAAGAGCGTTGGGCGATTCACCGCGCAGCGCCTTCCTACGAAGAGTTGTCAAACTCTCAGGAACTGCTGGAAACCGGCATCAAAGTTATCGACCTGATGTGTCCGTTTGCGAAGGGCGGTAAAGTTGGTCTGTTCGGTGGTGCGGGTGTAGGTAAAACCGTAAACATGATGGAGCTGATCCGTAACATCGCGATCGAGCACTCCGGTTACTCCGTGTTTGCGGGCGTAGGTGAACGTACTCGTGAGGGTAACGACTTCTACCACGAAATGACCGACTCCAACGTTATCGATAAAGTATCCCTGGTGTATGGCCAGATGAACGAGCCGCCGGGAAACCGTCTGCGCGTTGCGCTGACCGGCCTGACCATGGCTGAGAAGTTCCGTGACGAAGGTCGTGACGTTCTGCTGTTCGTCGATAACATCTATCGTTACACCCTGGCCGGTACTGAAGTATCCGCACTGCTGGGTCGTATGCCTTCAGCGGTAGGTTACCAGCCGACTCTGGCGGAAGAGATGGGCGTTCTGCAGGAACGTATCACCTCCACCAAAACGGGTTCTATCACTTCCGTACAGGCGGTATACGTACCTGCGGATGACTTGACTGACCCGTCTCCAGCCACCACCTTTGCGCACCTTGACGCAACCGTGGTACTGAGCCGTCAGATCGCTTCTCTGGGTATTTACCCGGCAGTTGACCCGCTGGACTCCACCAGCCGTCAGCTGGATCCGCTGGTTGTTGGTCAGGAGCACTACGACACCGCTCGTGGTGTTCAGTCCATCCTGCAGCGTTATCAGGAACTGAAAGACATTATCGCCATCCTGGGTATGGATGAACTGTCTGAAGAAGATAAACTGGTGGTAGCTCGCGCACGTAAGATTCAGCGCTTCCTGTCCCAGCCGTTCTTCGTGGCAGAAGTATTTACCGGTTCTCCGGGCAAATACGTCTCCCTGAAAGACACCATCCGTGGCTTTAAAGGCATCATGGAAGGCGAATACGATCACCTGCCGGAGCAGGCGTTCTACATGGTCGGTTCTATCGACGAAGCCGTGGAAAAAGCCAAAAAACTTTAACGCCTTAATCGGAGGGTGATATGGCAATGACTTACCACCTGGACGTCGTCAGCGCAGAGAAACAAATGTTCTCTGGTCTGGTCGAGAAAATCCAGGTAACGGGTAGCGAAGGTGAACTGGGTATTTACCCGGGGCACGCGCCGCTGCTCACCGCCATTAAGCCTGGTATGATTCGCATCGTTAAGCAGCACGGTCACGAAGAATTTATCTACCTGTCAGGCGGCATTCTTGAAGTGCAGCCGGGTAGCACGACCGTTCTGGCTGATACGGCAATTCGTGGCCAGGATCTCGACGAAGCGCGAGCCCTGGAAGCGAAACGTAAGGCTGAAGAGCACATTAAGAGCTCTCATGGTGACGTGGATTACGCTCAGGCGTCCGCGGAACTGGCCAAAGCGATCGCTAAACTGCGCGTTATCGAGTTGACCAAAAAAGCGATGTAACACCGGCTTGAAAGTTAAAAAGCCAGTCTGGTTTCCAGGCTGGCTTTTTTTATGGCTTCGTTTCAGAAATAACAAAACTAAAAAGATGGTTTAAAAAATTTGTGATGAACATCTCATTTTTGTTGATCGTTTGGAGAATGCAGCGTAGACTTTTTTTGTGATGTAAGTCACAAAAAATGCATCATAAAACGTAATCACTATCCAGGAAGAGATCATGAAACTGCTTAATAAAATCGTCGCTTTCTTCAGTGCTATGAACGTAACCTTCGGTACGTTCAACCACTAAGAAGTCAACTTTCCAGGCTGTTTTTGCGCTGTACCGCTAACTAAAACGACAACACATGCGGTGTGAAACAGACAGAAAGTGAAAAGGTCGCCCCAGGGCGACCTTTATGTTTTTCACGTATAGCGGGGTTAATTACGGCTGAGGAAGTTACCGGTATTGAAGCTGCCGTCAGCCTCACGTATTAGCGGGTCAGGCAGCGCCAGAGTCTGGTAATCGGCGCTGTTAATGCTTTTTCCTTGAGCGTTGATGCTTTTACCACCGTGGATAAAGTAGTTGCTATCGTCGATATTCCCGACAACGGCATCGTCATATTTCCCCGGCTGGCTACGTAAGGAAAGGTTCTCGCTGAACGTGCCCTGGGTTTCCGGCGCGCCGTATGGGCTTGGGCGGAACAGGTAGTTAAAGCGCTGGTTATCCACCGCGACGTTGTTGACCACTACCAGCTTGCCGGGATTGAAGTTGTCGGTGAAACCGTCGAGATGGTTCCCGATGGCGATGCTGTTACGTACCTCATGAGCAACCGGCTGCCCTTCCCCGCCGAGCTTAAAACCGTTGCTGGTATTATTGCGGGCAATAGAGTTCTCGATCACCACAACGCCGTTTGCACCGTCCTCAATCTTATTAAACAGATCGAAACCGTCGTCGATGTTATCGTGCGAGTAACAGCCTTCCAGCCGGTTCCCCTCTCCTACGCGCATTTTTACAGCGAAGCCATCGGCGTTTATTTTTCCTGGATCTTCGTTGCTAAAGGATTCTGAATTCACCACCCGGTTATAGCTGGCCCACAGCGGGCGTCCTACATCCGCCGGTGAGGAAATTTGAATGCCGGTATCATCGTTACGATAAGCGGTGACGTTCTCAATCAGGTTATGGCTACCCTGTATGCGCAGGCTCTTATCCGTAATATCTACTCCAACGATATGCCAGTAGCTGGCATCCAGCAGTAGCCCGTGTATTACCGCTTTACCGGCGGCTTTCAGGGTCTTGGTTTTGTCTTTCAGGCCGCTGGCGCTCAGAGGGATGACGGTTTGCGGGTAGTCTCCGGCGGCTAATATAATTTCCCCGCCAGCGGGTACGAGCTCGACGGCGGAGGCTAAATCCAACGGCGACTCTGCCGTGCCTTTGGCCTGCGCTTGCCCCTCAGGTGCAGCATAGAGCGTATTGCCTGTGATATTGGCACTCTGTTCCACCGTCAGCGTCTGGGTCAGCGTTTTTGCGCTGGTGGTCGGCGTAAAGGTAACTTCGAACGTGCTTTTATCTTTCAGAACGGCAGGCTGGGTAAACATCTCACCGGCTTTCACGGCTTTATCCTGCCCGATCACCACTTCATCCTGGCGAACGGTGATGCGCCCGTCACTATTGGTACGCGCCTGTAGGATGTACTTTTTGTCCTGGCTTTTTGTTCCCGAGGCAATTTGCATGACCGGCGGCCAGCTTTTAGCGATGTACGGCGCAGAGGGAACAGTATTTGCCGCTGACGTGGTGAGCGAGGCGTTGCTGACGGTGATTTTAGCGTTACGAGAAGCAAAAAAACCGACGTAGTAATGTTCTTTATCCTGTTGAGCAATCAGATCGGCGTGAGGAACCTGCTGGCTTACCCATTTTTCACTGCCCGTCGCTGCCCAGGAAGTAATAAACCCGTCGTTGGTGCGTTCCAGCCTGAGCTGGAACGTCGGCGTTTGCTGTATATCGATTTTTTCTTTATAACTCTGACGCTTTATTGATGCCCCCGCATTGCCCCACGGTTGGGTTATCCCTTCCCGGCTGATAGCCTGCAGCTTAATATGCGAGTGATCTTTTTTATCCTGCGTCATAATGGCGTTCATCACCATATTGGACGCCGCCGGGAACTCTTCATAACCGACCTTCAGCGGCTGTTGACGCGGAACTCCTATTACATCGCGCACCAGCAGTCCTGCCCCTTCCTGTGCTGCCGGGCGAGCGCCATTTTCCGGGCCAAACTGATTGACGGTCACCGTTGCCTGCAGGATAAAATTCTGACTGGTCGGAAGTTGGGTATAAAAGAAGGTCAGTCCGTCGTGGGAGTTGGCAATTTTACCTCCCCGGCTTTCAATAGTAATGGGTTGGCTGAGATCGGCGACGTCCTGCGGCGTCAGTTTTTTACCGGCGATAGTGACATCATTGACGCCAATCTTTTCAGGCAGAACATTCGAGGAAAAATTGCTGTCCGTGGATTGCCCGAAGGCGATAGCGCGCCACTGAGGGCCTTCGTTGGCCTGCAGCGGTAGCGCGATCATCGTACTGCAAAGGGTTAATGCCAAAGGTATTTTGTTATTCATTCTTTTCTCCTGGGTAATTATTAATCGGCATTATCAGGAAAATGAAATGGTGTTTCTATTTATCACGTCACAATTAATGAATATTAAAACTGCGTTTTATTTTATGGGTTTTCTTTATTTACCCGCCAAAAAAACAGCAAAAGCAGAGGGATAGCCTGGCCACCCCCTCATAAAAATGATTTTTTTGCGCGAAACGGGTTTGCGCTGACTAAAAATAGCCCCCTAAAATGATGTATTGCGTGAAGCCTGCGCGTTTTATCTCCGTCTCGTTTCATGATGAAAAATATGTAGATATTTCAACGTGAAAGGCTTTTACTTTTCGTTCTAACAGCAGTCAGGATGCGTATGTCAAACAGTCCGATGAGCGTGGTGATTCTTGCCGCAGGCAAGGGTACCCGCATGTATTCCGATCTTCCCAAGGTGCTGCATTCGCTGGCCGGCAAGCCAATGGTTCAGCATGTCATTGATACGGCTAAAGAATTAGGTGCTTCCGCTGTCCATCTGGTCTACGGGCACGGCGGCGATCTCCTTCGCCAGACGCTGCACGAAGATAAGCTAAATTGGATCTTACAGGCTGAACAGCTGGGTACCGGCCACGCCATGCAGCAGGCGGCGCCGTTCTTCAAAGATGATGAAGATATCCTCATGCTGTACGGCGATGTACCGTTGATTTCCGTCGAAACATTAAAGCGCCTGCGAGAAGCGAAACCGCAGGGCGGCATCGGTTTGCTGACGGTGAAGCTGGACGATCCGACCGGCTATGGTCGCATTACGCGCCATAACGGTGCGGTAACCGGCATTGTTGAGCATAAAGACGCCAGCGAAGAGCAGCGTCGGATTCAGGAAATTAATACCGGAATTCTGGTCGCCAACGGGGCGGATCTCAAACGCTGGCTGGCTAAGCTGACCAATAACAACGTGCAGGGCGAATATTACATTACCGATATTATCGCCATGGCCTATGCCGAAGGTCGCGAAATCGCGGCAGTCCATCCTCAGCGCCTAAGCGAAGTGGAAGGCGTGAATAACCGGCTGCAGCTATCCCGCCTGGAACGCGTCTGGCAGTCTGAAAAGGCGGAGGAACTTCTGCTCGCAGGCGTAATGCTTCGCGATCCGGCGCGTTTTGACCTGCGCGGCGTGCTGAAACACGGGCGCGATGTCGAAATAGATACTAACGTTATTCTCGAGGGGCATGTTGTACTGGGCAATCGGGTGAAGATCGGCTCCGGCTGCGTGATCAAGAACAGTACCATTGGCGATGACTGCGAGATCAGTCCTTATACCGTAGTGGAAGATGCTCATCTTGAGGCAGCCTGTACTATCGGGCCGTTCGCACGGCTGCGCCCTGGCGCGGAGCTCCTGGAAGGCGCGCACGTCGGCAACTTTGTCGAAATTAAAAAGGCGCGTCTGGGGAGAGGCACGAAAGCCGGGCATCTTTCCTACCTCGGAGACGCTGAGATTGGCGATAACGTCAATATCGGCGCCGGCACCATCACCTGTAACTATGATGGCGCAAATAAACATAAAACGGTGATCGGCGATGACGTGTTTGTTGGTTCGGACAGCCAGCTGGTCGCTCCCGTGACCATCGGCAAGGGAGTCACCATTGCTGCAGGAACGACGGTAACGCGCAACGTTGCCGACGATGAGTTAGTTTTAAGCCGCGTGCCGCAGGTTCATAAACAGGGCTGGCAGCGCCCCGTGAAGAAGAAGTAACGCTTTTCTCTTTCGCCCTTTTGGGGGAAAGAGCGGGGTGAGGGGATAAAATAATCCTCCCCCCACGGCAGTGCCCATAAAAATAACCCCACTCTCTACAAGGCTCGGGGCGCCCGGAAAAACGGGTAAACAGGTTGACCGACAACGTATGGCATACAGCCAAAATCGGAATGAAAAAACTATGTGTGGAATTGTTGGCGCAGTCGCGCAGCGTGATATTGCTGAAATCCTTCTCGAAGGTTTACGTCGTCTGGAATACCGCGGTTATGACTCCGCCGGTCTGGCAGTCGTCGATAACGAAGGTCATATGAACCGCGTTCGTCGCCTTGGGAAAGTCCAGATGCTGGCCCAGGCGTTGGAGGAACATCCGTTGCACGGTGGGACGGGAATTGCCCATACCCGCTGGGCGACGCACGGCGAACCCTCTGAAGGCAACGCGCATCCGCATGTTTCTGACCATATTGTGGTCGTGCATAACGGAATTATCGAGAACCATGAGCCGCTGCGCGAGCTGTTGCAGTCGCGGGGCTACGTTTTCGCCTCCGAGACTGACACCGAAGTTATTGCGCATCTGGTTCACTGGGAGCTGGAACAAGGCGGCACCCTGCGTGATGCTGTTCTGCGGACTATCCCGCAGCTTCGCGGCGCTTACGGTACCGTGATTATGGATTCCCGCGATCCGGGTACGCTGCTGGCCGCTCGTTCGGGCAGCCCGCTGGTTATTGGCCTGGGGATGGGAGAAAACTTCATTGCCTCCGATCAGCTGGCGCTCCTGCCGGTTACCCGCCGCTTTATCTTCCTCGAAGAGGGGGATATTGCGGAAGTCACCCGTCGTTCGGTCACTATCTTTGATAAATCCGGCGCCGAAGTGCTGCGCCCGGATATTGAATCCAGTCTGCAGTATGATGCAGGCGATAAAGGTATCTATCGCCACTATATGCAGAAAGAGATCTACGAGCAGCCGAACGCGATCAAAAATACCCTCTCCGGGCGCATTAGCCACGGTGAAGTTGATTTAAGCGAACTGGGCCCGCAGGCTAACGAGCTGCTGTCTCAGGTTGAGCATATTCAGATCATCGCCTGCGGTACCTCCTACAACTCAGGAATGGTTTCCCGTTACTGGTTTGAATCGCTGGCCGGTGTGCCGTGTGATGTCGAAATCGCTTCTGAGTTCCGCTATCGTAAATCGGCCGTGCGTCGCAACAGCCTGATGATCACCCTCTCGCAGTCCGGCGAAACGGCGGACACCCTCGCAGGTCTGCGCCTGTCTAAAGAGCTGGGCTATCTGGGCTCGCTGGCGATTTGTAACGTGCCAGGTTCATCACTGGTGCGGGAGTCCGATCTGGCGATGATGACCAATGCCGGGACGGAAATCGGCGTCGCTTCGACTAAAGCCTTCACTACGCAATTGACGGTTCTGCTGATGCTGGTGGCGAAACTGGCGCGTCTTAAGGGCCAGGATGCCGCGATTGAACACGATATCGTGCATGGCCTGCAGGCGTTGCCGAACCGCATTGAGCAGGTGCTCTCGCAGGACAAGCGCATTGAGGCGCTGGCTGAGAATTTCTCTGATAAACATCACGCGCTGTTCCTCGGACGTGGCGATCAGTACCCCATTGCCCTTGAAGGGGCGCTGAAGCTGAAAGAGATCTCCTATATTCACGCGGAAGCCTATGCCGCTGGCGAGCTGAAGCACGGTCCGCTGGCGCTGATTGATGCAGAAATGCCGGTGGTTGTGGTCGCGCCGAACAACGAACTGCTGGAAAAGCTGAAATCCAATATTGAAGAGGTTCGCGCCCGCGGCGGCCAGCTGTACGTCTTTGCTGACGGCGATGCGGGTTTCACCAGCAGCGATAATATGCACATCATTGAGATGCCGCACGTTGAAGAGGTGATCGCGCCAATCTTCTATACTGTACCGCTGCAGCTGCTGGCTTATCACGTCGCGCTGATCAAAGGAACTGACGTCGATCAGCCGCGTAACCTGGCGAAATCGGTGACCGTGGAATAACGGTTTTTACATCGTGAAAGGGCTGCCATCCGGCAGCCCTTTTTATTTACGGCGAACGGCGAGATCCCACCCGCTTTATGACAGACTGTCATTTTTGCGACGCTTTTTTGCCGTCATAAAAATAAAATTTTTCGGCAATATTTTCCTCATTATCTTTATTAACAATATGATTTGTATTGTTTTTATTTATCGTAAAATCCCGCCTTTTGGCTTGTCATAAAACTGTAATAATTCGTACATTTTACTGTCACCTGTTTGTCCTATTTTGCTCACCATAGCTTCGAAACAATGGTTTACGAATCCAGCAGGAGACATTATGAACGTTATGCGTACCACCGTCGCAACAGTTGTCGCCGCGACCTTATCGATGAGTGCTTTCTCTGTTTTTGCAGCAGCAAGCCTGACTGGCGCTGGCGCAACTTTCCCCGCGCCGGTGTATGCCAAATGGGCAGATACCTATAACAAGGAAACGGGTAATAAAATCAATTACCAGGGTATCGGCTCCTCTGGCGGCGTAAAACAAATTACGGCCAACACCGTAGATTTCGGTGCCTCTGATGCCCCTCTGGCTGACGACAAACTGGCTCAGGAAGGTCTGTTCCAGTTCCCGACCGTGATCGGCGGCGTGGTGCTGGCGATCAACCTGCCTGGCGTGAAATCAGGCGAGCTGGTGCTTGACGGTAAAACGCTGGGTGATATCTACCTGGGCAAAATCAAAAAATGGGATGACGAAGCGATTGCTAAGCTCAACCCGGGTATGAAACTGCCTTCTCAGAACATCGCGGTTGTTCGCCGTGCGGATGGCTCCGGCACCTCCTTCGTTTTCACCAGCTACCTGGCGAAGGTGAACGAAGAGTGGAAATCTAAAGTCGGCGCGGGTTCAACCGTTAACTGGCCGACCGGGCTGGGCGGTAAAGGCAACGACGGCATCGCCGCGTTCGTTCAGCGTCTGCCGGGCTCAATCGGCTACGTAGAATATGCCTACGCGAAACAGAACAACCTCGCTTATACCAAACTGCTGTCTGCCGATGGCAAGCCGGTGAGCCCGACGGAAGACAACTTCGCTAACGCTGCGAAAGAAATCGACTGGAGCAAATCCTTTGCACAGGATCTGACTAACCAGAAAGGCGACAATGCCTGGCCGATCACTTCTACCACCTTCATCCTGGTTCACAAGGCTTCCAACAAGCCAGAGCAAACCGCTGAAGTGCTGAAGTTCTTCGACTGGGCGTATAAGAACGGCGGTAAAGAAGCTAATGCGCTGGATTATGCCACCCTGCCGGATAGCGTGGTTGAGCAAGTTCGCGCAGCATGGAAGACCAACGTAAAGGACAGCAGCGGTAAAGCGCTGTACTAATACCCGTCTTACGTCGAGTTACAGGGACGATGGCAGCGCTTGTTCATCCCGGGAGCATAGATACGCTATGTGACCAGGGTGAACAAGCTGGCTACCTGCCTGCAGCTCGAATTATTTAGGGTATGGCATTACCTTTGCCAGAAAGATCAGTAAACTACGATTTTTTCTGGCCCGAAACTGAAGAGTAACGTATGGCTGCAACCAAGCCGGCATTTAACCCTCCGGGGAAAAAGGGTGACATAATTTTCAGCGTGCTGGTAAAACTGGCGGCGCTGATTGTGCTATTGATGCTTGGCGGCATCATCGTCTCCCTTATCATCTCGTCCTGGCCAAGCATTGAGAAATTTGGCTTTGCCTTTCTGTGGACCAAAGAGTGGGATGCGCCAAACCAGATTTTCGGCGCCCTGGTGCCCATTTACGGGACGCTGGTCACCTCATTTATCGCGCTGCTGATCGCCGTACCGGTGAGCTTCGGTATCGCGCTGTTCCTGACGGAACTTTCACCCGCCTGGCTGAAGCGCCCGCTGGGTATCGCTATTGAACTGCTGGCCGCCATCCCCAGTATCGTTTACGGCATGTGGGGTCTCTTTATTTTCGCCCCACTGTTTGCGACTTACTTTCAGGAGCCGGTTGGCAACGTTTTGTCGACCATTCCGTTCGTTGGCGCGCTCTTTGCAGGTCCGGCGTTTGGTATCGGCATTCTGGCGGCCGGCGTCATTCTGGCCATCATGATCATTCCTTACATCGCTGCCGTTATGCGTGACGTTTTTGAACAGACGCCGGTAATGATGAAAGAGTCCGCATACGGTATCGGTTGTACAACATGGGAAGTTATCTGCCGTATCGTTCTGCCCTTTACCAAAAACGGCGTGATTGGCGGGGTGATGCTCGGACTGGGGCGCGCGCTGGGGGAAACCATGGCGGTGACCTTTATTATCGGCAACACCTACCAGCTCGATAGCGCTTCGCTGTATATGCCAGGTAACAGCATCACCTCCGCGCTGGCGAATGAGTTTGCCGAAGCAGAAACCGGACTGCACGTTGCAGCCTTGATGGAACTGGGTCTGATTCTGTTCGTTATCACCTTTATTGTTCTGGCCGCATCAAAGTTTATGATCATGCGCCTGGCTAAGAACGAGGGGGCACGCTAATGGCGACGATTGAATTACAAACCACCGCAGAGCTGGCGGAATCCCGTCGCAAAATGCAGGCGAAACGCCGCATGAAAAACCGCCTCGCCCTGACGCTATCGATGGCGACCATGGCGTTTGGTCTGTTCTGGCTTATCTGGATCTTGATGTCCACCGTCACTCGCGGCATCGACGGCATGAGCCTGGCGCTGTTTACCGAAATGACGCCGCCGCCTAATACGGCGGGCGGTGGTCTGGCGAACGCCCTGGCAGGTAGCGGATTGTTGATCCTGTGGTCGACGGTTATCGGTACCCCTCTGGGCATTCTGGCGGGGATTTATCTGGCGGAATATGGCCGTAAATCCTGGCTGGCTGAAGTCATTCGTTTTATTAACGACATCCTGCTTTCCGCGCCGTCGATTGTGGTCGGTCTGTTTGTATACACCATCGTCGTTGCGCAAATGCAGCACTTTTCCGGCTGGGCGGGCGTGATTGCGCTGGCGCTGCTGCAGGTGCCTATCGTGATTCGTACTACTGAAAATATGCTGAAGCTGGTGCCGGATAGCCTGCGCGAAGCGGCCTATGCGCTCGGTACGCCAAAGTGGCGAATGATTTCTGCGATCACCCTGAAAGCATCGGTCTCCGGCATTATGACCGGTATCCTGCTGGCCATTGCCCGTATCGCCGGGGAAACGGCGCCGCTGCTGTTCACCGCGCTCTCCAATCAGTTCTGGAGCACCGACATGATGCAGCCGATCGCTAACCTGCCGGTAACGATTTTCAAATTTGCCATGAGTCCCTTTGCGGAGTGGCAGCAACTGGCATGGGCCGGGGTATTGATTATCACCCTGTGCGTATTGCTGCTGAACATTCTGGCGCGCGTTATTTTCGCGAAGAATAAACACGGTTAATTTTTGCGGCGCGGCGAAACGCGGCGCCGAACGAGGAAAAGAACGAGATGAGTATGGTGAATACGACCCCGGGTAAGCTTTCAGTTCGTAACCTGAACTTCTACTACGGAAAATTCCATGCCCTGAAAAACATCAACCTGGATATCACAAAAAACCAGGTGACGGCGTTTATCGGTCCGTCAGGCTGCGGTAAATCCACGCTGCTGCGTACGTTCAACAAAATGTTTGAGCTGTACCCGGAGCAGCGTGCAGAAGGTGAAATTCTGCTGGATGGCGATAATATTCTGACCAATACCCAGGATATCGCGCTGCTGCGTGCCAAAGTCGGCATGGTATTCCAGAAGCCGACGCCGTTCCCGATGTCTATCTATGACAATATCGCCTTTGGCGTGCGTCTGTTCGAGAAACTCTCCCGCGCGGATATGGACGAGCGAGTGCAGTGGGCTTTGACCAAAGCCGCATTATGGAATGAAACCAAAGATAAACTGCATCAGAGCGGATATTCTCTCTCCGGCGGTCAGCAGCAGCGTCTGTGTATCGCGCGCGGTATCGCTATTCGTCCGGAAGTGCTGCTGCTGGATGAGCCCTGTTCGGCGCTGGACCCGATCTCTACCGGGCGTATTGAAGAGCTGATCACCGAACTGAAACAGGATTACACCGTCGTTATCGTGACCCACAACATGCAGCAGGCCGCGCGTTGCTCCGACCATACGGCGTTTATGTATCTTGGCGAGCTGATTGAATTCAGCAACACGGACGATCTGTTTACCAAACCCGCTAAGAAGCAAACTGAAGATTATATTACTGGCCGCTACGGTTGATTGCCCTTCTGCTTTCAGGCTCTAACCTATTGGGCAATCAGGAGATACCATGGATAACCTAAATCTTAATAAACATATTTCCGGCCAGTTCAATGCCGAACTGGAGTACATCCGCACCCAGGTCATGACCATGGGTGGGCTGGTGGAGCAGCAGCTTTCTGATGCTATCACCGCGATGCATAACCAGGACAGCGAACTGGCAAAGCGCGTTATCGACGGCGATAAGCAGGTCAATATGATGGAAGTGGCGATCGATGAAGCCTGCGTACGCATCATCGCCAAGCGTCAGCCGACCGCCAGCGACCTGCGCCTGGTGATGGCGATTATCAAAACTATCGCCGAACTGGAACGTATCGGTGACGTTGCGGATAAAATCTGCCGCACAGCGCTGGAAAAATTCTCCCAGCAGCACCAGCCGCTGCTGGTGAGTCTGGAATCGCTGGGGCGCCATACCGTGCAGATGCTGCACGATGTGCTGGATGCTTTTGCCCGTATGGACCTTGATGAAGCGGTGCGGATTTATCGTGAAGATAAGAAAGTCGACCAGGAATATGAAGGCATCGTGCGCCAGCTGATGACCTATATGATGGAAGATTCGCGCACTATTCCCAGCGTCCTGACCGCGCTGTTCTGCGCCCGCTCGATTGAGCGTATTGGCGACCGCTGCCAGAATATCTGCGAATATATTTTCTACTTCGTTAAAGGTCAGGATTTCCGTCACGTTGGCGGCGACGAACTGGATAAACTGCTGGCGGGAAAAGATCCTAAAGAGTAATGAATCACAGAGACTAATTCTGATATAAGGATATATCAGAGTTAGTTATGATTAATGCAGTGGCTATTTTTTTATTCGCAAAAATTGATGCGATTTTCATCACAAATAATAATTTCGCCAATTGTGGTTTGATTTTTATAGCGTAACAATGTGGTTCATTAATCGGGTGACTTGTCGTTACAGGGCCCGAATAAATACGCTGGATTGTTACTGCGTAAGCAGGCAAAACCTGACATCACCGTTAACCGGGTGATGTCAGGTTTTTTTTTGCCAAATAATCCACCCGCAGTAAATGAATGGGATTGTTACCGCCGTGCGGGCAAAACCTGAAGAAAATCGCCTCTGTTTTATACAGGGAGTTTTCTTCAGGTTTTTTTATGCGATGCAAGGATGTCTGAGAATACACCATGCCTTCACGCAGGGTGTTATTTTTTCGCGATATTCAATTGCACTCATTTTTATATAAAGGGAACTTATGTTTAAAAAAAATCTGATTACATCTGCCATACTTATTATGGCGCCGCTTGCTTATCCGACGCATGCTCTGGCGGAATCGCTAACGGTCGAACAGCGCCTTGAGCTTCTGGAAAAGGCGCTTAAAGATACGCAGTCCGAACTTAAAAAATATAAAGATGAAGAGAAAGCCAGAAATCAAATCTGGATCGCCAATACGCAGTCCGGTACCAACACACAACGTGCTTCTACGCAGGTTGCCAGCGCTCCCGCACCGGCCGGCGGCGCAGAAAAACCAGCCGCGGTTCTGGTGAAAAACGAACAGCCCGCGGCGAATGGCGAGTCCATTTATAGCTCGATGACAATGAAGGATTTCAGCAAGTTTGTGAAGGATGAAATTGGCTTCAGCTATAACGGCTATTACCGTTCCGGCTGGGGGACCGCATCTCATGGTTCACCAAAGTCCTGGGCGATTGGCTCGCTCGGTCGCTTCGGTAATGAATACTCTGGCTGGTTTGATTTACAGCTTAAGCAGCGGGTCTATCAGGAAGACAATAAGCGGGTTGATGCCATCGTGATGCTTGACGGTAACGTCGGGCAGCAGTATTCCTCCGGCTGGTTTGGCGATAACGCTGGCGGCGAGAACTATATGCAGTTCTCTGATATGTACGTAAATACCAAAGGTTTCCTACCATTCGCACCGGAGGCGGATTTCTGGGTGGGTAAGCACGGCGCGCCGAAAATTGAAATCCAGATGCTGGACTGGAAAACGCAGAGAACCGATGCCGCAGCAGGCATTGGTCTTGAAAACTGGAAAGTGGGCGCGGGTAAATTTGATATCGCGCTGGTGCGCGAGGACGTCGATGACTACAACCGCACGTTGACCAAAAGCCAGCAAATTAACACCAATACTATTGATATTCGTTATAAAGAGATCCCTCTTTGGGATAAAGCATCACTGATGGTCAGCGGTCGTTATGTCGCGGCCAATCAGAGCTCATCTGAGAAATATAATGAAGGTAATAATGGATATTATGAATGGAAAGATACCTGGATGGCGGGAACGTCGTTAACGCAGAAGTTTGATAACGGCGGATTTAACGAATTTTCCTTCCTGCTGGCAAATAACTCCATCGCCAGCAGCTTCTCGCGCTACGCGGGATCCAGCCCGTATACCACCTTTAACGGCAGATACTATGGCGATCACACCAACGGCACCGCCGTTCGTTTGACCTCTCAGGGAGAAACCTATTTGAGTGATGACATCATTCTGGCGAACGCCATCGTTTACTCTTTTGGTAATGATGTCTACAGCTACGAGACCGGCGCGCACTCTGATTTTGAGTCTATTCGCGCCGTCGTGCGCCCGGCCTGGATTTGGGATAAATATAACCAGACCGGCGTTGAGCTGGGCTATTTCAAGCAGCAGAACAAAGATATCACCGGCAAGAAATATAACGAATCCGGCTACAAAACCACCCTGTTCCATACCTTTAAAGTGAATACCAGTATGCTGACCTCCCGCCCGGAAATTCGTTTCTATGCGACTTATATTAAAGCGCAGGATATCGACCTGGATAAGGCAGCCAACAGCAATACTCGCAGCATTTTTGAAGACGGTAAGAACGACCAGTTTGCCGTAGGCGCCCAGGCTGAAATCTGGTGGTAAGGCTGGTTCCGGTCAGGACAAATTCTCAAGAGGAATATCGATGAAACGACATGCTATTTACTTCGCTCTGGCGCTGGCAGGCGCTGCGTTTACCACTCATGCCGCGCCATTCCCGGCCACCCCGAGCGCGGCGATCCCGGTCAGCCAGTATATTACCCAGGTTAACGGCGATAAGAGCATTACCTTCCGCCTGTTTGCCCCGGATGCAAAACGGGTATCCGTGGTAACGGGGGCAACGCCGGATACCTTCGTCTCCCATGATATGACCAAAGACGAGCAGGGGATCTGGACATGGAAAAGCGAAGCGATGACCCCGAACCTTTACGAATATTATTTCGATGTCGACGGATTCCGTTCTGTCGACACCGGTAGCCGCTATCAAAAACCGCAGCGACAGGTGAATACCAGCCTGATTCTGGTTCCCGGCAGCATTCTTGACGATCGCGCGGTGGCTCACGGCGAGCTACGAACCCTGACCTATCACTCAAAGGCCCTGAATTCTGAGCGTCGCGCCTACGTGTGGACGCCGCCAGGCTATACCGGTAGCGGCGAGCCGCTGCCGGTGCTCTACTTCTATCACGGTTTTGGCGACAGCGGCCTGTCGGCTATCGATCAGGGACGTATCCCGCAAATCATGGATAACCTGCTGGCGGAAGGCAAAATCAAGCCCATGCTGGTGGTGGTGCCGGATACCGAAACCGATATTCCTGAAGCGGTTGCGGAAAACTTCCCGCCGCAGGAGCGGCGTAAAACCTTCTATCCGCTGAATGCGAAAGCGGCTGATAAAGAGCTGATGAACGATATTATTCCGCTGATTGATGAGCGCTTTAACGTGCGTAAAGACGCGGATGGCCGGGCGCTTGCCGGGCTGTCGCAGGGCGGTTATCAGGCGCTGGTCTCCGTAATGAACCATCTGGAGAGCTTCGGCTGGCTGGCAACCTTCAGCGGCGTAACGACAACGACGGTACCGGATGCCGGCGTTGAAGCACAGCTAAACCAGCCGCAGGCGATCAACAAGCAGCTGCGTAACTTTACCGTCGTCGTGGGTGAGAAAGACGTGGTCACCGGTAAAGATATCGCCGGCCTGAAAGCGGAGCTGGAGAAGCAGAAAATCAACTTTGATTACCATGAGTATCCGGGCCTCAACCATGAAATGGACGTCTGGCGCCCGGCCTACGCCGAGTTCGTTCAGAAGTTGTTCAAATAAAATTAAGGGGCCAGTTTGCTGGCTCCTTATCTTCAATACCTTGAGGGAGACAATATGAAATTAATCGTGACGGAAGATTATGCGGAGATGAGCCTGGTCGCCAGCCATCACGTTCTGGGCTATATCACCGCGCCGCGCAGGGTGAATCTGGCGGTGACGGCAGGCAGTACGCCGAAAAAAATGTATGAATATCTGACGGCCGCGATTAAAGGTAAACCGTTCTATTCTCAAGTCCATTATTACAACTTTGACGAGATCCCATTTCGTGGACAGGATCGTGAAGGCGTGACCATTTCCAATTTGCGCAATCTGTTTTTCACTCCCGCTCAGATCCCGGAAGAGAACATTCACAAGCTCAGCCATGAAAATTTTATGCATCACGACCAGAGGTTACAGGAAGAAGGGGGCCTCGATCTGATGGTGATGGGCCTCGGCGCCGACGGCCATTTTTGCGGTAACTTGCCGAATACCACGCGCTTCCACGATGCGACGGTGGAAGTCCCTATCGTCGGAGATATGGTGGGCCTTGTCGCTCACGGCGAAATGGGCGGCGACTTCTCTGCGGTGCCGGATAGCTACGTCACGATGGGGCCGAAAAGCGTTATGGCGGCGAAAAACCTGCTGCTTATCGTCAGCGGCGCCGCAAAGGCGCGGGCGCTACAAGAGGTGATTGAAGGCGAAGTCAGCGAGCGGGTTCCGGCATCAGTGCTGAAACTGCATCCATCCCTGGTGATAGTGGCTGATAAAGCGGCGGCTGCGGAATTGAGACAACCGTAATCCACTTTCAGCGTAGCGCAGGCGGGACGCGTCCTGATAGCGCTACGCTCCGGGTTTATCGCGTTATATTCCAGCCGCGCGCTTGCCATAGTTCAGGTAGCTCTTCCAGGCGGGTAAAGGTCGTCACCTTCGGATGGTCGATCGGCTTATTATGCGGATCGGCGCAGAAGTAGAACACCTCCATTCCGGCGGCAATCCCTGACTGCGCGCCTGCGCTGGAATCATCAACCAGAATGCAGTTTTCGACGTTAACGTTCATCGCTTTTGCGGCATGCAGCATCAGGGCCGGATCGGGCTTCCAGCGCTGAATATCATAGCCGCTGTAAAGACGCTCGGGAAAATGGTGCAGCATTCCGGTTTTACCCAGAGAGTGCTGCATTTTGCTCACCGGACCGTTGGAGACCACGCACATCGGCACGCTGACCGCGTCCAGTAGCGCCTGGGCGCCAGAGATGACTTCCAGTTCGCTATCAAACAGGCGGGCGACTTCATCGCGGTACACCGGCTCAAGGGTCGCCTTATCCAGATTAACGCCGTACTCCGCGTTAATGGTGTCGATAATCTCGTACAGCTTTACGCCCTTGAAGCGCTTAAAAATCTCCTCTAAATCCAGCGTAATGCCGAATTCCCTGAACATGTGAACGTAGGCGCGGGAGCAGATCACCTCGCTGTCGACCAGCGTGCCGTCACAGTCGAAAAATACTGCTTCTGGTTGGGTCATGTCGTTTCCATTTTAATAAGTTAACGTTTTCGTCTTGCTGATTTGTGAGACGCAATCGTTGCCGTATAAGCAAAATCGATGAAAAAAAGTATCTCACAACCGCCCTTATTGTCGCATTTTGGTATAGGATAGCGACGAATTTTCCCTCCTTTGTTCGGAAACCGATAATGAGTCAACAACAAACCAGCCAGTCTTCTGGCCAGGGTCTGCTGGAGCGCGTGTTCAAACTGCGTGAACACGGCACGACGGCACGCACCGAAGCGATTGCAGGTTTCACCACCTTTCTGACGATGGTGTACATCGTTTTCGTTAACCCACAGATCCTCGGCGTGGCGGGTATGGATACCAGCGCCGTTTTCGTCACAACCTGTCTGATTGCTGCATTCGGTAGCATCATGATGGGGCTGTTCGCTAACCTTCCGGTGGCCCTGGCGCCGGCGATGGGGCTAAACGCCTTCTTTGCTTTTGTCGTGGTACAGGCGATGGGCTTGCCCTGGCAGGTCGGGATGGGCGCGATTTTCTGGGGCGCCGTTGGCCTGCTCCTGCTGACGATTTTCCGCGTGCGCTACTGGATGATTGCGAATATTCCGGTTAGCCTGCGCATTGGTATCACCAGCGGTATCGGCCTGTTTATCGGTATGATGGGCCTGAAAAACGCGGGCGTTATCGTCGCCAACCCGGAAACCCTGGTGAGTATTGGCAACCTGACGTCTCATAGCGTGCTGTTGGGTATTCTTGGCTTCTTTATTATTGCTATTCTGGCTTCCCGCAACATCCACGCGGCGGTGCTGGTTTCTATCGTGGTCACCACTTTGCTGGGCTGGATGCTGGGTGACGTTCACTACAGCGGCATCGTTTCCATGCCGCCGAGCGTAACGACGGTCATTGGCCATGTTGACCTGGCAGGTTCGCTGAATCTTGGCCTGGCAGGAGTGATCTTCTCGTTTATGCTGGTGAACCTGTTCGACTCCTCCGGCACCCTGATCGGCGTAACCGACAAGGCCGGCCTGGCCGATGCTAAGGGCAAGTTCCCGCGTATGAAGCAGGCGCTGTTTGTCGATAGCGTATCCTCCGTTGCGGGGTCTTTTATCGGTACCTCTTCCGTCACTGCCTATATTGAATCTTCCTCTGGGGTTTCCGTGGGCGGCCGTACCGGCTTAACCGCCGTGGTGGTGGGCATTTTGTTCCTGCTGGTGATCTTCCTGTCGCCGCTGGCGGGCATGGTCCCTCCTTATGCCGCAGCCGGCGCGCTGATTTACGTTGGCGTCCTGATGACGTCCAGCCTGGCGCGCGTGAAGTGGGATGATTTAACCGAATCCGTTCCTGCGTTTATTACCGCCGTGATGATGCCGTTTAGCTTCTCCATTACAGAAGGTATTGCCTTAGGCTTTATCTCTTATTGCGTGATGAAGATTGGCACCGGTCGGCTGCGCGATCTCAGCCCGTGCGTTATTGTAGTTTCACTGCTGTTCGTGCTGAAGATTGTGTTTATTGACGCGAAATAAACAGTAAGCCCTTTTCTGTGAAAAGGGCTTTAGCATTTACACCCTCTCCGCGAGGGAGAGGGGCGGGGTGACATCCCTTTTTATTCAGGCCTTAACTCGCTGAATATACTCGGCAAAAGCGCTAAGCTGCCCGGTCAGATGATCGAGCGTGCCCTGATCGACAACTTTCCCCTCCTGCGGATCCACTTTATTCTGAATCACGCCGCCCATAAACTCGGGCTTATTCATCACCATCGCGTCGAGGAATACCAGAATCTGACGCAGATGATACTGGCAGCGCGCGCCGCCAATGGCCCCCATAGAGCAGGTCTGGATCAGAACCGGCTTGCCGGATAGCGGTTGTTCCGGGAGACGAGACAGCCAGTCGATGGCGTTTTTCAGGCCGCCGGGCACCGAGTAGTTATATTCCGGCGTAACGATAACCACGCCATCCGCCTCACGAATTTGCTGCGCGATATCCTGAACGCTTTGTGGGAAACCCTCTTCCTGCTGCACGTCGGCATCATAGAGAGGAATATCGCCAATGGATGGTAACGCGGAAACTTCCATACCCGCAGGCGCGATGCCGGGCAGGGTACGTGCGACCATGGCATTAAAAGAGCCTTTGCGCAGACTTCCGAGTAACGTAACAACTTTCAACGTATCAGACATGATTGCTCCTTTGCATCATGATGGCCGGGAACACCGGTCAGTTGAGGGAGAAGGCTTTTTCTACCGGTAAACTGGTGAAGCGCATCAGCCGGGCGGATGGTTCTTTAGCACGGGCCTGCGCGTCAGGCAGGCTGCGCCAACCCTCTTTCGCGTTATATTCCCAGACTTTTAGCTGGCCAATATCCGGGCTGGCGGCAATAGACCAGACCAGCACCGTTTCGGCGTCGCAGACGGCTTCGATTGACTGCGTCCCGCTTGTCCGCAACCGTCCGGAGCCCGGGAGAAGCTGCAGGTTCAAGGCGGTTTCGCCGGTCAGCTTCATCACGCTTTTGCGTAACGCATCAAGCTGCGCGCGCGCTTCGTCAGGATCGTGCTGATTGCTAATCCATATTCGCTCATTACTGTTAAATACGTAACGTTCCGTATCGTGCGATGCATGTAACGCGCGGGAAGCGTGCGGCAATTCCATATCCAGGCCGCAATCGCCTTCGGTGGTTAAGGCAACGCCGACGATATTTCCGGCATAGGAGATGGAGAAACGCGGGAGATGTTCGTCGCGAAAAGCCGGTTTTCCATTCTCTTCGTCAATAATTTCGGGGAGTTCACTGATGCCGTACAACATAAAGAGGAGTTCTGCGAGGAGTGACCGGGATGCGCGATATCGGCTTTGTCGGTACTCAGGCAGGCGTCTGGCGGATTGATGACAGGCCGCTGACAGGCGTGTGGATAGCGGCTCCCGGGTGTTGAGTATCCCTCTTGCAAAATGCGTTGCCATTCTTCGCTCCGTGATTAATGGTCAATGATAAAAACTGCAAATGATATTATCGCTCAGAATTACCAGGTTTTAATGTGGAAATCATCTCTTGAAAAGGGAAATTGCGTGAATTTTACAATTTATTGCGCAAAGGGGGGCAAACCGGGAGCTATAGCGGTTCGGCGTAGAGCTGCCTGAGCGTTTCCCGTAGCCAGACGATCTTCGGGTTATAACTGTTGCGCTTATGCCAAAGAAGGGTAAAGGGGACGCGTATTTTCTCCAGCTGCGACGGTTCCAGCGGCAGAGGTAAGCAAACCAGCGGCAGGTGGTGCTGCTGATTGTAACGCTGGCAGTAACGCGGAGCGGTGGACAGCATTGTATGATTGGGCTGAGCGGCCATAAATAACGACTGCTCAAAACCCGGAACGGTCAGCGCCACGGTGCGTTTATGTCCCAGATCCTGCAGGACATCGTCCAGCGCCCAGGTGTCGCTTTGTTCCCAGCAAATATTAATGTGCGGATAGCGCAAGAACGTGTCCAGATTCCACTCTTCGCTCAGCGCGGGATGATCGGCGCGCAGCCATACCTGCGGGAGATCGGTAAACAGGATTTCAAAATCAATATACCAGGGCAGCAGGCTAAGCTGCTCCCGGGAGCGAGGATGTGTTTCCCTGCCGCAAAATCCGATATCGACTTCACCGCGAATAATCGCATCCAGCGAATCGTAATCCCAGTTACGCAGGCGGATCAGCGCCTGAGGATAGCGCTGGTAAATCCGCTGCGAAAGCGTATTGAGGAGGATCATCAGCAGCGGCGACTCTGCCGCCAGCTCAAACTTTAGCCCGCTGGGCATAGTGTGATGAGGCTTATCAAGGATCTGATTGCCCATCTGCATCCAGTCCGCCAGATCCTGCTCCATACTGCTCATCAGCGGCGTGGGCGATAGCCCCAGAGGCGTTTTGACAAACAGCGGATCGTCAAACCAGGCGCGCAGCTTGGCCAGCGATTTGCTTACCGCTGACGGCGAGACGTTCATCCGTTTCGCCGTGCGGGTGACGCTGAGCTCCTGAGTTAAGAGCTGCAGGCAGAGCAGCAGATTAAGATCGAGACTCGACAGGGGTTTCTTCATAGCGTTGCGCGGCCCGCGCCGGAGAGGCGACCATAATCAGAACAATGCTCACTATGCTACAGGCAATAAGTATCCCGATCAGCATATTCATCGCGCTGAGTCCGATGATGGCCGCCAGCCAAATCCACAGAGAAGAGCCGCAAACCTGAGCTATCCCTAAAACTGAACTCGCTACGCCAGCGCGCAGGGTGAATGGCCCGAGGGCCTGACTCATCGCCACGCCAAAGCCTGCGGAGAACCCTGCGCAAATCAGTCCCAGCCCCAGCATCGTCACCGTCTGGCTGGTGGACAGACTCAGCAGCACGCCCGCGCTAAAGAACAGCGCCTGTGAGGTCAGCATGAGCGTGCGGGGTTTAAATAGCGTCAGAGCAAACGGCGTCGAAAACGAAACCACCATGCTCACGAGCGCCATAAGCGCCATGGTCATGGAATAGGTACCGCGATCGAAGCCCATCACCTCCATCATCAGCACCGGTGAGACGTTAACGTAGGTCAGAATAGCCGTCACGCTCAGAGTAGTCATCACGATTCGGCTGAGGAAAAAGCGATTGAGCAGCGACTCCGGGACGATATTTTGCTGCTTTGCCGCGTGCGGAACGGATGTTGGTCGCGTTTCCCGCAACACAAATATCGACAGCAATCCCACCAGAGCCCCCATGCCGCTCATGGTATAGAACAGGCTCTGCCAGGGGAATTTCAGCATAATCAGATGACCGATTACCGGGGCCAGAACCGGAATAATGCAGGTAATACCGTTAAGGAGAGAAAGCACTTTTGCCCGGCGGCGATCGTCCAGGGTATCGCGCAATACCGCAAAGGCGACCACGTAGCAGCTGCCCGCGCCAATCCCCTGAATAAAACGCCCGGCCAGGAAATGGGCGCTGCCCTGCGCCTGCGAGCAAAGAAGAGAGGCCAGCAGGAAAACGACGGCGCCGAAAATTGCCACCGGCTTCCGGCCGGATTTGTCGGCTATACGGCCAGCAAACAGCATCGCCGCGGCCATTCCTGCCAGGTAAACTGAAAAGGCGATGTGCAGCTGCGCTTCACTGGCCCCCAGATCCTGCGCAATGCGCGGCAGGCCGACCAGATACATATCGATGCCGGATGGATAAAGCAGAACCAGCGCAAAACTGCAGATAAGAAAGCGTGCCATAGAACCCCTCACATAAGATTGCCGTAAAGCATAGTGGGGTTCGTGCGGTAGTACGAGTTGCCATTTGGACAACAATGTTTTCCTGAGAGGAAACGGGAGACGCAAGAGACACTTTTCATGCCCGGATAAATCGGTATGGTGGGTTTGATTCAGGGGATACCGTCCCGCCAGCGGGTCTGGCGGGCGGCGAAGGTTTGTCAGGCCAGCAGCGCGTGATTAACTTTAATCACCGCTTTTTTTATCTCAACGCTCTCTGCGCCCTGCACGCCCGGCTTATGCGGCTCTCCCGGCAAGAAAATGGCAAACATACCGGGCTTCAGCACTACCTGCTGCTGGTCGGCAATGGTTGAACATAGCCGGTAGTCGTCCTCGTGGTGCCATGTTTCGCACTCCCGGGCGCTATCGACCACGCCATAATGGATTGTTTCTTCGCCTTCCAGCAGGATCTGAATATCAATAAATTTTTTGTGCAGCTCCGCTTTTTTACTTTCCGCCGGCTGCGTAGCGAAGCGCATGACGTTCATATAAATATCATCGCCCTGTAAATCATAACGCCCGGGTTCACACTGCTGCGGTTGGGCCTTAACGGCCAGCCTCACAGCCTCAAGCAGAACGGGTGATAGTCCTGCGCATTCCGGGTGATGGATATCGCCGATAATCATAATGCTTTGTCCTCTGCTAACAACGCCGCGCCAATCAGCCCGGCATCATGCTGATAGTGTGCGGCTACAATAGGGGTGTGATATACCGCAGGCTCCTGCGCCAGATATCTTTCAACCAGGGGAATATAGCCGGGCGCCAGCCCGATACTGCCGCCCAGGACGGCATACTGGCAGTTATAGCTGGCCTTCATGTCGGCAATCAGCCGGGCGATGGTTTGCGCCGAACGGTGAACTAAGGATGTCGCCTGGGAATGGCCGCTCTGCGAAAGAGCAAAAATGGTTTTGGCCGTCATTCCCTGCAGATCGTCGGTTGCCAGCGCGGCGATCCCCCTTCCGGATGCAATAGCCTCCACGCAGCCAATACGCCCGCAGCCGCAGCGCGGGCCGTGCGGGTCAGCCAGCGTATGGCCGATATGTCCGGCCAGCCCCTCCTTGCCGGACAAGAGCTTACCGTGGCAGACGATACCGCCGCCCACGCCGGTAGAGATGGTGATGAAGACCATCTCGCTCGCATCGACAGCCAGAGCATGATATTCGGCCCAGGCTGCCGCCTGCGCATCGTTCACCGCCAGGCACGGCAGCCCCGTTAGCTGCGCCAGCGTGTCCCTAAGAGGAAACTGCGCCAGCCCGCCAAGGTTATCCGGGTTTAACGCCGTCAGAACGCCGTGACCAATAATGCCCGTGGAGGCGACCGCTACCTGCCGGGGCCGGCCTGCGAAAGACGCAACCAGCTCGCGTAACGCTTCCGTTAGCGCCGCCGGCGTTTTGCTGGCTGGCGTTGGCAGCGTCTGTTTTTCCAGCACGCGATGCTGAGTATCGACCAGCGCGGCGGCCAGCTTGGTGCCGCCGATATCAATTGCCAGCGTGGTCATAGCGCAGCCTCAGTCAGCGCATCGCGGTACCACTGGCAGATGTGTTCCAGACGTGTAATGGCGGAGCCGACGGTCACCGCCCATGCGCCGTGCTTTATCGCCTGCGCCGCCAGCGCCGGGGAGTTAAATCGGCCTTCGGCAATGACCCGGTATCCTTTGGCGCTCAGCGCCTGCACTAGCGGGAAATCCGGTTCGGTAGGTACCGCATCCGTGGTATACCCGGACATCGTTGTCCCGATAATGTCTGCGCCAAGATTGTGGCACTCAGTCCCGTCCTCCAGGCTGGAGCAGTCTGCCATCGCCGCGCAGCCACGCTGATGAATTCGGTCAATCATTGCCTTAACGCCAACCGGACGCGGGCGATCCGTACCGTCGAAGGCGATAATATCCGCCCCCGCCTGCGCCAGCGCGTCTACATCTTCCAGAAATGGCGTAATGCGCACCGGCGAGTCCGGCAGATCGCGCTTGATGATGCCAATAATCGGTACTGAAATCAGCTCGCGGGTCGCCTTCAGGTTGTTAAGGCCTTCAATTCGTACTGCGACCGCCCCCGTATTGACCGCCGCCAGCGCCATAGCCGCGACGATTTCAGGTTTATCTAACGGGCTACCCGGTACCGGCTGGCAGGAGACAATGAGGCCACCCAATTGTTTAACGTTACTATCCAAATCATCAAATAAAGACATAGCACTATCCCTTACTTCCGTTTGCGCCCGACAGAGCCGGGCGCATGAATTTAGTGTTTATCGCAAAGCGGAGCGTTCGCTTTGTCGTGACCAACCAGTGCGCCGCTGAACGGTTTACCATCAATAGCGTCATGGGTACGTAGCGCTTCCGGGCGAATCCAGCGCTGTACTCGGGACGGCATATCCAGACCAATCAGCAGGATCACCACAAACGTCAGTCCGAAGGAGAGCGACCCCAGCGCCGTACCCAGATGCATGTGCTGTGCGACCAGCGCGCCGAGGACCGGCGCAGCCGCCCCGCCCAGGGCGCCTACGTTATAGGTGAAACCCAGACCGGCAGCGCGCTGGTCGGTGTCGAAGTAGCCGCCGATCAATTTCGGTAAGATCCCGGCAATCCCCTGACCCAGCATCTGCTGGAAGAAGAGAAGGATGCCCAGACCCCAGAGGCTGGAGCCGCCGATGGCGAAGACCGGAATAATCAGAACCTGCGATGCCAGCAGGCTGTAAACGTAGGCTTTTCGCGTGCCCAGCCAGTCGCCGAGGAAACCGCCGACGATGCAGCCGACGGCTGCGCCGAATCCGCTAAAGAAGAGCACCTTCGCGACCGTCGACGGATCGTATGCCAGCTCGGTTTTCAGATAGGTCGGCAACAGCGCCTGTATAGGCCAGGAGTAGAGAAAGGCGAACAGAACGACAACCATCAGCATCACGCCGGTCGGCCAACGTTTTCCGCTGCTCTGTACCATAAAGCTGATGAAAATGATGGTGCAGACGAGCGCCAGCGCAATCACCACGAGCGGATTGTGCAGGTTTCCGGCGAAGCAGAACCAGAGCGCGGCCGTTGCGGCCAGCGTCATCAGCATATTCATGGCGCGATATTTACCGCGATAGAGGATATCCACCATCGTCCGCACCGGCGTTTTTTTCGTCTGGCGCTCTGTCCAGTCTTCCGTTTCCGGAATATTTTTACGCAGCCACAGCGCGAAAATAATCGGCAGAATGCCGAGGAAGAACAACGCGCGCCAGCCCCACAAGGGGACCACCAGACTGTAAACCTGCGCCGCTACGACAGCGCCGACGGAAAAGCCGGAAATCAGGAAGCCGCTGGCTTTATTTCGCAAGTGTTTTGGCCAGCTTTCAATCACATAGGTGGCGCTGGAGCCGTACTCTCCGGCCATTCCCATTCCAATCACCATACGGGCGATAAACATGGAGGTGTATCCAGGCGCAAAGCCGCAGGCCAGCGTACCGACGGAGAAAAGAATAATACTGCTGACCATCGCGAGGCGGCGGCCATAGCGGTCACCCATCGCCCCCAGCAGCAAACCGCCGAACCAGCGGGAGATAAACGCCGCCGAGATAATACTCGCCGCCTGTACCGTGGTGAGCTGGAATTCGCTTTGTACTTCGGTGAGCACCAGAGCAATTAAAACGAAATCAAAACCATCCAGTAAATAGCCCAGCCAGGCTGCGGAAAACGCCCGCCACTGCGACTTATTGAGGTGCTTATACCATGGTTTGGTACTTATTATTTCACTCATATGCTCTCCTGTGATGAGCAACGTTTTTATGCTGTAGGGCCAAAAAAAAGCAGGGTGCCGCGCACCCGAATGAAGTTAAACTCCAATTAATGTATTTTTTAGAAGTTAAACACCACAAGGGCTTTGCATGAGATATGTGAACAAGATCATGGTCACAGGCGAGGGGGAATGAAAAAAGGCGATCTGACTCACGCGATGAGACGTAATATGTTTTTGCCGCGCCGGGGATAGCCGCATCACCACGGCGTTTTTTAAAAAACCATATTGCCTGGCGCTGAACTGTCCTCCATCATGAGCGCCTGATAATCGCGTAAACAGTAGGGAAGAGATGACGACTCCGACTTCGCCGGTCAAAGCCGGGAAAATACTTGATACCCTGGGGGCGATGCAAAGCAGTATGACCCGCGTCGGGAAAAGCATCGCGCAGTATGTGATCGCTTCCCCGCATAAGGTGACTCAGCTTTCGATTGCCGATCTCTCAGAGGAAGTGAACGCGGGCGAAGCATCGGTGATCCGTTTCTGTCGACAGCTGGGCTATAAAGGTTTTCAGAACTTCAAAATGGAACTGGCCATTGAGCTGGCCATGAACGATAGCGATGACAACAGCACGCTGCTGGAGGCTGAAATTCAGAAAACCGACGATGCGCACACCATCGGCCTGAAGCTCCAGGGCGCCATCTCGACCGTGCTTTCGGAAACGCTAAATCTGCTGGATATGGAGCAGGTGGAACGGGTCGTGGAGGCGCTGCATACTTGTAATTGCGCCTATATCTTTGGCGTTGGCGCTTCCGGACTGACCGCCGAGGAGATGAAGCATAAGCTGATGCGAATCGGGCTGCGCGTCGATGCCTTAACAAATAATCACTTTATGTATATGCAGGCCGCGCTGCTCAAGGTTGGCGATGTCGCCATCGGCATCAGCCACTCCGGACATTCGCCGGAAACCGCGCACGCCCTCGATCTGGCAAGGCAGGCTGGAGCCACCACCGTCGCCTTAACGCATAACCTCGGATCGCCATTGAGTAAAGTCGCTGATATTACGCTCATTAACGGCAACCGACAGGGGCGCCTGCAGGGTGACTCTATCGGCACTAAAACGGCGCAGCTCTTCGTTCTGGATCTCATTTATACGCTGCTGGTGCAGAGAGATCCGGAAGCCGCCCGCGCGAATAAACTGCGAACGATGGATGCTCTGTCCATGCTTAAGTAGAGCGAATTTAGTGCGATTCGTCACAATCTGATACTCCCGTTTTTTCCCCCTGCCGGTAACCTGTTGCAACCGGCATCGTTAGCCCCTAGGATGGAGTAATACTTCAAAATTAATTAATTTAAGAAGAAAAACACCATTCGAGGATTACATGACAAAGTTAACAGGTCTTATTGCCGCCCCCCATACGCCTTTTGATGCCAACGGCGAAGTCAACTACCCCGTTATCGATCGGATTGCCGAGCATCTGATTGCGCAGGGCGTTAAAGGTGCTTACGTCTGTGGGACGACCGGAGAAGGCATCCACTGTTCCGTAGAAGAGCGTAAAAAAATTGCCGAGCGCTGGGTCGCGGCAAGCCAGGGACAATTAAGCATTACGCTACACACCGGGGCTCTCAGCATCGCCGATGCGCTGGAGCTCAGCCGCCATGCTGAAACCCTGGATATTTTTGCCACCTCGGTCATCGGACCGTGCTTCTTCAAACCGTCAACCGTCGACGATCTGGTGGAATATTGCCGTATTATCGCCGCCGCCGCGCCGTCAAAAGGCTTCTATTACTACCACTCCGGCATGTCGGGTCTGAGCCTGGATATGGAGCAGTTCCTGATCGCGGCAGCGGATAAAATCCCGAACCTGTCCGGTATGAAGTTTAACTCCGCGGATATGTATGAGTTCCAGCGCTGCCTGCGCGTCAACAATCGCCAGTTCGATATTCCGTTCGGCGTGGATGAGTTTTTACCGGCAGGCCTGGCCTGCGGCGCCGTCGGCGCGGTTGGCAGTACTTATAACTATGCGGCGCCGCTCTATCATCGTCTGATCGACAGCTTTAACCGGGGAGACCATCAGGATGTTGCTGCCTGTATGGATAAGGTTATCGCAATTATTCGCGTCCTGGTTCAGTACGGCGGCGTTGCGGCCGGGAAGCTGGCGATGCAGCTGCACGGTATTGACGTCGGCGATCCGCGCCGCCCGCTGCGCCCGATGACCAGCGAGCAAAAGCGCGTCGCGCTGGACGCTTTTCGCGCTGCCGATTTTATTTAATCGTTAAGCGCATCGACTGGCATCCGCGGGATACCGCATCCCCGGATGCTTCTTTATCAGCGACGTTATTTCCAGATCTTTGCCATACCTTCACTTTCTGGCCTGACGCTGGAAAACCCAAATTTTGCGTACAGCTCGGGAACATCCGCCACCAGCGAGACGTATGCCCCTTTAAACGCGTTTTCATCCAGCCAGGCGACAATTTTTTGCATGATCTGGCGACCAAGCCCTTTTCCCTGATGAGCGGGATCAACGGCGACGTCGACGATTTCAAAGTTCAGCGCGCCGTCGCCGACGATGCGCCCCATCCCAACGGGCACGCCCTCATAGAGGATATGCACCCCGTAGCAGCTATGCGGCAGACCCGCGCGGGCGCCTTCCAGCGGGCGCGGGGACATACCAGAAATGATGCGCAGGCGGCAAAAGTCTTCCGCAGAAGGTACGGTATCAATCAGGGTGTAATCACTCAACATGGTGGTATCCGGTACGAGTAAAGCGAGGGTATCGATAAGGGTAATAGAGAAAGCGCTGTGCCGTGAAGACGTAAAGGGAAAATAATAAACCCGCTTTAACAGGACGTTAAGGCGGGTTAGTCAATGCTCACAAACTGAGATTACTTACCAATACAGAAACTGGAGAAAATGCGCCCCAGCAGGTCGTCGGAGGTAAACTCACCGGTGATTTCGCTCAGGTTCTGCTGGGCCAGGCGCAGCTCTTCCGCCAGCAGCTCGCCAGCCCAGGCGCCCAGCAGCTGCGCTTTACCCTGCTGCAGATGCTCTGCGGCATCGGACAGCGCCTGCAGGTGGCGACGGCGCGCCAGAAAGCCGCCTTCCATATTGGTCTCAAAACCCATGCTCTGCTTGAGATGATTGCGCAGCACGTCTACGCCCTCGCCGGTACGCGCCGAAAGGCGGACAAGTGAGTGGTCATTTACTTCGCTCAACCCCAGCGTTTCGCCGGTAATATCCGCTTTGTTGCGCACCACGGTAATCGGCAAATTTTTCGGCAGACGGGCGATAAAATCTGGCCAGATATCCGCCGGATCGGTCGCACCGGTGGTGGTGCCGTCGACCATGAACAGTACGCGGTCGGCTTGTTCAATCTCCTGCCAGGCACGCTCGATGCCGATGCGCTCGACCTCGTCGTTCGCATCGCGCAGGCCGGCGGTATCAATGATGTGCAGCGGCATACCGTCAATGTGGATATGCTCGCGCAGAACGTCGCGGGTGGTTCCGGCAATATCGGTGACGATAGCCGCTTCCCGGCCCGCCAGCGCGTTTAGCAGGCTTGATTTCCCGGCGTTCGGCCGCCCGGCAATGACCACCTTCATCCCTTCGCGCAGCAGGCTGCCCTGGCGCGCCTCGGCGCGCACGGCGTCGAGATCGGCGATAACCGCGTTAAGCTGGGCTTCGATTTTACCATCGGAGAGGAAGTCGATCTCTTCGTCCGGAAAATCAATGGCTGCTTCGACGTAGATGCGCAGGTGAGTCAGCGCTTCCACCAGATGGTTGACGCGAGTAGAGAATGCGCCCTGCAGCGAATTCAGCGCTGAACGAGCCGCCTGCTCGGAGCTGGCGTCGATCAGGTCAGCAATCGCTTCGGCCTGGGCTAAATCGAGCTTATCGTTCAAAAACGCGCGCTCGGAGAACTCGCCGGGCCTGGCGATGCGCACACCCGGAAGCGTCAGAATACGTTTCAGAAGCAGGTCGAGAATAACAGGGCCGCCATGGCCCTGAAGCTCCAGCACGTCTTCACCAGTAAAGGAGTTCGGGCCGGGGAACCACAGGGCAATACCCTGATCCAGCGCGCTGCCGTCGCTGTCTTTAAACGGCAGGTAGTCGGCATAGCGCGGTTTCGGCAGCTTGCCCAGCACCGCCTGCGCAACGTCGCGCGCCTTCAGGCCAGAGATGCGCAGGATGCCCACACCACCGCGTCCCGGTGGGGTTGCCTGGGCGACGATAGTGTCGTTATGGCTCATGGTGACTCTCTATGTAGATGTAAAAAAGGCGGTCTATTGACCGCCTTCTCTGGCATTAACGTTACCGTAAATACTCAAAATAATTCAAGAGTATCAGGATTTTTTCTTCTCGCGGCTATGCAGACCACGCTTCTCCAGACCACGGTAAATCAGCTGCTGCTGAATAATGGTGACCAGGTTGCTGACGATATAGTAAACCACCAGACCAGACGGGAACCACAGGAAGAACACCGTAAAGATGACCGGCATAAAGGTCATGATCTTCTGCTGCATCGGGTCGGTCACGGTAGTCGGAGACATCTTCTGAATGAAGAACATCGTCGCGCCCATGATGATCGGCAGGATGTAGTACGGGTCTTGCGCAGACAGGTCGTGGATCCACAGGATAAACGGCGCATGACGCAGTTCAACCGAGGCGCTCAGCATGTAGTACAGCGCAAGGAAGATTGGCATCTGGATAATCAGCGGGAAGCAGCCACCCAGTGGGTTAACCTTCTCCGCTTTATACAGGGCCATCATCTCCTGGCTCTGACGCTGCTTGTCGTCGCCCAGACGCTCGCGCATTGCCTGAATCTTCGGCTGCAGCATACGCATCTTCGCCATGGAGGTGTACTGCGCTTTGGTCAGCGGGTACATGATGCCACGAACGATAAAGGTAATGACGATGATGGAGAAGCCCCAGTTGCCCAGATAGCTGTGGATCCATTTCAGCAGCTTGAACAGCGGCTGAGAGATAAACCACAGCCAGCCGTAGTCGACGGTCAGGTCAAGATGCGGCGCAACGGCGGCCATTTTGTCCTGAATGGCCGGGCCGACCCACAGGGTGCTTTCCAGCTTGTCGGTTTGACCCGGCTGGACCAGAACCGGCTGAGATTTGTAGCCGATAGCCACAAGACCGTTGCCAAGGTTCGCGGTATAGAAGTTGTTAGTGCCGTTGTTCTGCGGAACCCATGCGGTAGTAAAGTACTGCTGCAGCATGGCAACCCAACCGTTTTTGGTGCTGACGTTCAGGTTTTCGTTATCAACGATAGTATCGAATTTATATTTTTCGTACTTCGTTTCAGACGTTGAGTACGCCGCGCCACGGAAGGTGTGCATGGTAGTCAGGCCACCGGTCTGGGTGTCGCGATGCGTCGGCAGGTTGGCGGTTTGCTTCAACTGGCCAAAGGTTGAGATTTCCAGCGGTTTTTCGCTGGCGTTCTCTACGCTATAGCCGACGTTCACCGCATATTCACCACGCTTCAGGGTGAAGGTTTTGGTGAATACGTTGCCTGCTTTATCGGTGTACGTGAGTGGAATGACGATTTCGTTCTGGCCATCAGCCAGCACAAACGCATCTTTATCGACGTTATACAACGGACGCGGTCCGTTTGCCGGATTGTCCGGGCCATCACGACCGGTTAAACCGCTCTGCGCCTGATAGGTAAACTGCGGCGAAGTTTCCAGAAGCTGGAATGGCTCAGTTGATTTCAGCTCTTTCGGATAATCCAGAAGCAGCGCCTGCTCAACATCACCACCGCGGGTGTTGATGGTCAGGTCAAGCACATCGGTTTTTACCGTAATCAGTTTCCCCTGGCCACTGGCCGGTACGCCCTGGTCGGCGGCGCTACCCGTTGCTGTGGTCGTTGTCTGCGTGGTCTGCTGCTGAGGCTGAGGATTGTTATCCTGCTCCCAGGCTTGCCAGATCATGAAAGACACGAACAACAAAGCGATGATAAGAAGATTGCGTTGCGAATCCATCGTTAGTGTTCTCTGGTATCAAATGGTCCAGGCGGGACGGGATCGTCACCACCAGGGTGTAAAGGGTGGCATTTTAATACGCGTTTCACCGTCAACCAACTGCCTTTTATCAATCCAAACCTGCGCAATGCCTCAATTCCGTATTGAGAACAGGTTGGCGTGAAACGGCAGTGCGGCCCGAGTAGCGGACTAATCAGGCGCTGATAGACCCGAATCAGGCCTATCAGGACCCGCGAGCCAGGCGACAGTGGCGGCGCCATAATTTTTCCAACGCTTCCGAGAGAGCACGGTTATCGAGGTCGGCAACCCCTTTCTTCGCCACCACCACGAAATCCATTGGCGGGAGTTCATGTTGACGTAAACGGAAGCTTTCACGCGTCAGACGTTTGATCCGATTGCGTTCATGCGCACGCTTAACGTTTTTTTTGGCGACGGTAAGACCGATGCGGGGATGCCCCAGCGAATTTTGGCGGCCGAGGATGGTGATTTGCGGCGTGCCAGCCCGTAATGGCTGCTGGAAGACGAAAGTGAAATGACTGGGAGTTAACAAACGTAACTCCCTGGGAAATGCGAGCTTAACCACTCAGGGTTAGCTTTATTACTTGGAAACGGTCAGACGAGCGCGGCTTTTAGCACGACGACGTGCCAGAACCTGACGACCATTTTTAGTAGCCATACGAGCACGGAAGCCGTGAGAACGGTTGCGCTTCAGTACAGACGGTTGAAAAGTGCGTTTCATGGCGATTTCTACCTAAACTTGAATAATTTCACTGACTTTCGCGTAAATCCGAACGAATTTCGAACGGCCTACGCCTCAGCGTGGGTGATTAAAGAGGCCGGATTGTAATAATTGTACACTCCGGAGTCAATTCTCTTTCCTTATTTCTCGCACCTTGCCGCACAAAAAACAGGCGATGGCGCGCTGCGGAAAACGGGCATTACGCGCCGGGTGGGGGATTATACGACCTGGTGGATAAAGCGCAAGGATCGTAAAGGATCTTTGTTAGATCGATTAGGCTCAAAACCCGCGTAGCTCATTAATTTTTCCAATATGCGGCTGAAATCGTGCTTCACTCCAGCCAGGATCGATTACACTTATCCAGCTTCGATCCTTCCTGTGGATAAATCGGGAAGAATCTGTTGAGAAACACAAGATCTCTTTCTCAGTTTAGGCTATGATCCCCGGTCCCGATCGGGATCCAGAGATCCGCATCGGGTAATAACCGCAGATAGCGGTTCGCACGTCACCCCTTTTGTGCAGGGGCTTTTCGGCTATGCAGGGTCTTGTCGACGTGTGCCAACAATCACGATTGTTTCAGTTTCTCTTTATATATCGATTTTTGTTCGAGTGGAGTCCGCCGTGTCACTTTCGCTTTGGCAGCAGTGTCTTGCCCGATTGCAGGATGAGTTACCAGCCACAGAATTCAGCATGTGGATACGCCCTTTGCAGGCGGAGTTGAGCGATAACACGCTGGCACTGTATGCGCCAAACCGTTTTGTGCTCGATTGGGTAAGGGATAAATACCTCAATAATATCAATGGACTCCTCAATGATTTTTGCGGTGCGGATGCCCCACAGCTGCGCTTTGAAGTCGGCGCGAAGCCTGCCGTTCAGATGCAGAGAGGCGCGGTAAGCGTTGCCGCGGTCGCCCCTGCGCAGCAGGTTCAGACGGCGCGCGTTGCCCCGACTATCGTGCGTCCAGGCTGGGATAACGTGCCGGCGCCGGCAGAACCGACCTATCGCTCCAACGTCAATGTGAAACATACGTTTGATAACTTCGTCGAGGGTAAATCTAACCAGCTGGCTCGCGCGGCGGCGCGTCAGGTAGCGGATAACCCCGGCGGCGCGTATAACCCGCTGTTTCTTTATGGCGGCACCGGCCTGGGTAAAACTCACCTTTTACACGCGGTTGGTAACGGGATTGTGGCGCGTAAACCCAACGCAAAAGTGGTTTACATGCACTCCGAGCGCTTTGTGCAGGACATGGTAAAAGCTCTGCAAAACAACGCCATTGAAGAATTTAAGCGCTACTACCGCTCCGTTGACGCCCTGCTGATCGATGATATCCAGTTTTTTGCTAATAAAGAGCGCTCGCAGGAAGAGTTTTTCCATACCTTTAACGCCCTGCTGGAAGGCAATCAGCAGATCATCCTGACCTCGGATCGCTATCCGAAGGAGATCAACGGGGTTGAAGATCGTCTGAAATCACGCTTCGGCTGGGGTCTGACGGTTGCGATCGAACCGCCAGAGCTGGAAACTCGCGTGGCGATCCTGATGAAAAAAGCGGATGAAAACGACATCCGCCTACCGGGCGAAGTGGCGTTCTTTATCGCCAAGCGTCTGCGCTCTAACGTACGTGAGCTCGAAGGGGCGCTGAACCGCGTTATCGCCAATGCCAACTTTACCGGCCGGGCCATCACTATCGACTTCGTCCGCGAAGCGCTGCGCGATCTGTTGGCTTTACAGGAAAAACTGGTCACCATCGACAATATTCAAAAGACGGTGGCGGAGTATTACAAAATTAAGGTAGCGGACCTGCTGTCTAAACGCCGCTCCCGTTCGGTGGCGCGCCCACGCCAGATGGCGATGGCGCTGGCAAAAGAGCTGACCAACCATAGTCTGCCGGAAATCGGCGATGCGTTTGGCGGTCGCGACCATACCACCGTCCTGCACGCTTGCCGCAAGATTGAGCAGTTGCGTGAAGAAAGCCACGATATCAAAGAAGATTTTTCCAATTTAATCAGAACATTATCCTCGTGACGCTATGAAATTTACCGTAGAACGTGAACATTTATTAAAACCGCTGCAACAGGTGAGTGGTCCTTTAGGTGGTCGTCCGACGCTACCGATTCTTGGCAACCTGCTCCTTCAGGTTACCGATGGCGCGCTGTCGCTGACCGGTACCGATCTGGAAATGGAAATGGTCGCGCGCGTTGCGCTGATTCAGCCGCACGAAGCGGGAGCAACAACCGTTCCGGCGCGTAAATTTTTTGATATCTGCCGCGGCCTGCCTGAAGGCGCGGAGATCGCGGTACAGCTGGAAGGCGAGCGTATGCTGGTGCGTTCCGGGCGTAGCCGTTTCTCGCTCTCGACGCTACCGGCGGCGGATTTCCCTAACCTTGACGACTGGCAGAGCGAAGTTGAGTTTACCCTGCCGCAGGCGACCATGAAGCGCCTGATTGAGGCGACGCAGTTTTCGATGGCTCACCAGGACGTTCGCTATTACTTAAACGGTATGCTGTTTGAAACCGAAGGCAGCGAACTGCGCACCGTAGCGACCGATGGCCACCGCCTGGCGGTCTGCTCTATGCCGCTGGAAGAGTCCCTGCCCAATCATTCGGTGATCGTGCCGCGTAAAGGCGTGATTGAGCTGATGCGTATGCTTGATGGCGGCGATACGCCGCTGCGCGTACAGATCGGCAGCAACAACATCCGGGCTCACGTTGGCGACTTTATCTTTACTTCGAAGCTGGTCGATGGTCGCTTCCCTGACTATCGCCGCGTACTGCCGAAGAACCCGGACAAGCATCTGGACGCCGGTTGCGATATTCTCAAGCAGGCCTTTGCCCGGGCGGCGATTCTTTCTAACGAAAAATTCCGCGGCGTGCGCCTGTATGTCAGTGAAAATCAGCTGAAAATCACCGCCAATAACCCGGAGCAGGAAGAAGCGGAAGAAATTCTGGACGTTACCTATGCCGGTACGGAAATGGAAATCGGTTTTAACGTCAGCTATGTACTGGATGTGCTGAACGCACTGAAGTGTGAGAACGTACGTATTCTCCTGACGGATTCCGTTTCGAGCGTGCAGATTGAGGATGCGGCTTCGCAATCCGCAGCCTACGTCGTCATGCCCATGCGATTGTAGAATCTGCAAAGGGGCTGGTTTACTTGCCATTTCGCCTTCCGGCAGTGCTCGAAATGCTCACGTACTTCGTGTACGCTCCGCTTTCTGCGCGCTGGCGGTAGACGAACTGGCTGCGACACCTACGCCCCTTGAATGATGACGAGCTGATATGTCGCTATCCCGACTTCTAATCAAAGACTTCCGCAATATTGAAAATGCGGATCTCGCCTTATCCCCCGGCTTTAACTTCCTGGTTGGAGCCAACGGCAGCGGCAAAACCAGCGTGCTTGAAGCTATCTATACGCTCGGCCACGGTCGGGCGTTTCGTAGCTTGCAGATTGGCCGCGTGATTCGTCACGAGCAGGAGTCATTTGTTCTGCACGGTCGCCTGCAGGGCGAAGAGCGAGAAGTCGCCATCGGCCTGACGAAAGATAAGCAGGGCGACAGCAAGGTTCGTATCGACGGCACTGACGGCCATAAAGTGGCGGAGCTGGCGCTTCTGATGCCGATGCAGCTGATTACGCCAGAGGGGTTTACTTTACTCAACGGCGGCCCCAAATACAGAAGAGCGTTCCTTGATTGGGGATGCTTCCACAACGAAGCCGGATTCTTTACCGCCTGGAGCAACCTGAAGCGCCTGGTGAAGCAGCGCAACGCCGCGCTGCGTCAGGTGAGTCGCTATGCCCAGCTGCGGCCATGGGATCTGGAGCTGATCCCGCTGGCGGAGCAAATCAGCCGCTGGCGCGCCGAATATAGCGCCGCTATTGTCGAAGATATGGCGGATACCTGTCGGCAGTTTTTACCTGAGTTCGCCCTCACCTTTTCTTTCCAGCGCGGCTGGGAGAAAGAAACGGATTATGCCGAGGTGCTGGAACGAAATTTCGAACGCGATCGCATGTTAACCTATACCGCGCACGGTCCGCACAAAGCGGATTTCCGCATTCGTGCCGACGGCGCGCCGGTAGAGGATACATTGTCGCGCGGGCAGCTTAAGCTGCTGATGTGCGCCCTGCGGCTGGCGCAAGGTGAGTTTTTGACCCGCGAGAGCGGGCGACGCTGCCTGTACCTGATAGATGATTTTGCCTCGGAACTCGACGACGCGCGGCGCGGGCTGCTGGCCAGCCGTTTAAAAGCCACGCAGTCGCAGGTTTTCGTCAGCGCCATTAGCGCTGAACACGTTATAGACATGTCGGACGAAAATTCGAAGATGTTTACCGTGGAAAAGGGTAAAATAGCGGATTAACCTAAGATTAAATGAGCGAGAAACGTTGATGTCGAATTCTTATGACTCCTCCAGTATCAAAGTCCTGAAAGGGCTGGATGCGGTGCGTAAGCGCCCGGGTATGTATATCGGCGACACGGATGACGGCACCGGTCTGCACCACATGGTATTCGAGGTTGTGGATAACGCTATCGACGAAGCGCTCGCAGGTTACTGTAAAGACATCGTTGTTACGATCCACAGCGATAACTCCGTCTCCGTACAGGATGACGGCCGCGGTATTCCAACCGGTATTCACCCGGAAGAGGGCGTGTCGGCGGCGGAAGTGATCATGACCGTTCTGCACGCAGGCGGTAAATTCGATGATAACTCCTATAAAGTTTCCGGCGGTCTGCACGGCGTAGGCGTTTCCGTTGTTAACGCCCTGTCGCAGAAGCTGGAGCTGGTTATTCAGCGCGATAACAAAATTCACCGTCAGGTTTATGCCCACGGCGTGCCGCAGGCTCCGCTGGCGGTTACCGGCGAAACCGAAAAAACCGGTACCATGGTGCGCTTCTGGCCGAGCTACGAAACCTTTACCAACGTTGTCGAATTCGAATACGAGATTCTGGCAAAACGCCTGCGCGAGCTGTCGTTCCTGAACTCCGGGGTGTCGATTCGCCTGCGCGACAAGCGCGACGGCAAAGAAGATCATTTCCACTACGAAGGCGGTATCAAAGCCTTTGTGGAATATCTGAACAAAAACAAAACGCCGATCCACCCGAATATTTTCTATTTCTCCACTGAAAAAGACGGTATCGGCGTTGAAGTTGCGCTGCAGTGGAACGACGGGTTCCAGGAAAATATCTACTGCTTTACCAACAATATCCCGCAGCGCGACGGCGGTACTCACCTGGCGGGCTTCCGTGCGGCGATGACGCGTACCCTGAACGCCTATATGGATAAAGAAGGCTACAGCAAAAAAGCGAAAGTCAGCGCTACCGGCGACGACGCCCGTGAAGGCCTGATTGCCGTGGTTTCCGTGAAGGTGCCGGATCCGAAATTCTCCTCGCAGACCAAAGACAAGCTGGTCTCCTCTGAGGTGAAATCGGCGGTCGAACAGCAGATGAACGAACTGCTGAACGAGTACCTGCTGGAAAACCCGTCTGACGCAAAAATCGTTGTGGGCAAAATCATCGATGCCGCCCGTGCGCGTGAAGCCGCGCGCCGCGCGCGTGAAATGACCCGCCGTAAAGGCGCGCTGGACCTGGCTGGCCTGCCGGGCAAACTGGCGGATTGCCAGGAACGCGACCCGGCACACTCTGAACTGTACTTAGTGGAAGGGGACTCTGCGGGCGGCTCTGCTAAGCAGGGGCGTAACCGTAAGAACCAGGCGATTCTGCCGCTGAAGGGGAAAATCCTCAACGTTGAGAAAGCGCGCTTTGACAAAATGCTCGCTTCGCAGGAAGTGGCGACGCTGATTACCGCGCTGGGCTGCGGCATTGGTCGCGACGAGTACAACCCGGACAAACTGCGCTACCACAGCATCATCATCATGACCGATGCGGACGTCGACGGCTCGCACATTCGTACGCTGCTGTTGACCTTCTTCTACCGTCAGATGCCGGAAATCGTTGAGCGCGGCCACGTCTATATTGCCCAGCCGCCGCTGTACAAAGTGAAGAAAGGCAAGCAAGAACAGTATATTAAAGACGATGAGGCGATGGATCAGTACCAAATCTCCATCGCGCTGGATGGCGCAACGCTGCACACCAACGCCAACGCGCCGGCCCTGGCCGGAGAGCCGCTGGAGAGACTGGTTGCCGAGTATAACGCCACGCAGAAAATGATTACGCGTATGGAACGTCGTTATCCTAAAGCGCTGCTCAAAGAGCTTATCTATCAGCCGACGCTCGCAGAGGCCGACCTGGCGAATGAGCAGACCGTGACGCGCTGGATCAACGCTCTGGTGAGCGAGCTGAATGAGAAAGAGCAGCACGGCAGCCAGTGGAAATTTGATGTCCGCGAGAACGCCGAGCTGCAGCAGTTTGAGCCGATCGTTCGCGTGCGTACCCACGGCGTGGATACCGATTATCCGCTGGATCATGAGTTTGTCACCGGGCCGGAATACCACCGTATCTGCGCGCTGGGCGAAACGCTGCGCGGTCTGATTGAAGAGGATGCCTTTATTGAGCGCGGCGAGCGCCGTCAGCCGGTTGCCAGCTTTGAACAGGCGCTGGACTGGCTGGTGAAAGAGTCGCGCCGCGGCCTCTCTATCCAGCGCTATAAAGGTCTTGGCGAGATGAACCCGGACCAGCTGTGGGAAACCACTATGGACCCGGATAGCCGCCGCATGCTGCGCGTGACCGTGAAGGATGCGATTGCCGCTGACCAGCTGTTCACCACCCTGATGGGTGACGCCGTTGAACCGCGTCGCGCCTTTATCGAAGAGAACGCCCTCAAAGCGGCGAACATCGATATTTAATCGTCGTCTACAGCCCTACTCAGGCCGCGCATTTAGCGCGGCTTTTTTGTGGGCGCAGGCATATCCAGCGACATCACGGACGGTAAACGGCTGGCGAGCATATCGACGGCAATTCTCACCCTCAGCGGTAGGTGCGGCGTCTGTTGCCAGACCGCATGAACGTCGAAGCGCACATCCGGCGCCTGCTTTAAAAGCGGGACGAGTTTTCCCTGATGAATTTCTTTGCTGGCCATCCAGCAGGGCAGCCATGCAATGCCGTGGCCGGCCAGCGCAGCGTCGCAGATTGCCTGCAAATCATCCATATTGAGCGATGAACGGGGAGTAAAGGTGTGCGAGACTCCTTCTTTATCCATCAGCTGCCAGGATAGCACTCTGCCTGCTTGCAGATAGTTAATGGCCGCATGGTGGGGTAAATCATCAACGCTTTGTGGCAGACCCTTCTTCAGCAGGTAATCCGGCGCGGCGCACAGCACCATGCGGTGTTCTCCCAGCTTTCTGGCGACCAGAACGCTGCTGTCCTGAAGGGGGCCGTTACGCACCGCCATATCAAACCCTTCCTCGACGAGATCCACCACGCGATCGCTGAATGACATCTCCAGCTCGAGACCTGGGTGTTCCTGCGCAAGCTCGATCAGCAGGGGGGCCACGCACTGGCGACCAAACAGCACCGGCATGGCCACGCGCAGGCGGCCACTAACCTGCTGTTTCCCTGTTTCCAGCAGCGACTCTGCTCCACGAATTTCCTCCAGCGCGCGCTGACAACGTTCATAAAAAAGGGCGCCGTTGTCGGTCAGGCTTTGGCTGCGGGTCGTACGTTGAAACAGACGTACCCCCAACCGCTCTTCAAGCCGAGCGATACTCTTTCCTACCGCCGAGCGCGACAAATGCAAACGAATTGCGGCCTGAGCAAAACTTCCCGCCTCAACGGCGGCCACAAAAACCGGAATATCCTTCAGCGTATCGGTCATGGATTGTATCTTTTCAGTCACCAATAGAGGGAAAACTTATCGCCACTGGTTACCCATGGTCAACGGTAAACTGTCACTTCAAGCTTATTTGATGGCAGGAGTGAAAAATGACGCAGACAATGCAACGCTGGTCTATGGACGCCCTCGGGCGTGAGAACCTCAATCTTATTCAGGCGCCTGTTCCGCAGCCGGGCCCGGGTGAAGTCCGCGTGCGGGTGAATGCCGTTGCGCTCAACTATCGCGATAAGATGGTCATTGAAGGCACCATGCCTATTGCGCTTTCCTTCCCGTTTACTCCGGCGTCTGATGTGGCGGGCGTGGTGGAGAGCACGGGTGAGGGCGTCACGCGTTTCAAACCCGGCGCTCGGGTGATCTCCACCTTTTTCCCGGAGTGGATCGACGGTAGACCAGCGTCAGATGCCCGCACTTTGCCTTATAAAACCACCGGCGGGTACTTCCAGGGCATGCTGGCTGAGTACGTGGTTGTGAATGAAAACTGGCTGGTGGCTGCACCGGAAACCCTTGATGATGCAGAGGCCAGCACGCTCCCTTGTGCAGGGCTTACCGCATGGTTCGCGCTGGTGGAACGCGGTCATTTACATGCCGGGCAATCGGTGCTGGTACAGGGGACGGGCGGTGTGGCGATATTCGCTTTGCAAATTGCAAAAGCACAGGGGGCAAAGGTTTTTGTCACATCAGGAAGTGATGAAAAACTGGCGCGGGCTAAACAACTTGGCGCCGATCATGGGATAAACCGGCTCAAAAGTGATTGGACGGAAGGAATTTACGAACTGACCGCCGATCGCGGCATCGATCATATTATTGAAACCGTTGGCGGAGAGAATCTGCGACATTCCATGCGCGCCGTTGCGGTTCATGGTCGCATATCGGTCATTGGCGTGCTGGCCGGGAGTGAAATCTCGCTACCGGCTGGCGAACTGTTGCTGAAATCCCCGGTGATTCAGGGTATTGGTGTGGGGCACCGTCGTGCGCTGGAAGATTTCGTCCGCGCCGTTGACGTGACCGGGTTAAAACCGGTGATTGAACACCGTTACCGTTTTAACCAGCTTGAACAGGCGCTTGAACATCTCGATCGTGGGGCGTTTGGTAAAATCGTTCTGACCCGCGAGTAAGATCCCGGTCCCCGGGTTCTGCCTAAAAGAGGGTGTTCCGCTGCGTAATGTAGCTCTGTTTTTGTAGGCTTAATCGCGTTAGCATGAGTAAGGACTCATCTTACCCGGGGATTTCATGGCTATTAAACTAATCGCAATCGATATGGACGGCACGCTGCTGCTGCCTGACCATACCATCTCTCCTGCGGTGAAAACCGCGATTGCCGCAGCCCGCGAACGCGGCGTCAACGTGGTGTTAACCACCGGACGACCTTACGCAGGTGTGCACAGCTACCTGAAAGAACTGCATATGGAGCAGCCGGGAGATTACTGCATCACCTACAACGGCGCTTTAGTACAGAAGGCAAGCGACGGCAGTACCGTTGCGCAAACCGCGCTGGGCTACGACGACTATCGCTATCTGGAACAGCTGGCCCGTGATGTCGGCTCCCACTTCCACGCGCTGGATCGTAATACCCTGTATACCGCTAACCGCGATGTAAGCTATTACACTGTGCATGAATCCTACGTGGCGACAATCCCGCTGGTCTTCTGCGAAGCCGAAAATATGGATCCCAACATCCAGCTGTTGAAAGTGATGATGATCGATGAACCGGCCATTCTGGACCAGGCTATCGCCCGCATCCCGGCTGAAGTGAAAGAGAAATACACCGTGCTGAAAAGCGCGCCCTACTTCCTGGAAATCCTTGATAAACGCGTCACTAAAGGCACCGGCGTGAAATCGCTGGCCGATACGCTGGGTATCAAGCCGGAAGAGGTGATGGCGATTGGCGATCAGGAAAATGACATTGCAATGATCGAATATGCAGGCGTCGGCGTGGCGATGGACAACGCGATCCCTGCCGTCAAAGAAGCGGCAAACTTTATCACCAAATCCAATCTGGAAGACGGTGTGGCATATGCTATTGAAAAATATGTCTTAAACTAAAAATCGTTTTCTGAAAAACCCGCGTTTATCGCGGGTTTTTTTATACCCTGAGTTTACCCCGCCAGAAAATCTTCATGCCTGATTGTCGTTTTTGTGATCTAAATTGTAGTACAACATGTTTGTATTGTACTACATTGTGCCCATGGCGATGACGAGTGGTATCACGTTAGTACTACAAAGTTGCGGTCAAATCCGCCTGTCGCGGTAAAGTAGAGAGGTACATCCAGAGCACAAGGACTCTCCATGACTCTCAATAAAACCGATCGCATCGTCATCACGCTGGGCAAGCAGATTGTCAGCGGTAAATACGTTCCCGGCTCTGCGCTGCCCGCGGAAGCCGAGCTGTGTGAGGAGTTTGCTACCTCGCGCAATATCATTCGCGAAGTGTTCCGGTCATTGATGGCCAGGCGACTGATTGAAATGAAGCGCTATCGCGGCGCATTCGTTGCCTCGCGCAACCAGTGGAATTATCTCGACACCGACGTTTTACAGTGGGTGCTGGAGAGCGATTACGACCCGCGGCTGATTAGCGCGATGAGCGAGGTACGTAACCTGGTTGAACCGGCGATAGCCCGCTGGGCGGCAGAGCGCGCAACATCGAGCGACCTGGCGCAAATAGAAGAAGCGCTCAACGACATGATCGCCAACAACCAGGACAGGGAAGCGTTTAACGAAGCGGATATTCGCTACCACGAGGCGGTGCTGCAGTCGGTACATAACCCGGTTCTGCAACAGCTCAACGTGGCGATCAGCTCGCTACAGCGGGCGGTATTTGAAAGGACCTGGATGGGCGATGAGGCCAACATGCCGAAAACGCTCCAGGAACATAAGGCGCTGTTTGACGCCATCCGGCATCAGGACAGCGAAGCGGCGGAGCAGGCGGCGCTCACCATGATCGCCAGCTCGACACGAAGGTTAAAGGAAATCACATGACATCTCGCTACATCGCAATTGACTGGGGATCGACAAACCTGCGCGCCTGGCTTTATCAGGGCGAGCAGTGTCTGGAGAGCAGGCAATCGGAAGCAGGCGTCACGCGCCTGAACGGACACTCCCCCGCAGCGGTGTTTAGCGAAATAACCGCGGGCTGGCGCGACAGCGCTACCCCGGTAGTGATGGCGGGAATGGTCGGCAGTAATGTCGGCTGGAAGGCGGCGCCCTACCTGCCGGTTCCCGTCCATTTTTCCGCCATTGGCGAACAATTAACCGCCGTTAGCGACCAGGTCTGGATTATTCCCGGACTCAGCGTCTCTCGCGACGATAACCATAATGTGATGCGCGGCGAAGAGACTCAGCTCCTCGGCGCGCGGGCAATAGCTCCTTCCTCCGTCTACGTTATGCCCGGCACCCACTGCAAATGGGTGCAGGCTGACCGCCAACAAATTAGCGACTTTCGCACGGTGATGACCGGCGAACTCCACCACCTGCTGCTGCGCCACTCGCTGGTCGGCGCCGGGTTACCGGAGCAGGTCTCAGCTCCTGACGCGTTTAACGCCGGGCTTGAGCGCGGCCTGCATTCGCCAGACATCCTGCCGCAGCTTTTTGAGGTACGCGCTGCGCACGTGCTGGGCTCACTGCCGCGCGAACAGGTGAGCGAATTTCTCTCCGGCCTGCTGATTGGCGCGGAAGTCGCCACCATGAGCGCACATTTCCACGATCGCCAGGTCACCCTCGTTGCCGGAGAGGCGCTGGCAGACCGCTATCAGCAGGCGCTTGGCGCTATCGGCCGTCAGACGACCGTGGTGTCAGGCGACACCGCATTTCAGACCGGAATAAGGAGCATCGCCCATGCAGTGGCAAACTAAACTACCGCTTATCGCTATTCTGCGCGGCATTACGCCGGAAGAGGCGCTGGAACATGTCGGCGCCGTCATTGATGCTGGCTTCGACGCCGTTGAAATCCCGCTCAATTCTCCGCAGTGGGAAAAAAGCATTTCCGCCGTTGTTGAGGCTTATGGCGACAGAGCGCTGATAGGCGCGGGCACCGTACTTAAGCCTGAACGTGTGGACAGGCTTGCCGAAATGGGCTGCAGGCTTATCGTTACGCCCAATATTCAGCCAGAGGTGATTCGCCGCGCGGTGAGCTTCGGCATGACCGTTTGTCCCGGATGCGCGACGGCGACGGAAGCTTTTACCGCGCTGGATGCTGGCGCACAGGCTTTAAAAGTATTCCCTTCCTCGGCTTTTGGCCCTGACTACATCAAAGCGCTAAAAGCCGTTTTGCCGCCGGAGGTGCCCGTTTTCGCCGTGGGCGGCGTGACGCCGGAGAACCTGGCGCAGTGGCTAAAAGCCGGTTGTACCGGTGCCGGGCTGGGCAGCGATCTCTATCGCGCCGGGCAATCCGTAGAGCGTACCGCACGGCAGGCGGCAGCATTTGTTAAAGCGTATCGAGAGGCAGTGCAATGAAAATAACCAAACTCACCACGTATCGTTTACCCCCGCGCTGGATGTTTTTAAAAATTGAAACCGACGAAGGCGTGATTGGCTGGGGCGAGCCCGTGATTGAAGGGCGCGCGCGCACCGTGGAGGCTGCGGTGCATGAGCTCGGCGATTATCTGATAGGCCAGGATCCGGCGCAGATTAACGACCTGTGGCAGGTGATGTACCGCGCGGGCTTTTATCGCGGCGGCCCGATTTTAATGAGCGCCATCGCCGGTATCGACCAGGCCCTGTGGGATATTAAAGGCAAAGTGCTGAATGCCCCGGTCTGGCAGCTGATGGGGGGCCTTGTACGTGACAAAATCAAAGCCTACAGCTGGGTTGGCGGCGATCGGCCGGCAGAAGTGATTGACGGTATCAAAAAGTTGCGCGGAATTGGTTTTGATACCTTTAAATTAAATGGCTGCGAGGAGCTGGGGCTGATCGATAATTCTCGTGCGGTGGACGCTGCGGTGAATACCGTGGCGCAAATTCGCGAAGCGTTCGGCAATGAAATTGAATTTGGCCTCGATTTCCACGGTCGCGTGAGCGCGCCGATGGCGAAGGTACTTATCAAAGAGCTGGAGCAATATCGCCCGCTATTTATTGAAGAGCCGGTTCTTGCCGAGCAGGCAGAATACTATCCGCGGCTGGCGGCGCAAACCTCGATTCCTATTGCGGCGGGCGAACGCATGTTCTCGCGCTTCGAGTTTAAACGCGTGCTGGAAGCCGGTGGGCTGGCTATTCTGCAACCCGACCTGTCGCACGCCGGCGGTATTACCGAGTGCTATAAAATCGCTGGAATGGCTGAGGCCTATGACGTGGCGTTGGCGCCGCACTGCCCGCTGGGACCCATTGCGCTTGCCGCCTGTTTGCATGTCGATTTTGTCTCCTATAACGCCGTCTTCCAGGAACAAAGTATGGGCATTCACTATAACAAGGGCGCGGAATTACTCGACTTTGTAAAAAATAAAGAAGACTTCAATATGGAAGGCGGCTTCTTTAAACCATTAATGAAGCCAGGGCTTGGCGTAGAGATCGATGAAGCGCGGGTAATTGAATTAAGTCAAAATGCGCCGGACTGGCGTAATCCGTTGTGGCGGCATGAGGATGGTAGCGTCGCGGAATGGTAAATGCTCTTCATATTTCACGCCACAGGTGCGTTGGCTGCGATTGCGCACCCCGGTCACTTACTAATGTAAGCTCCCGGGGATTTGCAATCTTGCCGCCTTCCTGCAACGTGAACTATTTAGAGCATTCGTAAGCAAAAATATAAATTTTAAACACACCCTCTGTAAATTACCGGGCATGGTGAGCGGCTTCGCTATGCCCAAAATCTGGAGACAGATTGCGATGGATATTTCAGTTACAGCTGCAAAACCCGGGCGTCGTCGTTATTTGACGCTGATTATGATCTTTATTACCGTGGTGATTTGTTATGTTGATCGCGCCAACCTTGCCGTGGCATCGGCGCATATTCAGGAAGAGTTTGGTATTACCAAAGCGGAAATGGGATATGTATTTTCCGCCTTCGCGTGGCTGTATACGCTTTGCCAGATCCCCGGCGGTTGGTTCCTTGACCGCGTGGGATCGCGACTAACCTACTTTATCGCTATTTTTGGCTGGTCAGTGGCGACACTACTGCAGGGATTTGCCACGGGACTGATGTCGTTGATTGGTCTGCGCGCGATTACCGGGATCTTTGAAGCCCCGGCTTTTCCCACTAATAATCGCATGGTGACCAGCTGGTTTCCGGAGCACGAGCGCGCATCAGCCGTCGGTTTTTACACTTCAGGACAGTTTGTCGGGCTGGCATTCCTGACCCCGCTATTAATCTGGATTCAGGAAATGCTGAGCTGGCACTGGGTATTTATCGTTACCGGCGCTATCGGGATAATATGGTCTTTAATTTGGTTTAAGGTTTATCAGCCGCCGCGTCTGACAAAAAGTATCAGCAAAGCCGAACTGGATTATATTCGCGACGGCGGTGGCCTGGTGGACGGCGATGCGCCCGTTAAAAAAGAGGCGCGGCAGCCGCTGACCAAAGCCGACTGGAAGCTGGTATTCCATCGCAAACTAATCGGCGTTTACCTCGGGCAGTTTGCCGTAACCTCCACGCTGTGGTTCTTCCTGACCTGGTTCCCTAACTATCTGACCCAGGAAAAGGGGATTACGGCGCTGAAAGCGGGCTTTATGACAACGGTGCCGTTCCTTGCCGCCTTTGTTGGCGTGCTGCTCTCCGGCTGGCTGGCGGACAGGCTGGTCCGAAAAGGCTTCTCGTTAGGCGCCGCGCGTAAAACGCCAATTATCTGCGGGCTGCTGATCTCGACCTGCATCATGGGGGCGAACTACACCAACGATCCGGTGTGGATTATGATCCTGATGGCGCTGGCCTTCTTCGGCAACGGCTTCGCTTCCATTACCTGGTCGTTGGTATCGTCGCTTGCGCCGATGCGGCTTATCGGGCTGACCGGCGGTATGTTTAATTTCGTCGGCGGGCTGGGCGGTATTACCGTTCCGCTGGTGGTGGGTTATCTGGCCCAGGACTATGGTTTTGCGCCTGCGCTGGTTTATATTTCCGTTATTGCGCTGATTGGCGCGCTCTCTTACATCCTGCTGGTGGGGGATGTCAAACGCGTAGGCTAATTCTTTCCGATACGATACCCTGATGCGAAAGTCTCGCATCAGGGTATGTTTATGAAACAAGTCACCTTTGCTCCCCGTCATCATCAGTTGACCAACACTCGCACCTGGACGGCAGACAGCCGCTGGCTGGTCTTTGACGTTCGCCCTTCTGGCGCTTCCTTTACCGGCGAAACCATCGAGCGGGTGAACGTCGATACGGGAGACGTTGAGATCCTCTACCGTGCCGGACAAGGCGCATACGTTGGCGTGGTGACCGTTCATCCATCGGTAGATAAATATGTCTTCATCCACGGCCCGGAAAACCCTGACGAGGGCTGGCATTACGATTTCCACCATCGTCGCGGCGTGGTGACGTACCTGGGAGAAACCCACAACCTGGATGCGATGGATATTACCGCTCCCTATACTCCCGGCGCACTGCGCGGCGGCAGTCATGTGCATGTTTTCAGTCCGAACGGTGAATTTGTCAGCTTTACCTATAACGACCACGTGCTGCATGAACGCGATCCGGCGCTGGATTTGCGCAACGTTGGCGTGGCGGTTCCCTATGGCCCGGTAGTACCGCGTGGCGATCATCCACGTGAATACGGCGGCAGCCACTGGAGCGTGCTGGTCAGCCGTACAACGCCAACCCCGGCGCCGGGCAGCGACGAGATTAATCGCGCCTATGAAGAGGGATGGGTGGGCAACGGGGCGCTGGCGTTTATTGGCGATACGCTGGCGATAAATGGCGACAAAGTGCCGGAGCTGTTTATTGTCGAACTGCCGGAGAGCGAACGGGGCTGGAAGCAAGCGGGTGATGCGCCGCTGGCAGGAACGCAAACCACGATGCCGGCGCCTCCTGCCAGCGTTGTTCAGCGTCGCTTAACGTTTACCCACCAACGCCGTTATCCAGGGCTGGTGACTACGCCCCGCCATTGGGTACGCGCCAATCCGTCGGCAACGGACATCGCTTTTCTGATGCGCGATGAGGCTGGCGTGGTGCAAATGTGGCTCATTTCGGCGTGGGGGGACGGGCTGCGGCAGTTGACCCACAACCGCTCCGATATCCAGTCGGCGTTTAACTGGCATCCCTCAGGAAAATGGCTGGGCTTTGTGCTGGAAAACCGCATCGCGATCTGTGACGCGCAGAACGGGGAAATCGACTTTTTGACCGATGAGCATGCCCATCCGCCATCGGCCGATGCGATCGTCTTTTCGCCAGACGGCAAACAGCTTGCCTGGATGGAGGAGGTGGACGGTTACCGCCAGCTCTGGGTAACCGAAACGGCGCGCTAAATCAGGGGGTTGGCATCCGCGCTGGCGGGATCACGGAATTGGTCGCCAGCGTCTCTTCCTCGCTCTTTTCCACGCGCGATTTCACCGAACTGTCGGTACGGAACATATCCCACGGCAGCAGCAGCGTGTCCATGACCGCCGTGAGCGGCATATCCAACGCCACCAGCGATTTCGTGCCCCAGTTTGCGTCGCTATCCCCGAGCATCTGCGCGCTGGCGCGCGTTCCAGGATAGGTTCCTTCCTTGCCGCCAGTATGTGACATCACGCTGGAGCAACCGCCCAAACTTATTATCCCGCCGAACAGGACCAGCTTTAAAAGACCGTTTTTCATCATTCTTCCGTCATCGTTACGGGCGTTGATAGAACCTTCGAAGTACAACCTCATTCAGAATGCGGCCAGCAGGGAAGCAGTCTGAAGAACGGCGTACCTATCGGTTATATCGGGCCATTCCATGGATGCATAGTGCCATTGCGCCGCACTGTGGCAGGCGTCGCACTTTGCCTTTTGTGCTGTCACTCCAGTCTAAGCAATAGACTGCAAACTGCAAAAAATTTTGCCTTTTTCCCCTTGAAAAGACCATGGATATACCCATTTTAGGAATGTGTCTCCCTGAGAATACGCCGAATGGGTATTCCGGGTAATAACGGCCTGTCCATGATGGAAGGTCAGATAATTCTCGCTGATTTCAGGAGCTATGTATTATGCGTAATTTCGATCTCTCCCCGCTGTATCGTTCTGCTATTGGTTTCGACCGCCTTTTCAATCTGTTAGAAAATAATCAAAGCCAGAGCAATGGCGGCTACCCTCCGTACAACGTTGAGTTAGTAGACGAGAACAACTACCGCATCGCGATTGCCGTTGCCGGTTTTGCCGAGAGCGAACTGGAAATTACCGCCCAGGATAATCTGCTTATTGTAAAAGGCGCCCATGCCGGCGAGCAGAAAGAGCGTACCTACCTGTATCAGGGCATCGCTGAGCGCAACTTTGAGCGTAAATTCCAGCTCGCAGAAAATATTCATATTCGCGGCGCTAACCTGGTAAACGGTCTGCTGTATATCGATCTTGAGCGCGTTATTCCTGAAGCGAATAAACCGCGCCGTATCGAAATCAACTAATTTGATGGGCCGCGAAGGCGGCCCGGTATTGCTGAAAACAGTGCCCGCCGTCAGGGGGCAAAGGCGAATCCGCAGGATTTGCAAACATCCACTCGCTTCTTAGAAGGAGAAAGACTATGCGTAACTACGATTTATCCCCGCTTCTGCGTCAATGGATCGGTTTTGACAAACTGGCCAACGCGCTGCAAACCGCCGGTGAAAGCCAGAGCTTCCCGCCTTATAACATTGAAAAAAGTGACGATAACCACTATCGCATTACCCTTGCGCTGGCCGGTTTCCGTCAGGAAGATTTGGATATCCAGCTTGAAGGCACGCGCCTGACGGTAAAAGGCGCGCCGCAGCAGCCGGAAAAAGAGACCAAATGGCTGCACCAGGGGCTGGTTAACCAGGCATTTAGCCTGAGCTTCACGCTCGCCGAAAATATGGAAGTCTCCGGGGCAACCTTTACCAACGGCCTGCTGCATATCGATTTGACCCGCAACGAGCCGGAACAGATCGCCCCGCAGCGCATCGCCATCAGCGAGCGCCCTGCGTTACAGAGCTAATTAAGCGAATCACTTATCAGGCCCCGATTTTCGGGGCTTTTTTGTGCGTGATACACATTACTTTGTCTTTTCTTGTTGCGTTCAACAAAGTGGTCGTTGGCTGATCCCGTGATTATTGTGCGCCAGGCGGCATACAGCCTGGTGACTACCGGTCATAATCCTCATTGTGCGTAATGTTATACACAGGGAAGAGACGATGAGTGATATAGCATTGACCGTTAGCGTATTGGCGCTGGTGGCGGTAGTCGGATTGTGGATCGGCAATGTAAAAGTGCGCGGTGTCGGCTTCGGTATCGGAGGCGTGCTGTTTGGCGGTATTATCGTCGGCCACTTTGTAGACCAGGCGGGCATTACGCTCAGTAGCCCTATGCTGCACTTTATTCAGGAATTCGGCCTGATCCTCTTCGTGTACACCATCGGGATCCAGGTGGGGCCGGGCTTCTTCGCTTCGTTGCGCGTCTCTGGCCTGCGGCTTAACCTGTTCGCCATTCTGATTGTGATTCTCGGCGGTCTGGTTACCGCGGTCCTGCATAAACTGTTTGATATTCCTCTCCCCGTGGTGCTCGGGATCTTTTCCGGTGCGGTAACCAACACGCCTGCGCTGGGGGCCGGGCAGCAGATCCTGCGCGACCTTGGCGTGCCGCTTGATACCGTCGACCAGATGGGTATGAGCTACGCCATGGCCTATCCATTCGGTATTTGCGGCATTTTGCTGACCATGTGGCTGGTCCGGCTGTTCTTCCGCATCAACGTTGAGAAAGAGGCTCAGCAATTTGATGAAAACAGCGGCAATGGCCATGCGCATCTCCAGACCATCAACGTGCGGGTTGAAAACCCCAACCTGAACAATATGGCGATTCAGGATGTGCCGATGCTTAACAGCGACAAGCTGATCTGCTCGCGTCTCAAGCGCGAGGAGATGCTGATGGTGCCCGCGCCGAATACCCTGATTCAGCTTGGGGACCTGCTGCACCTGGTCGGGCGACCGGAGGATTTGCACAACGCTCAGCTGGTGATTGGCAAGGAAGTTTCCACTTCGCTCTCCACTCGCGGTACCGATCTGAAAGTCGAGCGCGTGGTGGTGACCAACGAAAAAGTATTGGGTAAACGTATTCGCGATCTGCACTTTAAGCAGCGCTATGATGTGGTGATCTCGCGGCTCAATCGCGCCGGGGTTGAACTGGTCGCCAGCAGCCATGCCAGCCTGCAGTTCGGCGATATTCTTAACCTCGTCGGCCGCCCGGAGGCGATTGATGCGGTAGCCGCCGAGCTGGGCAACGCCCAGCAAAAACTGCAGCAGGTGCAGATGCTGCCGGTATTTATCGGCATCGGCCTGGGCGTGCTGCTGGGCTCCATTCCGCTGTTTATTCCGGGATTCCCGGCGGCGCTGAAGCTGGGTCTGGCAGGCGGGCCGCTGATTATGGCCCTGATCCTCGGACGTATCGGCAGCATCGGTAAGCTGTACTGGTTTATGCCGCCCAGCGCCAACCTTGCGCTGCGCGAACTGGGCATCGTGCTGTTCCTCGCGGTGGTTGGCCTGAAATCCGGCGGCGATTTTGTCGCAACGCTGATTGAAGGCGACGGGATGAGCTGGATTGTCTACGGCATCTTTATCACCGCGATACCGCTGCTGACGGTGGGTATTCTGGCGCGCATCCTGGCGAAGATGAACTACCTGACCCTGTGCGGGATGCTGGCCGGCTCAATGACCGACCCTCCGGCGCTGGCCTTTGCCAACAACCTGCATGCCACCAGCGGCGCGGCGGCGCTCTCCTACGCGACCGTTTATCCGCTGGTTATGTTCTTACGTATTATTACCCCGCAGCTACTGGCGGTGCTGTTCTGGGGGATAGGCTAACGGGTGCTCCGTCTGGACGCGCCGCAGATGGTAGTCCACCTGATATTCGCTGGCGTTACGGAACATCACCGAGTAGTTAAGAAATTCGCCGCTGTCGCTGTAGGAAAGGGAGGTTATACGCAGCAGCGGCGTCTGTTCCGGCACGTTCATCGACTGCGCCAGCTGCCTGTCCGCCAGCACCGGCGACAGCGTTTCATAGTTACCGCTAATGGTTATTCCGCACTCCTTCTCAATGTAATCGAACTTCGATCCCTCCAGGTGCACCAGCGACAGATTGCGAAACAACTTTACCGGCATATAGCTATCCTCCAGCATTAGCGGCTTGCCATCGACATAGCGTACCCGGCGCGAGAAGTAGATCCGTTCATCAATTTGTATCCGCAGCAGGCTGGCGATAGCCGGGGGCGCGGGCATCACCTCAAAAACCAATACCCGGCTGACCACCTCTTTGCCGTGCTTGCGCAGCACTTCGGCCAGTCCGGTCAGATTGCTGGTTTCATGATGCAGGTCTTTGCGGGCGACATAGGTGCCGGAGCCGTGCCGACGCACCACCAGTCCCCAGCTGACCAGCAGATCGATGGCTTTGCGGATGGTCATGCGCGCGACCCCGAACTCTTCCGCCAGCTTTTTTTCGCTCGGCAGCGGGCTGCCAATATCGAAATCGGAAGAATTAAGCCGTAAACGTAATCTGTCGGCGATAGATTTGTAGATCACCAGTAGACCTCTATTAACGTTGTCACCATTCATGTCAGATAAAAAATTATCTATAAAAAACAAATTAATACTTAGAAAAAGAAAATATTAATCAGGCTGATGTAAACGCCATAATTCATCATGTCTAATTTTTTATGAGAAAGTAGACAACATTGATGTAATTAAAACCATGAAAGCGATCACGAATCGCAACGGCGCCGCATGTTGCCGCTCGGGCAAATTTCTATTCTCGTTTCAGGCCAGTACAAATAATTACCCTGAATCATTCACCGCGGTACGTGAAGCATGCCGGGTATGGATAAGGCCACTCACCCTATGAGTTGTTATATGAGGATTTTCAAATGCTCAGTCAAATACAACGCTTTGGCGGCGCCATGTTTACCCCGGTTTTACTCTTTCCTTTCGCCGGGATCGTGGTGGGTATCGCCATTATGTTGCGTAACCCGATGTTCGTCGGCGAAGCGCTCACAGCACCCGATAGTTTGTTTGCTCAGATCGTTTACATCATTGAAGAGGGCGGCTGGACCGTCTTTCGTAATATGCCGCTGATTTTTGCCGTCGGTTTGCCGATCGGCCTGGCGAAACAAGCTCAGGGCCGGGCTTGTCTGGCGGTACTGGTCAGCTTCATGACCTGGAACTATTTCATCAACGCCATGGGGATGACCTGGGGCCACTTCTTCGGCGTCGACTTCTCCGTTGAACCAACGGCAGGCAGCGGCCTGACGATGATGGCCGGGATAAAAACGCTCGATACCAGCATTATTGGCGCGATCGTTATCTCCGGGCTGGTGACCGCCCTGCATAACCGCTACTTCGATAAACCGCTGCCGGTGTTTCTGGGGATTTTCCAGGGCTCCTCGTTTGTGGTGATTGTCGCCTTCCTGGCGATGATTCCCTGCGCCTGGCTGACGCTGTTGGGATGGCCAAAAGTGCAGATGGGTATCGAATCCCTGCAGGCCTTTTTACGCTCGGCCGGGGCGCTGGGCGTCTGGGTCTATATCTTCCTTGAACGTATCCTGATCCCGACCGGTTTACACCACTTCGTCTACGGACCGTTTATTTTCGGTCCGGCGGTAGTGGAAAGCGGTATTCAGGTTTACTGGGCGCAGCATTTACATGAATTCAGCCAGAGTACCGAGGCGCTGAAAACCCTGTTTCCGGAAGGCGGATTCGCGCTGCACGGTAACTCGAAGGTCTTTGGTTCCGTGGGGATCGCGCTGGCGCTCTACTACACCGCAGCACCGGAAAACCGCGTGAAAGTCGCCGGTCTGCTGATTCCTGCCACCTTGACCGCCGTACTGGTGGGAATAACCGAGCCGTTAGAGTTCACCTTCCTGTTTATCTCGCCGCTGCTGTTTGCCGTCCATGCGGTGCTGGCGGCCACTATGGCGACGGTGATGTATATCTGCGGCGTGGTAGGCAACTTTGGCGGCGGCCTGCTCGACCAGTTCCTGCCGCAAAACTGGATCCCGATGTTCCACAACCACGCGTCGATGATGTTTATCCAGATAGGCGTTGGCGCATGCTTCACCGCGATCTACTTCGTTATCTTCCGCACTCTGATTCTGCGCCTGAACCTGAAAACGCCGGGCCGTGAAGAGAGTGAAATTAAGCTCTACAGCAAAGCGGATTACCAGGCCGCGCGCGGCAAAACCAGCGTTGCGGGGGCTACAGATACCAAACTGGGCCAGGCCGCCGGCTTCCTGCAGGCGCTGGGCGGAGCGGGCAACATCGAGAGCATCAATAACTGCGCCACCCGGCTGCGCATTGCGCTGGTCGATATGGCGAAGACCCAAAGCGACGACGTCTTTAAAGCGCTGGGCGCCCACGGCGTAGTCCGCCGCGGCAACGCAATTCAGGTCATCGTCGGCCTGCACGTTCCTCAGGTCCGCGACCAGCTGGAAACCCTGATAAAAGATTCTCTACAGACCGAACAAACCACCATGACGGAGGCAGTATCATGAAAAAATTCTCAGTTGTTATCGCAGGCGGCGGCAGTACCTTCACCCCGGGCATCGTGCTGATGCTGTTAGCGAACCAGGATCGCTTCCCGCTGCGGTCGCTGAAATTTTACGACAACGACGGCGCGCGTCAGGAGACCATTGCCGAGGCGTGCAAAGTCATTCTCAAAGAGCAGGCGCCGGATATCGCGTTCAGCTACACCACTGACCCGCAGGCGGCCTTTACCGACGTTGATTTCGTGATGGCGCATATCCGCGTGGGCAAATATCCGATGCGTGAAAAAGATGAAAAAATTCCGCTGCGTCACGGTGTGCTGGGGCAGGAAACCTGCGGTCCTGGCGGTATCGCCTACGGTATGCGCTCCATCGGCGGCGTTCTGGAACTGGTGGACTATATGGAAAAATATTCGCCAAACGCCTGGATGCTGAACTACTCCAACCCGGCGGCCATTGTGGCGGAAGCGACCCGTCGCCTGCGTCCGAACGCTAAAATTCTCAACATCTGCGATATGCCGATCGGTATCGAAGGGCGCATGGCGCAAATCGTGGGTCTTAAGGACCGCAAACAGATGCGCGTGCGCTACTACGGTCTGAATCACTTCGGCTGGTGGACCTCGATCGAAGATCTGCAGGGCAACGATCTGATGCCGAAACTGCGCGAACATGTGGCGAAATTCGGCTATGTGCCGCCGTCAAACGACCCGCATACCGAGGCCAGCTGGAACGATACCTTCGCCAAGGCGAAGGACGTGCAGGCGCTGGATCCGGATACGATGCCCAATACTTACCTCAAGTATTATTTGTTCCCGGACTACGTCGTGGCGCACTCTAACCCGGAACGTACCCGCGCCAACGAGGTGATGGATCATCGCGAGAAAAACGTCTTTAGCGCCTGCCGGGCAATTATTGAGGCCGGTAACTCATCCGCGGGGGATCTGGAAATTGACGAACATGCTTCCTATATCGTCGATCTGGCGGCGGCAATTGCTTTTAATACCCAGGAACGCATGCTGCTGATTGTGCCGAACAACGGCGCGATTCATAACTTCGATGCCGATGCGATGGTGGAAATTCCGTGCCTGGTTGGCCACAACGGACCGGAGCCGCTGACGGTTGGCGATATTCCGCACTTCCAGAAAGGGATGATGAGCCAGCAGGTCGCAGTGGAAAAACTGGTGGTGGATGCCTGGGAACAGCGCTCTTACCATAAGCTATGGCAGGCGATTGCGCTGTCGAAAACCGTGCCGAGCGCATCGGTCGCCAAAGCGATTCTTGATGACCTGATCGCGGCCAATAAAGAGTACTGGCCGGAACTGCATTAATCCTGTTGACCGGCATCCATAGGGTGCCGGTCATTCATTTTTAGTACCGCTGAGGGCGCATAGCCGAAGCGGCGTTTAAACGCCTTGCTAAAATGAAAGGAGTCGAAGAAGTTCAGCATCTCCGCCACCTTACCCACCGTATTCCCCTCCTGCTTTAATAGCGACTGCGCCAGCTCAAGCTGGGCGTTAAGGTAATACTCCTTTGGCGTTTTGCCGGTATGACGCAAAAAGAGGCGCCGCAGCCAGGGTTCGCTGCACTGCATAGCATCAGCCATATCGGCTACGCTCCAGCGCTTTTGCGGATTAGCGTGTAGAGCGGCAATCAGTTTTTCCAGCTTTTGCAGTTGACGATCTTTTTTGCCATTTTCGGCGATCAGGCAAATCCATTGATAAATGATTTTCGTGAGGTAGGCGACGGCCAGATTATTCTTTAGCGGATCGCGGTCAGCAATCAATAAGGCCACTTCATTGAGTTCCTTATTAAAAATATCGGCGTGATAAATAGTGCCGATTTGTAATACCGGAATAGGCATCAGCGTAGTAGGAATAAATTCCATCCAGTATTGTTCCCAGACTAATCCGGCGCAGTGATAGGATTTGATCTCGATGGGTTTTAAGAATATGACGCAGTTACCGTTTAAGGTTATTTCAGTGTGGTCTCTGAGATATATTTTACCACATCCCTGGAGCGTATATATCGCCACCCACGAGTTGGCGATAAGCGGTTTCTTTTTATCGCGCGGCCAGCTGACCCGGTAGCTTTCATCGGCCAGGGTATGCCATAGCGAGAGCAGTGAAATCCCGCTTGAGATCACATTTTCTTCCAGAACTAACGGAATGTTATACGTAGTTTCGTTTTTTACATGCGAAATCTGTATTTTTCCATTCATTTTAATTTCCCATCGGCCAATGATGCCTGCAACCTGATGAGGTGAATTTAGCAAGAAATAGCCTTGCAGGGATACATTGCATCTCGTTTTATATAAATCATCGCCTTACCTGGATAAAACGCTATTCCTCTGTACCGGATAGCGCCGGGATATAATGACAAATAAGGGCTTTAAGATGAATGCCATACAAATTTTGAGCTTTGTCGGATTTACATTGCTGGTGGCTATCATTACCTGGTTTAAGGTAAGAAAAGCGGATACCGGCTCGCAGCAGGGCTATTTCCTTGCCGGCCGTTCGCTGAAAGCGCCGGTCATCGCCGCCTCGCTGATGTTAACCAACTTATCGACCGAACAGCTGGTGGGATTATCGGGCCAGGCTTACAAAAGCGGCATGTCGGTTATGGGCTGGGAGGTGACATCGGCGGTGACGCTGATTTTCCTGGCGCTGATTTTTCTTCCCCGCTATCTGCAGCGCGGTATCGCCACCATCCCGGACTTTCTGGAAGAGCGGTACGATAAAACGACCCGCATTATTATCGACTTCTGCTTTCTTATCGCCACCGGTATCTGCTTTTTACCCATCGTGCTTTACTCCGGCGCGCTGGCATTGAATAGCCTTTTTCATATTGGTGAATCGCTGGGCCTGACCCAGGGCGCCGCCATCTGGTTACTGGTGATTTTGCTCGGTCTGGCCGGGATTTTATACGCGGTAATCGGCGGCATGCGCGCGATGGCAATCGCTGATTCCATTAACGGAATCGGCCTGGTGATTGGCGGCCTGATGGTACCGATTTTTGGCCTGATGGCGATGGGGAAGGGGAGTTTTTTACAGGGTATCGAGCAGCTGACGACGGTACACGCGGAGAAGCTGAACTCTATTGGCGGCAGCAGCGACCCCCTACCGATTGGCGCGGCGTTTACCGGCCTGATTCTGGTGAACACCTTCTACTGGTGTACTAATCAGGGGATAGTGCAGCGTACCCTGGCGTCAAAAAGCCTGGCGGAGGGGCAGAAAGGGGCGCTGCTGACGGCGGTTCTCAAGATGCTCGATCCGTTGATTCTGGTGCTTCCCGGTTTAATTGCCTTTCATCTCTACCAGGATCTGCCGAGCGCGGATATGGCCTATCCGACGTTGGTCAACAAGGTCATGCCGCTTCCGCTGGTCGGTTTTTTTGGCGCCGTTCTGTTTGGCGCCGTTATCAGTACCTTTAACGGCTTTTTAAACAGCGCCAGTACCCTGTTCAGCATGGGAATTTACCGGCGCATCATCAATGAAAACGCCCAGCCGGAGCAGCTGGTGCGCATTGGGCGGAAATTTGGCCTTTTTATTGCGGTGATCTCGGTGATTGTCGCGCCGTGGATCGCTAATGCGCCGCAGGGACTGTATAGCTGGATGAAGCAGCTCAACGGTATTTATAACGTGCCGCTGGTAACCATCATCATTATGGGCTTCTTCTTTCCGCGTATCCCGGCGATCGCCGCCAAAGTAGCGATGGGGCTGGGGATTGTTAGCTACATCACGATTAATTACCTGGTGAAATTCGATTTCCATTTCCTCTACGTGCTCGCCTGCACGTTCTGCATCAACGTGGTGGTGATGCTGGTTATCGGCTTCATTAAGCCGCGGGCGACGCCGTTTACATTCCATGATGCGTTTGCCGTTGATATGCAGCCGTACCGGCACGTGAAAATTGCCTCAGTGGGCATTCTGTTCGCGATGATCGGCGTTTACGCGGGCCTCGCCGAGTTTGGCGGCTACGGCACTCGCTGGCTGGCGGCGGTGAGCTACGCCATTACCGCAGCGGTCATTATCTATCTGATTTACAGCAGCTGGCGGGAACGCCGCTCCGCTCCAGCTTCCTATGCTATCGATGTGAAGGAAAAATCATGAGTCGCCCCAATTTCCTGTTTATTATGACCGATACCCAGGCTACCAATATGGTGGGTTGTTACAGCGGTAAGCCGCTGAATACCCAAAATATTGATTGTCTGGCCGCCGAAGGTATCCGCTTCAATTCCGCCTATACCTGCTCGCCGGTATGCACCCCGGCACGTGCCGGACTGTTTACCGGAATCTATGCCAACCAGTCCGGCCCGTGGACCAATAACGTCGCGCCGGGAAAAAATATCTCCACCATGGGGCGCTACTTTAAGGATGCGGGTTACCGCACCTGCTATATCGGCAAGTGGCATCTGGATGGTCACGACTACTTTGGTACCGGCGAGTGCCCGCCCGAGTGGGACGCTGACTACTGGTTTGACGGCGCGAATTACCTCGCAGAGCTGACTGAGGAAGAGATCGGCCTGTGGCGTAACGGCCTGAACAGCGTAGAAGATTTACTGCAGCATGGGATAGATGAAACCTTCACCTGGGCGCACCGCATCAGCAACCGGGCGGTCGACTTCCTGCGCCAGCCCGCCCGCGCTGACGAGCCGTTCCTGATGGTGGTTTCCTACGATGAGCCGCACCATCCGTTTACCTGCCCGGTAGAGTATCTGCGCAAGTACCAGGACTTTTATTATGATCTTGGGCCAAAGGCTCATGACTCGCTCGCCGATAAACCGGAACACCATCGTCTGTGGTCGCAGGCGATGCCCTCCCCGGTAGGTGAAGATGGGCGCTATCATCATCCGCTCTACTTTGCCTGCAACGACTTTGTCGACGATCAGATTGGTCGGGTGATTAACGCCTTAACGCCACAGCAGCGGGACAATACCTGGGTTATTTATACATCCGATCACGGCGAGATGATGGGTGCCCATAGGCTCATTAGCAAAGGCGCGGCGATGTATGACGATATCACTCGTATTCCGCTGATCATGCGCCCGCCGCAGGGCGTACCCATGCAGATCGACGCGCCGGTCAGCCATATCGACCTGCTACCGACGATGATGGCGCTGGCGGGTATCCCTAAGCCCGATATTCTGCCGGGGGATAATATTCTTGGCGCCGAAACGTCGCGTGGGGTGATGGTGGAATTCAATCGCTATGAGATTGAACATGACAGCTTTGGCGGGTTTATCCCGGTGCGCTGCTGGGTGACGGATGAGTACAAACTGGTGCTTAACCTGTTTACCAGCGATGAACTGTACGACAGGAAAAACGACCCGGATGAGCTGTATAATCTTATTAATCGCCCCGATTTCGCCGACGTTCGCTGTCAAATGCACGATGCGCTGCTTAACTATATGGATAAAATCCGCGACCCGTTCCGTACTTATCAATGGAGCTTGCGTCCGTGGCGGCCGGATGCCCTGCCGCGCTGGATGGGCGCTTTCCGCCCGCGCCCGCAGGACGGCTACTCGCCGGTCGTGCGCGACTATGACACTGGACTGCCGACGCGGGGCGTGAAGGTAGAGGAGAAAAAACAGAAGTTTTGACGAGTTCAACGCGCGGGAAAAGAGCGCTCGTCAGGTATTGCCCGGTAGAAACGCGGACCCGCTGGGCCATAACTTGCACGATATGGCCGTCCATCATCGGCCTGATAGCCCGACTTTAAGCGGCTGTCAGGCCTGAACTTTCTCTGAAATGGGGCGATTATTAATGCCTTCGGCTTTGGCTCTCAGGTAGAATCGCCGGTATTTTACGCAATCGGGAACCCATCAAGGAGTTATGATGAAAATATCCCGCCTTGGCGAAGCACCGGATTACCGCTTCTCGCTGGCCAATGAACGTACCTTTCTGGCGTGGATCCGCACTTCTCTCGGCTTTCTGGCCGGTGGCGTTGGCCTCGACCAGCTGGCGCCGGATTTCGCCACGCCGCTGATTCGCGAAATCCTCGCTCTGCTGCTGTGCCTGTTTGCCGGCGGTCTGGCGATATACGGCTATTTACGCTGGCTGAGCAACGAAAAAGCGATGCGCCTTAAGCAGGATTTGCCCTATACCCGCACGTTGCTGCTGATCAGCATTCTGTTGACCATCGTTATCGTGGTGGTGATGGCGCTGGTGCTCTATGCCGGATAATCGTCGGGCGCGTCGTGAGAGCGATCCGGGGCTGCAGCCGGAGCGCACGTCGCTGGCCTGGTTTCGAACCCTGCTGGGCTATGGCGCGCTGCTGGCGCTGGCGATTAAGCACCACTGGCATCAGGCGGGGCTTCCATTCTGGATCTCGCTGGGCATATTGCCGTTCGTTGCCATTATCCTCTGGCGCTATACCCGCAGCCGTAATCTGATGAACGTCGAGCAAAGCGATTTTGCTCAGCCGCAGGCGGTTCGTGACAAATTTTTGATCGCATTCGCAGTACTTTCCCTGTCATTGTTGTTTGCTGTAACCCATATACGACAGGTGATTTTGTTTATTAAGGATGTGACATGACAGGATGTCAGGCTGACTACGGTGACGATCGGCACTGCGGCAACTGCCAGTCTCTGGCGAGCGATATTCCCGTGCATGAAGTGATCATTCATCGTCAGGAGTGTGAACGTCCCGAGCTCGTCTACCATCAGTTGAGCGCCCAGGGGGCAGTGGCTATCAAGTTTATTCCCCATCTGCAGCCCGTCGACGCCCGTCTGTGGGGGGATTTTCTTTGCGCGGTATTCGCGATTTGGGTCAAAGAAGATGCTAATCGTATCGTCGTGCCGCTGTTTGAGGCCACGCTGCGCGCCTGGCGCGGCGAGTCGGTGCAGTATGCTAATAATCCGCCGGGGCCGGCCTGCGCTGGCTGCGCCTGGCTAAGATTATGCGGTGGGGGCTGCCCGCAGCTGCGTCTGGAGGATGGCTCCAATGCCCTTTGTGAGGGATACCGGCAGTTTTATAGCTGGAGCGCTCCCTATATGCGCGTTCTGCGCGATCTACTCAATCAGCACCGTTCGCCGGTTGAGCTTATGCATCTGCTGCGCTAAAAAAATGGCGACGAAAGAGGCTTCGTCGCCATCGTATTGCCCTGGCTGCAGGTTTACCGTCCTTTTGCCAGATACTGCGCCATCTCCTCTTCCGGCACCATGCCGCCGCCGGTTGCCCACACCAGATGGGTCGCATTGCGCATCTGCTCAGCGGTGAAACCGTGCATCTGCTGAAACGCCTGGCTGGCGCAGACCCGCTGCGGCCCGGCCATGCCGGCCAGAGCGGATGGCTCCAGGCGAATACCTTCTTCTTCGGCTAGCCAACCCAGCATATCGTACATGGTCTGGTCATCGAGAGAGTAGAACCCATCCAGCAGGCGCTCCATTGCCCGACCCACGAAACCGGAGGCGCGGCCTACCGCCAGGCCGTCTGCGGCGGTCAGATTATCAATCCCCAGATCCTGAACTGAAATCTGATCATGCAGACCGGTATAGACACCCAGCAACATGCACGGGGAGTGGGTCGGTTCGGCGAAGAAGCAGTGTACGCTATCGCCAAACGCCAGCTTCAGGCCAAACGCCACGCCGCCGGGGCCGCCGCCAACGCCGCACGGCAGGTAAACAAACAGAGGATGACTGGCGTCCACTACGCGCCCTTCGCGGGCAAACTGCGCTTTTAGCCGCTCGCCGGCCACGGAGTAGCCGAGGAACAGGGTGCGCGAGTTCTCGTCATCGATAAAGAAGCAGTTCGGGTCGGACTCGGCGGCTTGCCGTCCCTGCTCAACCGCCACGCCGTAATCCTCTTCGTACTCCACCACCGTTACGCCGTGGCTGCGCAGTTTGGCCTTTTTCCACGCTCTGGCGTCGGCGGACATATGTACCGTCACCTTGAAGCCGATGCGTGCGCTCATAATGCCAATCGACATTCCCAGGTTACCGGTGGAGCCAACGGCGATGCTGTACTGGCTGAAGAAGGCCCTGAACTCGGGGGTTAGCAGTTTACGATAATCATCGGTTGTGTTTAATAATCCCGCGTCGATCGCCAGTTTTTCCGCATGCGTCAGCACTTCATAAATGCCGCCGCGGGCCTTAATCGAGCCGGAAATCGGCAGGTGACTGTCTTTTTTCAGCAGCAGATCGCCGCCAATCGGTTGATGAAAGGTTTTTTCCAGCCGGGCCTTCATTGCCGGGATGGCTACCAGTTCTGATTCGATAATACCGCCAGTGGCTGCGGTTTCCGGAAAGGCCTCCGCCAGGTATGGCGCAAAACGATCGAGCCGGGCGTGGGCGTCCTGAACGTCTTCTGTCGTCAGGCCAACGTAGGGTAACCCTTCCGCCAGCGACGTCGTTGACGGGTTAAACCAGGTGGTTTCTTTCAGGGCTATCAGTTCCTCCAGCAGAGGAAACTGCGCGAGTAAATTGGTCATGTCAGCGTTTTTCATATTACGTCTCTTTGCGCTCAGATGATGAAAGAAAGCAGGAATGTACCGGCCAGTGCAAGCAGCGAAGCGATAAAGGTCGCTGTGGTATAGTATTTGAACGTTTCGTTAAGGCTTGCCCCGCAGTACTGCTTAACCAGCCAGAACAGGGAGTCCGTCACGATAGTGCAGCCAATCGCGCCGGAGCCGATGGCGATAGCGATGATTTCCGGGCTCACGCCAGGATAGAGCGGCAGCATCGGTGCGACGATAGCGGTTGCGCCCATCATTGCCACGGTGGCGGAACCGACTGCGGCATGCAGAATCAGCGCCACCAGCCAGGCCAGCAGAATCGGGTGCATATCGAGGTTCGACAGAATTACCGCCAGCGTATCGGCCAGACCGCTGGTCTTCAGGATGGCGTTGAAGGCCCCGCCTGCGCCGATAATCAGCAGGATATTGGCGATAGAGCCGAAGCAGTTTTCCGTATGCGTCAGCAGGGTGCTCATGCCCATATTCTGACGGATGCCCAGCACGTAATAGGCCACAAAGACCGCGATGAACATGGCGGTGATGGGGTTACCGATAAACTCCAGCAGCATATACAGCGTGCCGCCTTTGGTCATATTCAGTTCGGCGATGGTTTTTACCAGCATCAGGCCGATCGGCAGCAGGACGGTAAACAGGGTGGCGCCAAGCGAAGGCAGGGTCTCTTCTTTGCGCACTTCGAGATTGGCAAATTCAGCCGGAACCGCTTTAAACGGCAGGCGGTTGCCGAGCAGCCGCAGGAACAGCGGGCCACCGACCAGCGAAGCCAGCAGGCCCACCAGCAGACCGTATACGATCACCGTCCCGATATCCGCGCCCAGCTTATTCGCGACAAACAGCGCCGCCGGATGCGGCGGCACCACGCAGTGTACCGCCATCAGCGCCGTACACAGCGGGATGGCCAGCTTGAGCAGCGACGTGTTGGTCTTTTTGGCAATGGAAAACGCCAGCGGGATCAGCAGCACCACGCCTACTTCAACGAACAGCGTGATCCCGCAAATCAGGCCCACCAGCACCATAATGACGTCAGCGGACAGCCAGCGGCAGCGCTGAAGCGTCAGGCCGATACGCTCAGCCGCGCCGGAGACCTCCATCATTTTGCCGAGAATCGTCCCCAGCCCAATTACCGCCGCCAGGAAGCCCAGCGTGCCGCCAATCCCACTCTCGATGGCGTTAACCATATCCAGCGGGCTCATGCCCATCATGGCGCCGACGAAAAAGCTGGCCAGCAGCAGCGCCAGAAACGGGTGAAACTTCAGTTTGACGATAGTTAACACAATCAACACGATGCTGATCAGCAGCGTGCTCACAACCCAGATCTGAGATTCCATACCTCACCTCGCCTGTGAATAATCTATCGCTATTGAACAGAAAAACGGCGCCTGCTGACAAACGATATAAACGGCCCTTAAGATGAACCAGATTGAATCAAAAAGGTGATTTTGCTCTAAAATTGTCTGTTATGTGTGCTATGAATCACTTTTATTCATCTTTAACGCGCAGCTGGCGCGAAAAATTTCTTACACTCGGCGGGGAATAGTGAAGGAGTAAGAGATGGAGACGCTAAAAGAGTTAGGCACTCGCCTGCTTAACGGCTGGCAGCTATCGAAGCTGTATACCTTTGAAGTCGCCGCCCGGCATGAGTCGTTTGCGCTGGCGGCGGAGGAACTGTCGCTGACGCCGAGCGCGGTGAGCCACCGTATCAACCAGCTGGAAGAAGAGCTGGGGATCCAGCTGTTTGTGCGCTCGCATCGCAAGGTAGAGCTGACGCATGAAGGTAAGCGGGTGTACTGGGCGCTGAAGTCCTCGCTGGATAGCTTAAACCAGGAGATTCTGGATATTAAAAATCAGGAGCTGTCGGGAACCTTAACGGTGTATTCGCGCCCGTCCATCGCCCAGTGCTGGCTGGTGCCTGCGCTCGGCGATTTTACCCGCCGCTATCCGTCGATATCGCTCACCGTGCTGACCGGCAACGATAACGTTAATATGCAGCGTGCGGGCATCGATCTGGCGATCTACTTCGATGATGCGCCTTCATCGCAGTTGAGCCACCATTTTCTGATGGATGAGGCCATCGTGCCGGTCTGCACGGCGAACTACGCGCGCCAGCATCAGCTACCGCAGAATCCCGGCAATCTTCGCCACTGTACGCTGTTGCACGATCGTCAGGCCTGGAGTAACGATTCCGGCACCGATGAGTGGTTCAGTTGGGCGCAGACATTCGGCATCGAGTTGCCGCAATCGTCGGGTATTGGCTTCGATCGTTCGGATTTAGCGGTGATTGCCGCGATGAATCACGTCGGCGTGGCGATGGGGCGTAAGCGGCTGGTGCAAAAGCGCCTGGAGAGCGGAGAACTGATCGCGCCGTTCGGCGAGATGACCCTGAAATGCCATCAGCACTACTACGTGACGACCCTGCCGGGCCGTCAGTGGCCGAAAATCGATGCTTTTATCCACTGGCTGCAGAGCCAGGCACAATTATGATGACCGGCTTAGTTTCATCCCGGTGGCGCTGTGTATGACCGGGCTACGGGTTTACCGCCGTCTGGGGGCCGGTAGCCCGGACAGATGCGCAGCATCGCCTCCGGGAAATATGCCGGGGCTGATAATTCGCCACCGCTTCCTGGCTTGCGCTGCGCTTCGCCGGGCTACGGGTTTACCGGCGTCCGTCATTTTGTCGCCCGGGTAAGACGCGCCGCGCCGCGACCCGGGGAACCCGCAAAGAAGCCTTAAACCGGCTGCTGATGTTGATGAAACCGCGATGCCAGCGGCAGCCAGCACAGCAGAATCAGCAATCCCATCAGCATCATCAGCAGGCCGAGGCTGCCCTGGCCGGTTTGCGGCATCATCGCCGACAGCCACGCCAGCACGCCGGAACCGATGTTTTGTAATCCGCCCACTAACGCCCCGGCGGTGCCGGCAAGGAACGGGAAAGGTTCCATCGCGCCGCTGGTCGCCAGCGGAAACAGCATTCCTGCGCCAAAGAAGAACAGCGCAGCAGGAACCAGCAGGGTCCAGACGGTCATCACGCCCAGCAGGCCCGGTATCCACATCAGCACGCCCGCCAGCAGGCAGCAAATCACCGACTGCCACATCAGCGTCGGGAAGCGTTTGTTTGGCCGCCCGGCAAACCAGGCGCCAAAGAACGCCGCCGGAATCGGCAGAATAAACAGAATGCTGACCGACATACTGCTCAGTCCCAGCACCGCCCCCATCAGCACCCCGGAACAGGCTTCGAATACGGCAATGCCCGCGAGGCCGCCGATCAGCATCAGCAGATAGCAGTTGAACGCGCCGGTACCGAACAGCGTTTTATAGTTGGTGATGAGACGGGTGCGCGGTGCGCCGGTGGGCCGGGTTTCCGGCATCCAGCGCGCCATGCTGAAGGTGACGCCAGCGCAAAGAATCAGCAAGAATACGAAGCAGGCCCGCCAGTTCCACAAGGTATCAAGAATACCGCCAATCAACGGGGCCAGCAGTGGGCTTACCAGAATTCCCATATTCAGCAGGCTATTGGCGTGCCTGAGCTGCGCGCCTTCATACAGGTCACGCGGCAGGGTACGCGCCATCACGCCGCCGACGCCGGTACCCATTCCCTGCAGTGCGCTGGCGGCGATCAACACTGGCAGACTATGGGTGGTAATGGCAATCAGCGTCGCCAGCATAAAAATAGACATCCCAACGAGGATCACCGGACGCCGGCCAACGCGATCGGAGAGCGGGCCGTAGAAAAGCTGCGAGACGCCGTAGGTCAGCAGATAAGCGGCCATCACGCTCTGTACCGCGCCTTCACGCACGTTTAGCGATACCGCCATATCGGCAATCGCCGGGATATAAATGGTCTGCGCCATCTGGCCGACGGCCACCAGCAGTACCAGCATCAACAACAAATTGAAGTTCTTATGCCGTTTCATGTCGATGAATACTTTGTAGAAAGTTGAAGGTAAAGAATATGTGACTGGCACATCCGCAAAACGATGGAGGAATCTACCATATTAAAATGACAGAACAACCCTGTAAGGGGGGATTATCGGGGATGTTCAGGCAGGTTTTGTAAACAACAATCGGCAACTAATGTTGCCATGTGTGGTTTACGACAGCCGCAGCAGAATCGCCCCGGCGGCAATGCCGCAGGCAGCCACGATGCGTAATGGAACCATCTTTTCTTTCAACAGGATAAACGCGATAACCGCGCCAAAAAGAATTGAGGTTTCGCGCAGGGCGGCGACCACCGCCAGCGGCGCCTGGGTCATTGCCCACAGCGCCAGGCCATAAGAACCCATAGTGCCAACGCCGCCGACCAGGCCTTTCTTCCAGTGCTGGCGCAGATAGCGGCTGGCCTGCGGGCGTCGGGCAATCATCGCCCAGCCCAGCAGACAGAAGCCATTCATAAAAAAGGTCCATAGCGTATAGCCCAGTGCGGTTTCTGAAAGCCGCACCCCGGTTCCGTCTACCAGCGTATAACCGGCAATAAAGCAGGCGTTGATCAGCGCTAATAGGATACCGGTGCTTGAACGGGATCGGCCGTTAAACGCCATTGCCAGTATCGCCAGGCAGATGACGCCGATGCCCAGCCACGCCAGCGGAGAGAGGTGGTCGCCAAGGAAGATAACGCTGATTATCGCCACCAGCAGCGGCGCGGTTCCGCGCATCAGCGGATAGGTCTGGCTCATATCCGAGACCTGATAGGTTTTCGCCACCAGCACCGTATACACCACCTGTAGCGCGCAGGAGACAGCAAGAAACGGCACGCTGGCCAGCGTCGGCTGGGGGGCAAAAGGGAGCAAAACCAGGGCGAGGAGCGAGGCAGAGCCGCTAACGCCAATCGCCGCGTACATTTTATCGCCACTGGCTTTAACGATAGCGTTCCAGCTTGCGTGAAGCAGGGCGGCGAACAGCAATATACAGAATACGGTAATGGTCATTGCAGCCTGGCGCTGGGGGATAAATCGTCACTGGACTGTAACATGGGCGCGCTTTGGCAACCAGAGACAGCTAGAGCGAACAAAACAGGCGATGGGTGACCCGCGGTTCATCATAGACCGGGCGAAATCCCAGATTTTCATAAAACGACCAGGCCGTTGACGGCGCATGGGTGTTGAGAAAATCAAAGCTGGCGCCGGAGTGGGTAATAACCGAGACCAGCAGCTGATGCCCGATCCCCTGCCGACGGTGGCGCTCGCCGATATATAAATGGCGGATGCGGCCGGCTCGCGGCTGCTGGCTAAAAGGGTCGACATTGAGCCCGCAAACCCCAACCAGCTGCCCAAATGCAAAAGCGCCCAGCAGCTTTTCTCCCGGCGCGTTAAAGCGGTTTATCCCGCTCTGCCAGTTCTCCGCCAGGCGGCCCAGCATATTCAGGTTTTGCGTCAGGCTTTCGGCGCGTAGTGCCGAAAAACCGGGTTCGTCCGGGGTGATGGCGGCAATCAACAAGGGGGCCATAATTTTCTCCGTCAGGTTAGCCTGTAGAGGGGCGGTTTCCCGCCCCTCTCAGGTGCGACTTGAACCTGAATCAGCGGAACTGTTTCAGGACTGCATCAAGTAGTTGCAACACGGCAACCATGAGTTTCAGGATCAGAACAACGATATCCACTCCGCCCATACGCGTCTCCTCTGGTTCAGGAGCACAACCGGCTGGCGTACCTTTCCGCCGCCTGTTGCCAGCCAGGGTATACCCGTCATCATTCAGGCGCGACCAGTGGGTTGCGGGCTAAATGATTCGGGGTATTTGTTGACGTAACACAGTGTGCTCTTCTGGGGTTAAGGCGCTGACGGCACCACCCGTTTCAGCCAGGACTTTTTTTTGCGCCGGTAAAAGTGCGGCCCCAGATTCACCCTGCGTACCCCCTCAGTATAGAATGAATACTGTATATATGAACAGTATTTTTTGGACAAATTTGCATACGCGATCCATACTCTAAATCAGCAAAAACCGTCGTGAAAATTGCGCCTTCTTCCCCGATCGCGTATACTTTTTTCGTTGACGTAATACAGTGTGCTTGCGGCCACCAACCGTAAAACACCGAGCAGAAAACCTCGCCGCGGCGGGGTTTTTTGTTTTTATCCCGCCGCAAATTAATGTGATCTTCCGCGCAGTTTTTCCTGGTTGAAAATAAATCCATTGTGAAATGACAAAAGCTGTGTTTGTATAAATTCATTCCCTTTTTTGAGACAACAGGTCCCTAATGAACGCTACCACGCTGTCTTCGACCCTACTACTAACCGCGCCTGCCGCGGTGGTCGTCGTGTCTGTGGTGGTCGTCGTCGGCAACGCGCCGTAGGGTCCGGAACAACACGAATTCCAAACCCCGCCGGCGCAAACCGAGCGGGGTTTTTCGTTTCATGCCCCCCGGTAAGTCGGCCCAGAATAAAAGGACTGGAGCATGGCAAGTTCGGGCACAACATCACAAAAAATGCGCTTCACTGGCGCACAGTTAGTCGTTCATTTACTGGAGCGTCAGGGGATCACTACGGTCAGCGGCATTCCGGGCGGCTCCATCCTTCCGATTTACGATGCGTTAAGTCAAAGCACTCAGATCCGCCATATTCTGGCGCGTCACGAGCAGGGCGCGGGATTTATCGCCCAGGGCATGGCGCGCACCGAGGGCAAACCGGCGGTGTGTATGGCCTGTAGCGGTCCGGGAGCCACTAACCTGATCACCGCTATCGCCGATGCCCGTCTGGATTCGATTCCGCTGGTGTGCATTACCGGCCAGGTTCCGGCCTCAATGATCGGCACCGACGCTTTCCAGGAAGTTGACACCTACGGTATCTCTATCCCCATCACGAAACATAACTATCTGGTACGCAACATTGCTGAGCTGCCGCAGGTGATGAGCGACGCGTTTCGCATCGCGCAGTCCGGGCGACCAGGGCCGGTGTGGATAGATATTCCTAAGGATGTTCAGGCCGCGACCATTGAGCTCGATGCCCTGCCGGAACCCGGCGCCCGTACGGCGGCTCCGATGTTCGATAGCGCCAGCGTGCGTGAAGCGGCGGCGATGATTAACGCCGCGCAGCGTCCGGTGCTCTATCTGGGCGGTGGGGTGATCAACGCGCCTGAGCACATTCGCCAACTGGCGGAAAAAGCCAACCTGCCGACCACCCAGACCCTGATGGCGCTGGGGATGCTGCCGAAAGCGCATCCGCTGTCGCTGGGCATGCTGGGGATGCACGGCGCGCGCAGCACCAATTTTATTTTGCAAGAGGCTGATTTATTGGTTGTTTTAGGGGCGCGTTTTGATGACCGGGCGATTGGGAAAACCGAGCAATTCTGCCCGAATGCGAAAATTATCCACGTTGATATCGACCGCTCTGAGCTGGGTAAAATCAAACAGCCGCACGTGGCGATTCAGGGCGATGTTGGCGAAGTGCTGGCGCAGCTGATCCCGCAGGTCGAGGCGCAGCCGCGCAGCGAATGGCTGCAGCTGGTGGCCGATCTGCAGCGGGAGTTCCCCTGCACCATTCCGCAGGAGCAAGACCCGCTTACCCACTATGGCCTGATTAACGCCGTTGCCGCCTGCGTTGACGATGAGGCAATCGTGACCACCGACGTCGGCCAGCACCAGATGTGGGTCGCGCAGGCGTATCCGCTGAACCGTCCGCGCCAGTGGCTGACCTCCGGCGGCCTCGGCACCATGGGCTTTGGTCTGCCTGCCGCGGTAGGCGCGGCGCTGGCTAACCCGCAGCGCAAGGTCATCTGCTTCTCCGGAGACGGCAGCCTGATGATGAACATTCAGGAAATGGCTACCGCGGCGGAAAATCAGCTGGACGTGAAAATTATCCTGATGAATAACGAAGCGCTGGGGCTGGTTTATCAGCAGCAGAGCCTGTTCTATAAGCAGGGCGTATTCGCCGCAACCTATCCTGGCATGGTCAACTTTATGCAGATTGCCGCCGGTTTTGGTCTGCAAACCTGTGATTTAAATAATGAAGCCGACCCGCAGGCGGCGCTGCAGGCGATTATCGATCGCCCGGGTCCGGCGCTGATCCACGTGCGTATCGATGCTGAAGAAAAAGTGTATCCGATGGTACCGCCGGGTGCGGCCAATACTGAAATGGTGGGGGAATAAGCCATGCAACAAGCGACTCATGAAAACGTTATTCTACAGCTCACCGTGCGCAACCATCCCGGCGTGATGACCCACGTTTGCGGCCTGTTTGCCCGCCGCGCATTTAACGTGGAAGGCATTCTTTGTCTGCCAATTCAGGACAGCAACCAGAGCCGCATCTGGCTACTGGTCAACGACGATCAGCGCCTCGGGCAGATGATTAGTCAGATTGAAAAGCTGGAAGACGTTGAGAAAGTGGTACGCAATCAGTCCGATCCCTCCATGTTCAGCAAAATTGCGGTGTTCTTCGAATAATCGCTCGCGGCTTGAACCGCGGCGCGCGATAGACAAAATCACTCAAGCCGCATCAGGGCGGCAAGTATGAGCATCCCCGGGCGCTTACTCAGGTAAGCGACTGGGGGACAGAGGCAGCTTGAAGGATGACGTTTATACCGTTAAGGTAAGCGCGTTTTTTATCCTCCCAGGAATCGCCATGACCACAATCGCCCTTATTGACGATCATCTTATCGTCCGCTCCGGCTTTGCCCAACTGCTGGGGCTGGAAGCCGATTTTCAGGTCGTCGCAGAATTCGGTTCCGGGCGCGAAGCGCTGGCGGGGCTGCCCGGCCGCGGCGTGCAGGTCTGCATCTGCGATATCTCGATGCCGGATATCTCCGGGCTTGAGCTGTTAAGCCAGCTACCGAAAGGAATGGCGATCGTAATGCTGTCGGTGCACGACAGTCCGGCGCTGGTGGAGCAGGCGCTGAACGCCGGCGCGCGCGGTTTTCTCTCCAAGCGCTGCAGCCCGGATGAGCTGATCGCTGCCGTCCGCACCGTGGCGGCCGGCGGCTGCTATCTGACGCCGGATATCGCCATGAAGCTGGCGGCCGGACGACGGGACCCGCTGACCAAACGCGAACGCGAAGTGGCGGAAAAGCTGGCGCAGGGGATGGCGGTAAAGGAGATTGCCGCCGAGCTGGGCCTGTCGCCAAAAACCGTGCACGTTCATCGTGCCAATCTGCTGGAAAAGCTGGGCGTCAGCAACGACGTTGAGCTGGCGCGCCGCATGTTCGATAGCTGGCAATGAACGCCTTTCTCTCCCGGCTGCTCTCGGTTATCGGCTGTTGCTTTATCTTTTCCGCCGCGTTGTTTTGCCTGTGGAGCATCAGCCTGCACCTGGTAGAGCGTGCCGATCTTGCGGTGCTGCTGTTTCCCTTCGGGCTGCGTCTTGGCCTGATGCTGCAGTGCCCGCGCGGCTACTGGCCGGTTCTGCTGGGCGCGGAGTGGCTGCTGATCCTCTGGTTGGCGCAGGAAGTTGCGCTGGCGCACCCGATAATATTGATGACCGGAAGCCTGTTAACCCTGCTGCCGGTGGCGCTGATCTCGCGCTATCGTCAGCAGCGCGACTGGCTCACCCTGCTGCGCCAGGGGGGCGCGCTGATCGCCGCTGCGCTGCTTCAGTCGCTGCCGTGGCTGCTGGAGGGTAAAGAGGGGCTGAACGCGCTGCTGCTGACCCTGACCGGCGGCCTGACGCTGGCCCCCACTTGCCTGGTGATTTGGCACTATCTCACCAGCACCGTCTGGCGGCCGCTGGGGCCATCGCTGGTCTCGCAGCCGGTGAACTGGCGCGGGCGGCATCTTATCTGGTACCTGCTGCTGTTCAGCGTCAGCCTCTGGCTTCAGCTGGGGCTACCCGCCGAGCTCTCACGATTTACGCCCTTCTGCCTGGCGCTGCCGATTATCGCTCTGGCCTGGCATTACGGCTGGCAGGGCGCGCTGATCGCGACCCTGATGAACGCTATCGCGCTGATCGCCAGCCAGACCTGGCACGAACACCCGGTGGATTTATTGCTTTCGCTGCTGGCGCAAAGCCTGACGGGCCTGTTGCTGGGCGCCGGCATTCAGCGGCTGCGCGAGCTGAACCAGTCGCTGCAAAACGAGCTGGTGCGTAACCAGCGGCTGGCGGAACGCCTGCTGGAAACCGAAGAGAGCGTACGTCGCGAGGTCGCCCGCGAGCTGCACGATGATATCGGCCAGACCATTACCGCCATCCGCACCCAGGCGGGGATCGTCCAGCGTCTGGCGCCGAACAGCGCCAGCGTCAGGCAGAGCGGGCAGCTGATTGAACAGCTTTCGCTCGGCGTCTATGATTCGGTGCGCCGCCTGCTGGGCCGCCTGCGCCCGCGCCAGCTGGACGATCTGACGCTTGAGCAGGCGGTTCGCTCGCTGATGCGCGAAATGGATCTGGAGGATCGCGGTATGGTCAGCCATCTGGAGTGGCGTATTGATGAGTCGCTGCTGAGTGAAAACCAGCGAGTCACCCTGTTCCGCGTTTGTCAGGAGGGGCTGAATAATATTGTCAAACACGCCAGCGCCAGCGCCGTCACGCTGCAGGGCTGGCAGCAGGAGCAGCGGCTAATGCTGGTGCTGGAGGACGACGGCTGCGGCCTGCCGCCGGGCTCCGGTCAGCAGGGCTTTGGCCTCACCGGCATGCGCGAACGCGTCAGCGCGCTGGGCGGCACCTTAACCATCTCCTGCACCCACGGCACCCGCGTTTGCGTCAGCCTGCCGCTGCGCTACGCCTGAGGAACGACGATGTTTGCCTTTTTGAAATCTCCGCCCGATGCTCCGCCGATTACCGATAAACAGGCGCTGGACGAGCGCTACCGCTACTGGCGTCGACATATTCTGCTGACCATCTGGCTGGGCTATGCGCTGTTTTATTTTACGCGTAAAAGCTTTAATGCCGCCGTGCCTGAAATCCTCGCCAGCAACGTACTGACGCGTAGCGATATCGGTCTGCTGGCAACGCTGTTCTACATCACCTACGGGCTATCGAAGTTTTTCTCCGGTATCGTCAGCGACCGCTCTGATGCTCGCTATTTTATGGGGATTGGTCTGGTCGCCACCGGCGTAGTGAATATCCTGTTTGGCTTTTCCACTTCGCTGTGGGCCTTCGCGCTGCTGTGGGCCCTGAACGCCTTCTTCCAGGGCTGGGGGTCGCCGGTGTGCGCGCGTCTGCTGACGGCCTGGTATTCGCGTACCGAACGCGGCGGCTGGTGGGCGTTGTGGAACACGGCGCATAACGTCGGCGGGGCGCTGATCCCGATGGTGGTTGGCGCGGCGGCGCTGCACTACGGCTGGCGAACGGGAATGATGATTGCCGGCATGCTGGCGATCCTCGCCGGGCTGTTTCTCTGCTGGCGGCTGCGCGACCGGCCGCAGGCGGTAGGGCTGCCCGCAGTAGGCGACTGGCGTCACGATGAACTGGAGATTGCCCAGCAGCAGGAAGGGGTAGGGCTGACCCGCAAAGAGATCCTCACCAAATACGTGCTGTTGAATCCCTATATCTGGCTGCTCTCGCTGTGCTACGTGCTGGTGTATGTGGTGCGCGCAGCGATTAACGACTGGGGCAATCTCTATATGTCGGAAACGCTCGGCGTTGATCTGGTCACGGCGAATTCTGCGGTCACCATGTTCGAGGTAGGCGGTTTTATCGGCGCGCTGGTGGCGGGCTGGGGCTCGGATAAGCTGTTTAACGGCAATCGCGGGCCGATGAACCTGATTTTCGCCGCCGGGATTTTGCTGTCGGTCGGCGGCCTGTGGCTGATGCCGTTCGCCAGCTACGTGATGCAGGCGGCCTGTTTCTTTACCGCCGGCTTTTTCGTTTTTGGCCCGCAGATGCTGATTGGCATGGCGGCGGCGGAGTGCTCGCACAAAGAGGCGGCGGGGGCGGCAACCGGCTTTGTCGGGCTGTTTGCCTATCTTGGCGCGTCGCTCTCCGGCTGGCCGCTGGCGCAGGTCATGGAGATCTGGCACTGGAGCGGTTTTTTCGTGGTCATCGCCATTGCTGCCGGCATCTCTGCTCTGCTGCTGCTGCCGTTTCTAAATGCCCAGGCGCCGCGAGAAGCGTGATCTGCCTCACCTTTCTCCGCCGAATGGCGTAAAACTAAGAAATTTTCCCGGTTTCGCCTGGACGCTGTCTCAGGCGGGTCTTCCGGCTGATTTTTACAATGCCTGCTATTCGCAGGTAGTAAATCAGCTCAGGAGTCACCCAATCATGCTGGCCTTCTTAAACCAGGTGCGCAAGCCTACCCTGGACCTGCCGCTCGAAGCGCGGCGCAAAATGTGGTTCAAACCGTTCATGCAGTCGTATCTGGTGGTTTTCATCGGCTATCTGACCATGTACCTGATCCGCAAAAACTTTAATATCGCGCAGAACGACATGATCTCCACCTACGGGTTGAGCATGACGCAGCTGGGGATGATCGGCCTCGGGTTCTCTATCACCTACGGCGTGGGTAAAACGCTGGTTTCTTACTACGCAGACGGTAAGAACACCAAGCAGTTCCTGCCGTTTATGCTGATCCTCTCGGCCATTTGTATGCTCGGCTTCAGCGCCAGCATGGGCGCGGGGTCGACCAGCCTGTTCCTGATGATCGCCTTCTACGCCCTGAGCGGCTTTTTCCAGAGCACCGGCGGGTCGTGCAGCTATTCGACCATTACCAAGTGGACGCCCCGCCGTAAACGCGGCACCTTCCTCGGCTTCTGGAATATCTCTCACAACCTCGGCGGCGCCGGCGCCGCGGGCGTGGCGCTGTTTGGCGCGAACTACCTGTTCGACGGCCACGTCATCGGGATGTTTATCTTCCCGTCGATTATTGCGCTAATCGTCGGTTTTATCGGCCTGCGCTTCGGCAGCGACTCCCCGGAATCTTACGGTCTCGGTAACGCCGAAGAGCTGTTTGGCGAAGAGATCAGCGAAGAGGATAAAGAGACGGAAGAGAACGCCATGACCAAATGGCAGATCTTTGTCGAGTACGTGCTGAAGAACAAAGTCATCTGGCTGCTGTGTTTCTCCAACATCTTTCTGTACGTGGTGCGCATCGGCATTGACCAGTGGTCCACCGTTTACGCTTTCCAGGAGCTGAAGCTCTCCAAAGAAGTGGCGATTCAGGGCTTTACCCTTTTTGAAGTAGGCGCGCTGGTCGGCACGCTGCTATGGGGCTGGCTGTCGGATCTGGCAAACGGTCGTCGGGCGCTGGTAGCCTGCATTGCGCTGGCGCTGATTATCGCCACCCTTGGGGTTTATCAGCACGCCAGTAACCAGTACGTTTATCTCGCATCGCTGTTTGCGCTGGGTTTCCTGGTTTTTGGCCCGCAGCTGCTGATCGGCGTTGCCGCAGTAGGCTTTGTGCCGAAAAAAGCGATTGGCGCAGCCGACGGGATCAAGGGCACCTTTGCCTATCTGATCGGCGATAGCTTCGCCAAGCTCGGCCTCGGGATGATCGCCGACGGAACGCCGATTTTTGGCCTCACCGGCTGGGCGGGGACCTTTGCGGCGCTGGATGCGGCGGCAATTGGCTGCATCTGCCTGATGGCCATCGTTGCGGTGTTTGAAGAACGTAAAATCCGCCGTCAGAAAAAGACACAAACTTTGCAGACTGCCTGAGTCATTGGGTGTGAGTCACTTTGCCCGGCCTTTGCGCCGGGCTTTTTTATACCTCTTGCCGGGCGGTTTGATGATAGCGAGACGAGGTCGCGATAAGTCACATTCTGGTACCACCGACAGTCGACAGCGGGCAATTTCCCATTATGATAGTGGTGCTGCGATTGAATGAGAGGATGCATGATCTGGTTAGGACTGGCCACGCTGATAGTGGTATTTGTTGTGGGATTTCGGGTGCTTACCTCTGATTCACGCCGTGCGATTCGCCGTCTGAGCGAACGGTTAGGCATTACGCCGGTACCGCTGGAATCGATGATCGATCAGCTGGGAAAAACGGCCGGTAACGAGTATCTGCGCTACCTGGAACGGCCGAATGAAGCGCATTTGCAAAATGCCGCTCAGGTACTGCTGATTTGGCAGACTGCTATCGTCGACGGCAGCGAGCAGAACCTGCATTACTGGTATCGGTTGATGAAAAAGGCCCGCCTCGCGGCGCCAATTACCGAAGCGCAAATTCGCCTCGCGCAAGGTTTCCTTCGCGAGCTGGAGCCGGAAGTGAGCGAGCTGCACGCTTTACAGGAGCGCTATAACACGCTGTTTTTACCCGAAGATGGGGTCCACTGGCTACACTGATAGCGCTTCCCTGTGCACTGTTGGCTTCGTTAAAACTCCTCCTGACGAGACCAACTATGCAAAAGTCATCACCTCAAAGTGGCATCATCTGTCCTTACTTCCAATGAAATCATCGTTAACGGGTGGCCTGACGACGGCGATACCTGAAAGCAGATTAACCACTGCATAAATCATTTTACAAAGAGGTGGATTGTTTTTATAGCTAATAGGCTATAATTTGCTTATAGCTTATTGGCTATGAGGGATCGCTGATGTGGAATGTTGAAACAACGGAGGTTTTCGACAAGTGGTTTGAGGCGCAGACCGAAGCACTCAAAGAGGATATGCTCGCCGCTATGGTGATCTTATCCGAGTATGGCCCCCAACTGGGAAGGCCGTTTGCGGATACAGTAAACGATTCTGCTTTTTCGAATATGAAAGAGTTACGCGTTCAGCATCAAGGTAGCCCGATCCGCGCTTTCTTTGTATTTGATCCTTCTCGTCGTGGCATCCTGTTATGTGCCGGAGATAAAACAGGGTTAAATGAAAAGAGATTCTATAAAGATATGATCAAGCTTGCAGATGCTGAGTACCGTAAGCACCTTAATCAGTAAGGAAAAAATATGGCGACCCTTAAAGAATTAATGGCCAAACAGAGCCCGGAAAGCCAGGCGCGTATTGCTGAAAAAGTCGAAGCGATGCGTCAGGTTATCGCTTTAAGTATGTTAAGGGAGGAGCTGAATTTGTCTCAGGCCGAGCTGGCTAAGGCTATGGGTGTTAAACAGCCCACCATTGCTAAAATGGAGCAGGCCGATAACGACCCCCGCCTGTCAACGCTGAAGCGGTACGTTGCGGCGCTCGGGGGTGAGTTAAGTATTGATGTTAAGCTGCCAGGCGGCAAGCGAATCGCATTCCATCTTTAATCCAGCGAACCTTGTTGTCGCGGGCGATACTGGTGAGAAAGTTGTCAAAACGTTAAATTCGTCACATTTTAAATGTTACACTGCGCGGCTCCTCCGTATTCAACCATGCAGGTAACTTATGACTCCTTCGAATGCCTCTGCGCCGCAGGCTAATCAGGCGGCGCGACCCAACTGGTCGGCGGTTTTTGCGGTGGCCTTCTGCGTTGCCTGCCTGATTACCGTTGAGTTCCTGCCGGTAAGCCTGCTTACGCCGATGGCGCAGGATTTGGGCATCTCAGAAGGCGTTGCCGGGCAGTCGGTCACCACCACCGCGTTTGTGGCGATGTTTGCCAGCCTGTTTATCACCTCGATCATCCGCAGTACCGATCGTCGCTACGTGGTGATTCTGTTTTCCGTCCTGCTGACCGTCTCTTGTCTGCTGGTCTCCTTTGCCAACAGTTTCTCCTTGCTTCTGGTGGGGCGCGCCTGCCTTGGGCTGGCGCTGGGCGGTTTTTGGGCGATGTCGGCGTCGCTCACCATGCGACTGGTGCCGATGCGCGTGGTGCCCAAAGCGCTGTCGGTCATTTTCGGCGCGGTATCGATAGCGCTGGTGATCGCCGCGCCGCTCGGCAGCTTCCTCGGCGCAGCAAAATATGTTTGGCCTGTTAAAGCGCCCCGGCGTAATGGCCGGGATGTGCGCCATCTTTATGGCCTTCGCCGGCCAGTTCGCCTTCTTTACCTATATTCGCCCGGTGTATATGACGCTGGCGGGCTTTGACGTTGACGGCCTGACGCTGGTGCTGTTGAGCTTCGGCATCGCCAGCTTCGTCGGCACCTCGCTCTCTTCGATGCTGCTCAAACGATCGGTGAAAGCGGCGCTGGCGGTTGCCCCGGTGGTGCTGGCCATCAGCGCGGCGGTGCTGGTGCTGTGGGGGGAGAGTAAAATCGTGGCGTCGGCGGTGGCCGTTATCTGGGGTTTTGCCTTCGCGCTGGTGCCGGTTGGCTGGTCAACGTGGATCACCCGCTCCCTGTCCGATCAGGCGGAGAAAGCCGGGTCGATTCAGGTGGCGGTGATCCAACTGGCCAATACCTGCGGCGCAGCGGTGGGCGGCGTGGCGCTGGACCACCTTGGTCTGCTCTCGCCGCTGGTCCTCTCCGGTACATTAATGCTGCTCACCGGTGTACTGGTGGCGACGAAAGTACGGGTGTAATCGGCCGCAGTCAGGCGAACCGTCAATAAATCTACGGGCGTTCGCCCTGCGCCAGGCGACGGTTGATGTCGGCAATGACGCCCGGTAAATCCGCCAGCGTATCCACGACGTAATGCGCCCCGGCGGCGGACAGCTTCCCGGCGGCGTGCTCGCGGCGGGCGGCGATCTCTTCGGCGCTCATCTGCTGATATTCCTCCCAGCTGGCGCCGAATTCGTTACCGGAAACCGCCAGACCCACGCTCCACATCCCGGCGGTTAATCCTTCGGTAATGCCGGGAGCGGAATCATCAACCTTGACGCAGTGGGCTACCGAGTCGATGCCGAGGACAATGACGTTCTGCAACGCCATCCATGGTCCCGGCCGTCCCCCGACGGCGAGGTCGTCCGTCGCTACCCAGTGGTCAGGCGCATAGCCCTGCGCGGCGGCGACCGGCGCCAGCTTTTCCATCACCGGACGCGGATAGCCGGAACAGGAGCCAATTTTTATACCTTCGGCGCGCAGCGCGGCAATGGTGTCGACAATCCCGGCGATTGGCGCAGAAAAATCGACGACTTTGGCAATCTGCAGCGGCATAAACGCGGCATAGATCGCATCGATATCGGCAGCGTTCATCGCGCGGCCAAACTTCGCCTGCCAGCGGGCGTCCACGGCGGGCAGTTTCCCCAGCGCTGCAATATGCTGCCATTTGCCGAGACCCATCGGCACCCTGGCTTCTTCGAGTGTAATCTCCACGGCAAAAGCCTGACGGAAGGCCTCAACGAAAATCTGCGTCGGCGCGAAGGAGCCAAAGTCGACGGTGGTGCCTGCCCAATCAAGAATAACGGCGTTAATACGGTTCATGATGGTTCCTTAGCGTTGCCAGTACATGGCGTTTTTAATGGCCGCCAGCAGGGCGGTGATGTCGGCGTCGTACACTTCGCCAATGTTGCCGATACGGAAGCAGTCGCTTTGCGACACCTTGCCCGGGTAGATCACGAAACCCTGCTCTTTAAGCCGCTGATAGAAATCCTTAAAGCGATACTGCGGCGCATCCGGAGAGTAAAACGCGGTGATGATCGGCGAGTGCAGGCTATCGTTGAGCAGCGGCTGAAAGCCTAATGCGCGCATTCCGGCCACCAGACGCTGCTGGTTAGCGCAGTATCGCTGGTGACGCGCGCTCACGCCGCCTTCCTCCGCCAGTTCTTTTAACGCCTGGGCAAAGGCCAGCACGGTATGGGTCGGTGAAGTAAAGCGCCACTTGCCGTGGTTATCCTCCATGCAGCGCCACTGGGCGTAGAGATCCAGCGACAGCGAGCGCGAGCGGCCCTGGCAGTTTGCCAGTTCCGCTTCCCGGGCAATGACGAAGGCGAAGCCCGGCACCCCCTGTATGCATTTGTTGGCGGAGCTGATCAGATAGTCAATGTTCAGCGCGGCGACGTCCATGGGAATGCCGCCGAAGCTGCTCATGGCATCGACGATGTAGCGTTTGTCGTACCGTTTTGCCAGCGCCGCCACCGCTTCGATCGGGTTGAGCATACCGGTTGTCGTTTCGCAATGGACCATAGCGATATGGGTGATCGCCGGGTCGGTTTGCAGGATCCGTTCGATCGCTGCAGCGTCCGGTCGCGCGACTTCACCGCAGTCGTAAGGGTGGTGCGCAATGTTCAACAGTTTCGCCATCTCGATTATGCGCGCGCCGTAGGCGCCATTGCTGATAATCAAAATCTTGTCCTGCACGCCGATCGCGCTGCCGAGCACTGCCTCAACCGCGTAGCTACCGCTGCCTTGCAGCAGTACTGAAGTGTAGCCGTCGGCGGGCGTCGCCAGTTCCACCAGCCGTTGGCGGATGGCCTGAACCACGCCGAGATTGTAGTCATCGTCCCAGGTACAGCTGTCGAACAGCATCGCCTCTTTTACCGTACGGGAAGTGGTCAGTGGGCCGGGGGTCAGCAGCAGATAATTGCGTGAATTCATCTATTTCACCATTTGGTCTATACCAGATACTTTTTATAATGGCGATCGTCTGCGGAAAAGGTCAAAGGGAAAGTGGCGCTGCAACAAAAAATTCATCTTGTTATGTATAATGAGCGCATCAAATTTGGCAGCGAGCGAACATGAAATCACCCTCTGGCGAGACGCCACAGTATCTGCTGATCAAGGCGCAGCTACAGGCGCGTATTCAAAACGGCGCGTTGAAGAGCGGCGATAAACTGCCTTCCGAGCGCGAGCTGTGCGCGCTGTTCAATACCACGCGTATTACGGTGCGCGAGAGCCTGGCGCAGCTTGAGGCCAGCGGCGTGATTTATCGCGCCGACCGCCGCGGCTGGTTTGTCACGCCGGAGCGGCTTTGGCTGGATCCGACGCAAAATACTAACTTCCATAAGCTGTGCCTGGAGCAGGGGCGGGAGCCGAAAACGGTGCTGCTGGACGGGCGTTTAACCGCCGTTCCGCTGGACGTTATGGCGCCACTGGCGCTGCAGCCATTCGATCAGGTTTACCTGCTCACCCGTCTGCGTTATGCCGACGGGCGGGCGATTTGCTACTGTGAAAACCACTGTCTGCCCGCCAGGGTTCCCGAGCTGCTGCGCCACGATTTAAACGGCAGCCTGACCGAGATTTATCAGACCCGCTATGACCTGATATATACCAGTATGCATCTGTCGTTCTGGCCCACCTCGATGCCGCCCCAGGCCGCCGAGGCTCTGGGGGTGATGGAAGGGCGTCCGGCGCTGCTGCTGCGCCGGCTCAACTACGATCAACACGGGCGAATTCTCGATTACGATATCGAGTACTGGCGTCACGACAGCCTGCGCATCGAAGTCGATACCCATTGATTTTATGGGTCCTGTCCGAGCATTTTCCCCGGGTTGCGGCTGGCGCCTTACCCGGGCTACGGGTTCACCGCCGTCTGCGGACGGGTGGCCCGGACAGGCGCGTCAAGCGCCGCCTCCGGGATAGGACTCGGTATTGAATGTTTCAGAGCCGAGCGTCCCGGTGGCGCTGCGCTGACCGGGCTACGGGTTCACCGCCGTCTGCGGACGGGTAGCCCGGACAGGCGCGTCAAGCGCCGCCTCCGGGAGCGGTATATCTCCCTCCGTTTAATCCTTTTGCCACACTTCATTCATCGTTTTGTCATAAAGCCCCGGTAGCGTGAACGTCAATCTGGTATAGACCATAAAGATCACCATCCGAAGAGGCTGATACGATGAAACTCTCCCGACTTGCTCTGTTAACCGTTACCGTACTCGCCAGCGCCCCGGTGTGGTCCGCTGACGTTGTCACCGTTTATTCCGCCGACGGCCTGCACGACGGCGACAACAGCTGGTATCAGAACCAGTTTGCCGCTTTTACGAAGGCAACGGGCATCAAAGTGCAGTACGTTGAAGGCGGCTCCGGAGCGATTGTCGAACGGCTGGCAAAAGAGCGCACCAATCCGCAGGCGGACGTGCTGGTGACGGTGCCGCCGTTTATCCAGCGCGCCGCCAAAGAACAATTACTGGCCGAATTTAAGCCGCAGGGCAGCGACCAGATCCCCGGCGTCCACGACCGCTACTCGCCGCTGGTGAACAACTATCTGACCTTTATCTATAACAGCAGGCTGCTGAAAACCGCGCCGGCCAGCTGGCAGGATTTGCTCGATAGCCGCTTCAGGAACAAACTGCAGTACTCGACGCCGGGGCAGGCGGGTGACGGTACGGCGGTCATGCTACAGGCGTTTCACAGCATGGGGAGCAAAGAGGCGGGGTTCGATTATCTCGGTAAGCTCCAGGCCAATAACGTTGGTCCGTCTGCTTCCACCGGTAAGTTGACCGCGCTGGTCAATAAAGGCGAGCTGTACATCGCTAACGGCGATCTGCAAATGAACCTGTCGCAGATGGCGCGTAATCCGCATGTGCAAATCTTCTGGCCAGCGGACGCGCAGGGCGAACGCAGCGCGCTGGCGCTGCCCTATACCATCGGCCTGGTGCAGAACGGTCCGAACGGCGAAAACGGTAAAAAGCTGATTAACTTCCTGCTAGATAAGCCCGCTCAGTCCAGCGTCAGCGCGCTCTCCTGGGGGCTGCCGGCGCGCAGCGACGTGACGCCGGAAGACGCTAACTTTAAAGCGGCGAAAGCGGCGCTTAACGGCGTGAAAAGCTGGGAACCCAACTGGGACGAGGTTGCGGATTCACTATCGGCGGATATTGCCCGCTGGCATCAAGTCACCGACAGCGAGTAAGCGTGATGTTAATGAAAACGACCGCTGCCCCCACCCCGTCGCTGGCGGGGACGTCCGGAATTACTCTCGACGCGCTGCGCGTTTCTTATCACGGCAACGTGGTGCTGAAGCCGCTGACATTAACCATTGAACCCGGTGAGGTGCTGGCGCTGATCGGCCCTTCGGGCTCCGGGAAAACCACGGTGCTGCGGGCGATAGCCGGTTTTGTGCAGCCTGCCGGTGGTCGAATTTTGCTTGGCGACACGGATATTACCCACCTGCCGCCGTATCAACGCGGCCTTGGCATGGTGGTGCAAAACTACGCCCTGTTTCCGCATATGAAGGTAGAAGATAACGTCGCCTTCGGCCTGCGGGCGCAGAAGCAGCCGAAAACGGAGATAGCTGCACGCGTCAAAGACGCCCTGAAAATCGTCGGCATGGCGGATTACGCCAGCCGCTATCCGCACCAGCTATCCGGCGGCCAGCAGCAGCGCGTCGCGATTGCCCGCGCCATCGCCGTACGTCCGCGGGTCTTGCTGCTTGATGAGCCGCTCTCGGCGCTGGATGCGCAAATCCGTCACAACATGGTGGAGGAAATTGCCCGCCTGCATCGCGAACTGCCGGAACTCACAATTCTCTACGTTACCCACGATCAGACCGAAGCCCTGACCCTGGCGGACAAGATTGGCATCATGAAAGACGGCTCGCTCATTGCCCATGGCGAAACCCATCAGCTTTACCACTATCCGCCTAATCGTTTCACCGCCGAGTTTCTCGGACGCGCCAATATCCTGCAGGCGACGGCGCTGAAAGATACCGCAGGGCCTGGCCTGGTCAGCGTCAGCTGCGGCGGTGGATTGATTACCGCTTTCAGCCGCGGCGGTCAGCACGGCAATAATAAGCTGCTGTGTATTCGTCCGCAGCATATGAGCCTCGCGCCGCGAACGGCCACCAGCAACCGGCTTAACGCTACCCTGCAGTCGGTGCACTGGCAGGGCGATTTGACCCACCTGCTATGCGACGTGGCCGGGGAGGCGGTGCGCATTGTTATGACCCACGTGGATCCGCTGCCGCGGGCCGGCGACAGGCTGGCGCTCTATTTTGAACCCAACGATGCGGTCATGATTGAGGTGTCATAATGTCGCAGATCCTAACGCTCCCGCGTCGCTCTGTTCAGCTGCGGCCCTTACTGTGGCTTCTGCCGCCGCTGCTGGTGCTGGCGACCCTGTTTTTCTACCCGCTGCTGCTGATCGGCGAACAGGCGCTACGTGATGCCAGCGGTCACCTGAGCCTTGAAACCTTCTGGCAGGTCGTGGGATCCCGGCGCTTTATCAACGCGTTGCTCAATACGATGCAAATCGCGGTCTTCGCCACCCTGGGCTGCCTGCTGCTCGGCAGCGTCCTGGCGCTGATTCTGGTGTTTATTCCCTTTCCCGGCAGCCAGTTGATCAGCCGGGTGATTGATACCTTTATTGCCCTGCCGACCTTTCTCATTACCCTGGCGTTTACTTTTATCTACGGCTCTGCGGGTTTGCTGAACGGCGCGCTAATGTCGCTATTGTCTTTCGAACTGCCGCCGATCGATTTTCTTTATTCCATTCAGGGCGTGATTCTGGCGGAAATCACCGTTTTCACGCCTCTGGTGATGCGTCCGCTGATGGCCGGGTTGCGGCAGATTGATAAAAGCCAGCTAGAGGCGGCGAGTATTCTCGGCGCGCATCCGCTGCGGGTTATCGGCCAGGTGATTTTCCCGGCGGCGCTGCCGGCGCTGATGGCGGGCGGTAGCCTGTGCCTGCTGCTGACGACTAACGAGTTCGGCATCGTACTGTTTATCGGCGCCAAAGGCGTGAATACGCTGCCGATGATGGTGTACAGCAAGGCTATTCTCGAATCGGATTACAGCCAGGCCTGCATGATTGCCCTGATAAATATTCTGCTGTCGCTGGGACTGTTTATAATCTATCGCCTGGCCGCCGCGCGTACCGGCGTGAGGAGCTAACGATGTTGATTTGGTCGCGTAAAGGCCGCGCGGCGGCGGGCGCGCTGGCGGCAACGCTGTTTGCCGGATTCTTCTTCCTGCCGCTGGCGGTGATTTTGATGTCCAGCCTGAGCCAGCAGTGGAACGGCCTGCTGCCGTCCGGTTTTACCCTTGGGCACTTTGTGAACGCCCTTCGCGGGGCTGCGTGGGATGCGCTCTTTTCCAGCCTGATGGTTGGATTTTGCGCCAGCCTGTTCGCTCTGCTGTGCGGCACGTGGGCTGCGCTGGCTCTGCGCCAGCACGGCGCGAAGCTGCAAAAATATCTTGGGCTGGCGTTCTATTTACCGAGCGCCATTCCTTCGGTATCGGTGGGTTTAGGCATTCTGGTGGCTTTCAGCCAGGGGCCGCTACAAATGAACGGTACTTTCTGGATCGTGCTGGCGGCGCACTTCGTGCTGATTTCTGCGTTTACCTTCAGCAACGTCTCCACCGGTCTGACGCGGATTTCCGCCGATATTGAAAGCGTCGCCTCCAGCCTCGGGGCATCGCCGTGGTATTGCTTGCGCCTTGTCACGCTGCCGCTCATGGCTCCGTGGATGATCTCCGCGCTGGCGCTGAGCCTGTCGCTGTCGATGGGAGAGCTGGGCGCGACGGTGATGATCTATCCGCCGGGCTGGACGACGCTGCCGGTGACGATTTTCAGCCTCACCGATCGCGGCAATATTGCCGATGGTTCGGCGCTGACCATCGTGCTGGTGGGCATCACGCTGCTGCTGATGATTAAGCTTGAGCGCATTGCCCGCCGGATGAGCCAGAGGTAATCATCACATCGGGCGACGGATTCACCGTTGCTCGGTAGGGAAGCCCGGGTAAGGCGTTACGCCGCCACCCGGGGAATACGCCGGGATAAATATATCGATACGGCTTCTTCCCGGCTCGCGCTGCGCTTAGCCGGGCTACAGGTTCACCGTTGTCTGCGGTTCGGTAGCCCGGATAAGGCGACAGCCGCCATCCGGGACGGCTTCACAAGCTTAGAACCACGCTTCAAACATGCCGCCAACGTTCAGCGAATCCAGCTGTTCGTCTTTGGTGCCGTTGACCTTTGCGGTGCGCTTGTTATCTACCTGACCGCCGGTCACGTAGAAGCGCAGCATCGGGCGGAACTCCGGCCCCATACCGATGGCGATATTCTGCGACAGCGTCAGCTTCCAGCCGTGGTTATCGCCGCCCTGGTCGTAATCGACGCGCTGATAGCCCGCTTCCAGCCAGGTGGAGTGGACATCGTTCCAGAAGTACATTGGACGGACAATGGCACCGTAGTTTTTACGATTGTCGGTATTGTCTTTACCGTTGTCATAGTCGTGGAAGGCCAGCAGATATTCGATCTGCGCCTGCTGGGTGAATTTATGCAGCCCTTCAAAGCTGGCATAGATAGCGGTGAGATCGTCGGTCTTGTTATAGACGCTGTTATCTGAGTTGTCGGAGTAGCGCAGAATCACTTTATTGACGCCGCTGTCGTTGGTGTGGCTCAGCACCAGCCCGCCCTGCCAGGCTTCGAGACGCTCGTCGTTGTCTACCGCTTTCGAATCGAAACCGTAGTTGGCGTAAACCTCAACGTCGATCGGCCCGGCTTTAAGATTATGGGTTTTAGTGGTCAGCGCATAGTGGCCATCATCGCCGGTTCCGGAGCCGCCGGTACAGGTGATGCGCGACGGGTTCGCTTCGTCGGCCATCACTTCCGGGCTACAGGATTCCACCTGCGACACCGCCGCCACGTCAAACTGTACGCCGCCGATGTCAAAGTTTTTCACCCCGGCGCCCTGGCCGTCGTGGTTCATCCAGAAGTAGTCGTTAATCCCCTGTTGCGGGCGCTGATGGAAGTCGCGGCCGGCCCAGATATAGGCGTTGGGGTTAGACTCCAGCACGTTGGTAACGCCGACGTAGGCTTTTTTCAGGTTAACTTCGTCGCTCCAGTGGTCAAACATGACGTTGATATCCCAGATCGCGCCTTTACTGCTCTTAAAGGCTTTGGTTATCTGAAATTCGCCGCCGTTGCCTTCGTTGCCTAAACGACCGATCGCGGAGGCGCCGTTATAGGAACCATCCACGCCGACAAACTTCTGATCGCCGGTCTGGAACTGCGCGCCGTAGCGGGCGTAGCCGCTGAACTTCAGGCCGAAGGGGATCGCCATATCCGGCGTGGCTGCGGTGGTCTGCGGGTTGGTAATGACATCCACTTTTTTATCGGCGGCGGCATCGATTTTCGCCTGGCGTTCGGCCAGGGCTTTATCGACGGCTTTGGCGACAATGGCGTCGATCTGTTCCTGAGTAAACTCTTGTGCAAATACGGAAACTGGGCACAGCGCGGCGACGACCGCCATGGTTAATGGCAGTATTTTTACAGTTTTCATCATTATCTCGCTTTTAGTAATTTATATATTTAGATAATAGCTATCCCGCCAGGATAAGCTGGTTTATTTATTCCGGGTACAGTTGCTAAATATTGATATAAATTAACGCTGGTATAAATGAATAAGCTCTTCTGAAAATTCACGCGCGAGCAGGGAATTCATCAGATGGTCCTGAGCATGCACCATAATGAGGGTCATCGGCTGGCGCGCTTGGCCCGCATCCTGCTCGATAAGCTGGGTTTGCATCTGGTGCGCCCGACGGGCGTAGCCATCGGCTTCATTCAGCAGCAAGCGCGCTTCATCTATATTACCGCTACGGGCACAAAGCAGCGCTTCAAAACATAATGAGCGTGACTGTCCCGCATTAACGATAATTTCCATTACCGCATCTTCTAGTTCAATCATAATAGTTCCTGAGGTCATTAACCTTATTATTTAAATAATGCAGTGAAAGTCCCTTTTCCGCATTATTTATGCCGTCATGATAAATATGCTATTAAATATATGAGTTAATTATTGGCTGACCGTTTCGGCAACCGGCACCGCAGCTTTGGCTTTTTCGACATCAGTTTTCATTAATGAGCGTTCATAGGCGCGGAGGAATGGCAGATAAATTACCGCTGACATCACCATGCAAATTAAACACATCACCACCGGGCTTAGCGTCCAGTTTGCAGCCCAGGATGCACCGATAGGGGCCGGGGTCGTCCACGGCGTCAGCGAAACGACCTGGCTGAGCCAGCCGAGGCGCGTCGCACCGTAAGCCAGAACGGCGTTAATCATCGGGACAAAGACGAACGGGATAAACATCATCGGGTTCATGATAATCGGCGCGCCGAACAGAATCGGTTCATTGATATTAAAGAAGCTCGGAACGATACCCATTTTGCCAATGGTGCGCAGGTGAGCTACGCGGCTACGCAGCAGCAGGAAGGCCAGCGGAAGCGTGGAACCGACGCCGCCAATCAGCAGATAGTGGTCCCAGAAACCCTGCAGATAGACATGGGGCAGAGCCGCGCCGGCCGCCAGCGCAGCCTGATTTGCCGACAGGTTGGCCATCCAGAAGGGGTTCATAATGCCGGTCACGATCAGCGAGCCGTGGATCCCGGCGAACCAGAAAATCTGACACATCAGCACCGACAGCAGTATCGCCGGCAGAGAGTCAGAGGCGGAAACCAGCGGCTCCAGCAGGTGCATAATCGCCTGCGGCAGAATCATACCGGTCTGCGCTTCGATAAACAGATTCAGCGGATGCAGTGTCGCGATCACCACCAGCACCGGGATAAGGATTTCGAACGAGCGCGCGACGCCGGTCGGCACCTCTTTCGGCAGACGAATCGTAATGTTGTTCTGCTTCAGCCAGGCGTAAACGCGGGTAGAGTAGATAGCGGTGATCAAAGCGGTGAAAATACCCTGACCAGAGAGATACTGGGTGGAGATTTTGCCGTCGGCATACGGCGCGGCAACCAGTAAGAAAGCCATAAACGCCAGCAGACCGGACATCACCGGATCGAGCTGGAACTGGCGTCCCAGGCTGGCGCCGATTCCCACCGAAATAAAGAACGTCATCACGCCCATGCTGAGGTTAAACGGCAGCATCAGCTGTTCGCGATACTGCTGGGAGAAGTCCAGCCAGCCGCGGGCGAAACCGTTAGTGGTATCCGGCGAAAAAGGCGGAAAGATAAATACCAGCATGAATGAGCCGATGATCATAAACGGCAATGCGGCAGTGAAACCATCGCGAATCGCGATAACGTATTTCTGCTGCCCAAGGCGTCCTGCCAGCGGGGTAATTGATTGCTCGATCACGGCAATCATGGACTGATACAGAGAACTCATTTGTACACCTCTTAATGCGCTTCGATCAGCGACAGGGCATAATCCAGAACGTTGTCTCCCCGCTGCATCCCGTAATCCATGGTGTTAATTGGCTGGACCGGAATATTCAGGGGCGCGGCTTTCTCAGATAAGGTTTTCAGCATGTACTTCACCTGGGGCCCAAGAAGCACCACCTGGTACTGCGGAAACTGCATATCAAATTCGGAAACTCCATAGGCATCAATCTGCACCGGCAGGGCGCGTTCCTTCGCGGCATCGACCATCTTTCTGACCAACAGACTGGTGGACATCCCGGCAGAGCAGCACAGCATAATCTTGTACATCGACGATCATCCTCAAAATGTAAAAAGTTATTGCGTGGATGATTTGATATCAGACGGAAACCGGTTTCCATTTATAAAAAACAGAACTGTGATAACCGTCAAGATCCATCAGTCAAAGGGTGTGTTAATTAGATTTGGCTCACAGATTTTCGTGATTTTTGCTACGTTTTTCCGCGAAACGGAAAATCGGTTTCCAAATAAAAAAGGAAACGGATATACTGCCGCTGGTTATTATTGAAGCGATTCAGGTTTATGGATTTACAGGGATCGGATTAGCCCTGTCAGGGGAAAATAATGTCTACTATCAACGATGTATCACGATTAGCTGGGGTATCTAAAGCCACAGTCTCTCGGGTGTTGAGCGGTTCGCGCGGCGTAAAGGAAGCCAGCCGGCAGGCGGTATTACAGGCGGCGGAAGAACTCAACTACCGGCCGAACATGATAGCGCAATCTTTGCTGAGTCAGACCACCGGCTGCATCGGCGTGATCTGCGCCCAGGACAACATCAATCAAACCACCAGCTATCTCTATGCGCTGGAAAAGCAGCTCAGCCAGCACCAGAAGCATCTGCTGCTGCGTTTTGCCAACAGCCGCGGTAGGGTGCTGCACTCTCTGGAAGAGTTAACCTGCGGTTTATGCGACAACGTGCTGATTATCGGCGCCCGGTTTCCGCTCAATATCGACCGTCCTGACGTGGTGCTGATCGACTGTCTGGAAAGCGAAGGGGCGAACAGTATTCATTTTGACCACGCATTCGCGGCGGAAACGGCCTGTAACTATCTGATAAGCCAGGGGCGCAGGCAGATTGCGCTTATCCACCCGCAGGGCAGCGGCTTTGCAGACCAGGTCCTGCTGGGCTATAAGCACGCGCTGGAAAAGAATTTTCTGCCGTTTAATCGCAACCTGGTTTTTCTCGACAGTCCTTCGCCATCCGTAGCGGTGCAGGAGCTGGTGAATAACGCAACAACCTTGAACTTCAATGCGTTATTGGTTGCCAACGAGCAGCAGGCGCAGCTGGTGGTGCCGCAGCTCCAGGCATTTAACCGCGCGGTGCCGGAAAAAGTCATGGTATTCAGCCTGGCGGGCTCGTTACAACTGCCCGGTATTCCGACCATCCCGGCGATTGAATATTCCATGGACGCGATGGCCAGCCGGATAGTCAACTGGCTGACCGAGAAGACGCAAATGCTCGGCAGTAGCCCGCTGCGCGGGGATTTGATCATCCCGAACCGCTGATGGCGTCCAACCCGCCGCCGGAATCAGGGCGTTGGGCACTGAATGCCGCTAATGGCCTTCTGATAAGCGGCGCTGTTGTTTTTATCCAGCGCCCGCGTCGCGCTTTGTATGGCGGTCTTATTTTCCGCTGATTCCAGCACGCGGTTAGCAAACTGCGTATCATCCAGCGCGCTGCTGGCAGGGCAGTTTTTCCTCACATCCTTCACGATCTGCTGCTTCTGCTGTTCAAACTTCAGGCCGGAGAGCGGCGCGGCTGCGGCCAGATGGGGTAGCATCAGGCTGGCTGCCAGCGAAAGCGCAATACTCATTCTCTTCATCATGGATATCCTTATTTTTATTAAAGGGTTTTTCTAACTATAGACACATTCCCGAAATAACCATTTTGCGTGCCGGTTTCCGCAAAAATGCATCCGTTTCAGCCGCTGAAATTTATCTTCCGTACCGGCAAGCAAAGCCGTTGATGCGCAGATGCCCCCCTTTCTTTTGATGGATATATTTCTGCCATTGCGTTTCAGGGATGGCGGAGCATGATGAAAAAAGGAACCTCCTCGACGCCGCACGACGCGGTTTTTAAGCAGTTTTTATCGCATCCCGAGTGCGCCAGGGATTTTATCGACATTCATCTTCCCGCGTCGCTGCGCCAGCTATGCGATCTGCAAACGCTCAGGCTGGAGTCAGGCAGCTTTATTGAAGCGAATTTACGCGCCAGCTACTCCGACGTGCTGTGGTCGCTAAAAACCAGCGACGGTGATGGCTATATCTACGTGGTGATTGAACACCAGAGCACGCCGGATGCGCATATGGCATTCAGGCTGATGCGCTACGCGCTGGCGGCGATGCAGCGTCATCTGGATGCCGGGCATAAAACGCTGCCGCTGGTGGTGCCGATGCTGTTTTATCACGGCGCTAAAAGCCCTTATCCCTTCACGCTTTGCTGGCTGGATGAGTTTACCGATACGCAGACAGCACGACGACTTTATGCCGCCGCTTTCCCACTGGTGGATATTACGGTGGTGCCGGATGAGGACATTATGCAGCACCGGCGTGTGGCGCTGCTGGAGCTGATTCAAAAGCATATTCGCCAGCGCGATTTACTTGGCCTGGTGGAGCGATTAGCAGAGCTGTTGGTTAAAGGTTGCGCTAATGACAGCCAGTTGAAAGCGCTGTTTAATTACATGCTGCAGTGTGGTGATGCGCCTCATTTTGGTGAATTTCTTCACGAGGTCGAGCGGCGCGTTCCTCAACATAAGGAGGTACTCATGACGATTGCGGAAAGGCTACGGCAGGAAGGGAGACAAGAAGGCAAGTTGGAGGGCAAGTTAGAGGGCAAGTTAGAAGGTAAACAAGAGGGTAGACAAGAAGAAGCGTTGCGTATTGCTCGTTCATGTCTGGAACAGGGGTTTGAGCGCGAGCTGGTGCAGGTGGTTTGTGAGCTGTCGGATGACGATCTGAAGATGCTGCAAACTCAGGTTGCAGCATCTCCGGCCAGATAATTGTCAGCCTGTTTTCACCCGCCGCCGCGAATCCATGGCGATCAGCACCACCGACGAGAGAATCAGCAGCGTGCCCAGCCAGTCCGGCAGGCTAAAGGTAATGCCGAGCAGCAGCAGCGAGAGCAGGGCGCTACTCAGCGGCTCCGCGCAGCTGAGGATCCCCGCCTTCGCGCCGCCAATCTTCTGCGCGCCGTTCAGATAGAGGCTGAATGTCAGCGAGGTGCCGATAACCACCAGGTAGAAAAAGGCCAGCAGCAGGCCGCCGGTCACCACAAAATGGTTGCCCTGTCCGGCGTAGAATGGCAGCAGCATGGCGCCGCCGAGCAGCATGCTCCAGCCGACAATCGGCAGGGTGCCGTAGCGGGCAATCAGCGTCGATGGATATGTCGTGTAGAACGCGGCGGCAAATGCCGAAGCAATCCCCCAGAACAGCGCTGCGGGAGAAATCGACAGCGTTGTCGGATTGCCGTGGGTCACCAGCAGAAATGTGCCCGCCAGCGAGGTACCGATGGCCGCCAGCACCAGCGGACTGGGGCGCGTTTTGCGGGCGATGGCAAACCACGCAACGATAATCGTCGGTGACAGGAACTGCAGCACCGTCGCGGTGGCGGCGTTTGATTTCTCGATGGTCATCAGAAAGGTGTACTGCACGGTGAGCGCCCCGAACAGCGAAAAAATCAGCAAACTGATAGCGTCCTGGCGATTTTGCAGGACGCGGAAAATTTTATCGCCGTGAACGAACGAGAGCATCAGAAGAATCAGACCGGCGAACAGCAGGCGCGTCATGGTCAGAAACGGCGATGACATCTGACTTTGCTGCATAATATATTGCGCGCAGACGCCGGAACTGCCCCACAGCACGGCGGCGATCAGTACGTTCAGCATCCCTTTTTTGCTGGAGCCCATCTTTCCCTCAGGTGAAAATAGTGCGAAAGCAGTATCATAGCATGAGCACGCGCGGGAAGCGGGGCAGGAAATGGTAGCCGGATCCTTTATCAGATGGCCAGCAAAGCGTACCCCGGCCGACGTCGCCCGGCGGCTGGCGCCTGACCGGGCCGACAGAAACGCGACGCCACGTGCAAAAAATATTCAACATGGGGCGTCAGTGCCTCCCGCCACGCGGCGGATAAACTCACGTTCACCGCCGTGCGCCAGACGCGCCTCTTAGCTTAAATCAACGTTTTTACTGCCGAATAGCCAGGTGAGGGCAAATCCGCAGAGATAAGAGACCGCCAGCCCGGCGGCATACACCGCCATTCCGGCGTAGATCCCGCTGCCGGAGGTCATCAGCGGCAGCGCCACCAACCCCGACGGGCCAAACACCGTATTCAGGCCAACCGGCAGCCCCATCCAGGCGATGAGACCGAGAAAGAAACCGCCGCAAGCGCCGCCGAGACAGGCGGTGATAAACGGCTTCATACGCGGCAGCGTGACGCCGTAAATCAGCGGTTCACCGATGCCCAGGAAGCCGGGGATAATTGCCCCTTTAATCTGCGTGCGCAGCAGAGAACCGTGCTTCGCCCGCCAGAAAAGCGCCAGCGCCGCGCCAACCTGTCCGGCCCCGGCCATGGCCAGTATCGGAAACAGCGAGTTAAACCGCTGCGCATCCACCAGCGCGAAATAGACCGGCACGAAGCCCTGATGGACGCCGAACATCACCGCCAGCAGGAACAGGCCGGCCAACACCGCAGATCCGAACGGGTTACCGTTAAGGTGCAAAAACAGCCATGACATCCCGGTAAACAGCCAGCCGCCGATCGGCATAATAACGGTAAACGTTATCGCGCCCATGATCAGCAGCGTCACCGCCGAGGTGAGGATCATATCGAGGTTGGCAGGCATGATGCGTCGCACCTGCTTCTCCACCCACGCGCCGATAATCGAGGCGATCAGTACGCCGATAATATTGCCGCGCGGGTCAATACCGTGGCCGAAGAAGGTCGAAATTCCGGAATAGAAGCCGCTGGTGGCTTCCGGGTTATAGCCGAGGACAAACAGCGCAGCGATGATCGCTCCGTTGACTCCGGAGCCGCCGAAAGCTTTCTGGGCGTTATAGCCGATCAGGATGCTCAGGAAGGTAAACATTCCCTTGCTGAACACCTTCATGTAGCCGATCAGCGCCAGCAGCGTCGCATTCGGATGCGCGTTTTCAAGGACGAATATCTGCTCCGCCAAAGTGGCGAACCCCAGCAGCAGGCCGACGGCGATAAAACCGGGAATGAGTGGGGTGAAAATAGTAGCGAATTTCGCGAGGAATTTTTGAATGCCGCTGGTTTGCTTGCTCTTCAGCGCCTGTTTCTTTTCGGCGGCGACGTCGGCCAGCGATGGCGCCTCCGCCGGCGCGTCTTCCAGTAACGCGTTCATCATTTCCGCCGCGCTTTGCGCCTTGCCGGGCCCAAGGACGACCTGGAACTGTTCATCGCTAACGATCACTCCCATCACGCCGTCAATCTGACGGATGGCGGCGCTGTCGGCCCGTGATTCATCGCGTAGGGTCAGGCGCAGCCGGGTCATACAGTTGCCCGCCTGCGCGACGTTCCCGGCTCCGCCCACGTGCTGCAGGATCCGCGCTATCATCTCTTTATTTATTTTCGCCATTGCAGATTCCCCGTGAGTCAGCGGTCAGGAGTGGCTCAGCGCCTTGCGGATATAGCCGTTATTTTTTGCCAGCAGCGCCTGAGCCTCCGCGGCGCTTAAATCAGCCAGCACCATCACAATCGCCGTTTTGCAGTGGCGATCGCAGGCTTCCAGCGCGCTCTGGGCGGTTGCGCGATCGCATTCGGTCGCTTCCATGACGATGGACACCTGGCGCTCGATAAGCTTGGCGTTGGTCGCTTCAACGTCCACCATCAGATTGCTGTAAACCTTGCCGATGCGAATCATCGCCCCGGTTGAAATCATATTCAGCACCAGCTTCTGCGCGGTACCCGCCTTCAGGCGCGTTGAGCCGGTCACCACTTCCGGACCCACGACCGGCGTAATGGCGACGTCCGCCAGCCGGGCCATTTCGCCGTGCGGGTTACAGCTGACGATGGCGACAAAAGCGCTCTGGCTATGGGCATACTCCATCGCGCCGATGACGTACGGCGTGCGTCCGCTGGCGGCCAGGCCGACCAGTACATCGCGGCTGCTAAAGTTCAGATTCTGCAAATCCATCGCCCCTTGGGCTTTGTTGTCTTCGACGTTTTCCACGGCGCTCAGGATCGCTTTATGACCCCCCGCGATAATGCCCACCACCTGCTCCGGGCGGGTACCGAAGGTCGGCGGGCACTCGCTGGCATCAAGGATCCCCAGGCGACCGGAAGTACCCGCGCCAATGTAAATCAGGCGCCCTCCCGCCTGCAGCGCCGCCGCGACGTTATCCACGACCTGGGCAATTTGCGGCAGATAGGGGGTAATGGCGTGGGCCACCTTCCGATCTTCCTGGTTAATCACCGTCAGCATCTCTTCGGTGGAAAGGGTATCAATGTTGACGCTATTGGCGTTGCGGCGCTCGGTCAGCAGTTTGCTCAGGTCGATACTCATAGGAACCTCTTTATTCACAGTGGCGGGCAGTATAAGGAATTAATTATTCCTTTCCTGTGAAGGTTATCACGATTGGTGTTGAAGGAATAATAGGTGATTTCAGCACTGGCGGGAAAGATGGCGGTAATAAAACTGGAATTTTTTATTACCGCCGGAGAAAATTATACCGTGGGCCGCGGCTTTTTCAGGCCAATCAGCAGCGCGGCCAGATAGCAAAGGCTCATCGCGAAACTCATTTTGAGCATCGTTTCGCCGCCGAGCCCGGCCAGCGGCGCGGCAATACCGCCGAACACAAACATCAGCGTGCCCATCAGGGCTGACGCGGTGCCGGATTGACGGGCATTAATGGCATTCATCGCTTCCGCACCGGCGACGGTGCTGATACCGCTCATCATAGAAACGGTAAAAAACAGGCCGACCAGCGCCAGCGTCGGCAGCGGTAGCCAGGCGAAGAGCAGGGTGATGGCGGCAAACGTCACTGCCAGCAGCTGGCCGCCGCGCAGCAGGGCTTCGGCGCTGAAGCGGCGTGCCAGGCGGGAAAAGATCAGCGCCGCGATAATCAGCCCGATGCCGTTTAGGCCGAACAGCAGGCTGAACTGCATCGCGCTCATGGCATATTCGCTCTGGATAACGAACGAAGATGAGCCGATATACGAAAATAGCCCGGCCATCATAAAGGCCTGAATCAGGCAGTAGCGCATAAAGCGGCGGTTTTTCAGTACCGGCGCCTCATCCTGCTGCTGCGTAACCGAGGCGGCGCTTTTAACCGGCAGCGTTTCGTGCAGCACCGTCAGGCTGAGCAGCAGCAAAATAATGCCGATCGCCGCCATCGCCCAGAACAGAATACGCCAGTCGAAGGCGGTGATGATCCAGCCGCCGAGTACCGGTGAAAGCACCGGCGCAATGCCGTTAACGGTCATCAGCAGGGCGAAAAACTGGGTCAGCAGAGTGCCCTGATACTTGTCGCGTGCGATGGAGCGCGACAACACCGAGCCGCCCGCGCCGGCGAAGCCCTGCAGAAAGCGCCAGGCGATCAGCATATGGATATCGTAGGTTATCGCGCACATCGCCGAGGAGAAGATAAACAGCAGCAGGGAGAGCGCCAGCGGCTTTTTACGGCCAATGCGATCGCTCAGCGGGCCGAAAAACAGCTGCCCAAGGCCGAGACCAATCAGCGCCGCCGTGAGCGACAGCTGGGTCTGCGTGCCGGTGGCGCTGAGCTGCTGGGTGATTTCCGGCAGCGCGGGCAGATAGAAGTCGGTACACAGCGGCCCAATGGCGCTAAGCAAACCGAGAACCACGACCCAGGAGAGAGAAATTCGGGACATATCAACGGGCTCCTTGTCATCAAACCGGGCGTTGCCGCCCGGCAAAAGTGTTAGCTGGCGCCGCCTCCCAGCGACTGCCAGAGGGTAATGCGGTTTTCCAGATCGGTCTGCTGGAGGGAGATCAGCGTGGCCTGCGCCGACCACAGCGTTCGCTGGGCGGTCAGCACCGACAGATAATCTCCGACCCCGGCCTGATAGCTCTTCATCGCAATATTCAGCGATTTCTGCTCCGCCGCGACGTATTTATTCTGCGCGTCCAGCTGTTCGCTGAGCGTTTCCCGGCGCGCCAGCGCGTCGGCGACATCCTTAAAGGCGCTCTGAATGGTCTTCTCATAGGTGGCGATCAGACCCTTTTTCTCCGCTTCAGCGTAGCGCAGCTGCGCCAGGTTGCTGCCGCCGGTAAACAGCGGCAAGCTGATGGACGGCGCGAATGACCACACCTGCATGCCGTGGCTGAACAGCGACGAGAGCGAGTCGCTGCCGACCCCGGCGCTGGCGGTCAACGAGATGGACGGGAAGAAGTTGGCCCGCGCCGCGCCGATATCGGCGTTAGCGCTTTTCAGATTATGCTCCGCTTCCTGGATATCCGGGCGGCGCAGCAGTACCGATGAAGAGACGCCCGCCGGCACCAGGGTGATACTACGATCGCCAAGGCTTTCAAGGGTGCCGGGCAGCAGGCTATCCGGCACGGTTTCTCCGGCCAGCAGGTTGAGCGCGTTTTTATCCTGCGCCACCAGCGTGCGGTAGCTGGCGACGCTGGCGCGCGCCTGCTGATAAACGCTTTCCGCATCGCTCAGGTCGCCAGCTGAGGCGGTGCCGACTTCCATCTGGCGGGTGACGATGTTGCGCGAGTTCTCCGCGCTGGCCATGGTTTCCTGCGCCAGCGCCAGATTGCTGTTGTCCGCGGCGAGGGTTATCCACGCGGTGGTCAGATCGGCAATCATCGTCAGACGCGTATTCTGAGCGGTGAATTCGCTGGCAAGCCAGGTTTCCCGCGCCGCGCGCGTCAGGCTTTGGTTCTTACCAAACAGATCCAGCTCGAAGCTGGAAACCGCGCCGTCGGCTTCCGCTGACGAGGTGAGACCGCTGGCCACCGTTTTACTGCGGGTATGGCTCAGCTCGGCGTCGAGGGTTGGAAACAGCGAGGCGCGGGTTTCGCCAAACTGGGCGCGCGCGGCTTCGATATCGGCCAGCGCTTTCTGCACGTCGCGGTTGCTGGTCAAGGCGATATTCACCACTTTTTTGAGGCGGGCGTCATTCACTACCTGCTGCCAGTCGCTGACCACCGCGGTTGCCTCGCCGTGGCTGCCCGGCAGGGTCGCTGGCACAGGCGCGGCCGGGCGCTCATAGTTCGGATCGAGAGAGACGCAGCCCGCCGTCAGGAGCGCAACAAAGACTAAGGTAAAACGAAACATAACTTACTCCTGAGAAGAACGATGGCGGGTGAAGAAGCGTTTCACCAGCACAAAGAATAGCGGCACGAAGAACACCGCCAGCAGCGTCGCGGTCAGGGTTCCGCCGATAATCCCGGTACCGATCGCCACGCGGCTGTTGGCCCCGGCTCCGGTGGCGATCGCCAGCGGCAGCACCCCGGCAATAAACGCCAGCGAGGTCATCACAATAGGTCGTAGGCGGGTCTGCGCGGCGCGCATGGCGGCACGCGACAGGGAATAGCCCTCTTCCACCGCCGATTCGGCGAATTCGACGATCAGGATGGCGTTCTTCGACGACAGGCCGATAGTGGTTAACAGCGCCACCTGGAAGTAAACGTCATTGTTCAGACCGCGCATCCATGCCGCCAGCGCCGCGCCGAGCAGCCCAAGCGGGATCACCATGATCACCGAGAACGGTACCGACCAGCTCTCATACAGCGCCGCGAGGCACAGGAAGACCACCAGAATCGAGATGGCGTAGAGGCTCATCGCCTGGCCGCTGGCGAGTTTTTCCTGCAGCGACATGCCGCTCCATGCCCAGGTGGTACCGGCCGGCAGGTCATTGGCCAGGGCTTCCATCTTGTCCATTGCCGCGCCGGAGCTGAAGCCGCTGGCGTTTTCGCCCTGGATTTCAAAGGCGGCGGAGCCGTTGTAGCGCACCAGGCTCTCCGGGCCGTATTGCCAGCGGGTGGTGGCGAAGGCGGAGAACGGCGTCATGCTGTCATCGCTGCCGCGTACGAACCATTTACCGAGGTCGGACGGCACGGCGCGGGCGTCGCTTTCGCCCTGGATATAGACCTTCTTCACGCGACCGCGATCGATAAAGTCGTTAACGTAGGTTCCCCCCCAGGCGCTGGAGAGGGTATCGGTAACATCGCTTAATGACAGCCCGAGCGAGACGGCTTTATTGTTATCGATATCGACCTGCAGCTGCGGCATTTGCGGCAAATCGTTGGCGCGTACCGACTGCAGCTCGGAACTTTGATTCGCCGCGGCCAGCAGCTGGCTGCGCATTTTCATCAGACTGTCGCGATCGGTGCCGCCGCTGGCCATCAGTTCGAAGGTGAAACCGTTACTCTGCCCCAGGCCATCTACCGACGGCGGGGTCATGGCGAACAGGGTGGCGTCGCGAATGCTGCCGAGCTCTTTGGTGGCGCGCAGGGCGATGGCCTGAGCGGTATTTTCTTCGCCTTTACGTTCGGACCAGTTTTTCAGCGACACGAAGGCCATCCCGGCGTTTTGTCCGCTGCCGCTAAAGCTAAAACCGTCAACGGTAAAGATCACGTCGGTATTGGCTTTCTCTTTCGTCAGGAACCAGTCGGTGACCTGGCGGCGAACCTCGGCGGTGCGTACCGCCGTTGCTCCGGCAGGCAGCGTGTATTGGACCATGATTTCGCCCTGATCCTCCGTCGGCAGGAAGCTGCCCGGCAATTTCCACATCGCCAGCGCCATGCCGCCGCAAATCAGGACAAAAGCGCCCATCATCATCGCCGAGCGACGCAGGCCGCCGACAACACGATGCTGATAGCCCTGCTCGGTGCGTCCCCACAGGCGGTTAAAGGCGCCGAAGAAGCCTTTGGTATGCGGTTTCGAATGGCTCAGCAGCGCGCCGCACAGCGCCGGGGTTAAGGTTAAGGCGACCACTACCGAGAGCATCATCGCCGAGATAATGGTCACTGAAAACTGGCGATAAATCACCCCGGTTGAGCCGCCGAAGAAGGCCATCGGCAGAAATACCGCCGAGAGCACCAGGGCAATGGCGATCAGCGCGCCGGAGATTTCACCCATCGATTTTTCGGTGGCTTCGCGGGCGGGCAGCCCCTCGTCGCGCATGATACGCTCGACGTTTTCCACCACCACGATGGCGTCATCCACCAGCAAGCCTATCGCCAGCACCATCGCAAATAGCGTCAGGGTGTTGATCGAGTAGCCGAACAGCGCCAGCACGCCGAAGGTGCCCAGCAGTACGACCGGGACCGCCACCGCCGGGATCAGCGTGGCGCGGAAGTTTTGCAGGAACAGATACATCACGCAGACCACGAGGATTATCGCCTCGAATAGCGTCTGAATCACATCCTCCACCGAGATTTTGATGAACTCGGTGCTGTCTTTCGGGTAAGCGATATCGTAGCCCTGCGGCATCTGGCGCTGGAACTCGGCAATCTTGTTTTTTACCAGCGTCGCGGTATTCAGGGCGTTAGCGCCCGGCGCCATCATTACCGCGATCCCCGCAGCCGGATGGCCGTTAAGATTGGCGGAAGCGGTGTAATCTTCGCTGCCCATTTCAACGCGGGCGACGTCGCTCAGGCGCACCACCGAACCGTCGCTCTTGCTCTTGACGATAATCTCTTTGAACTGGGCGACGGTTTGCAGCCGCGACTGAGCGCGTACCGTGGCGGTCAGCTGCTGCGCGTTGGAGGCGGGTAGCGCGCCGATTTTACCGGCGGACACCTGTACGTTCTGCGCCTCTATAGCCGATTGCACATCGGATGGCATGAGCGAATAGGAGGCCAGTTTGGTTGGGTCCATCCAGATGCGCATGGCGTATTCGGCGCCGAACACCTGCAGACTGCCGACGCCTTCTATACGCGCCATCGGATCCTGCATGTTGCTGACCAGCCAGTCGGAGATATCGGAGCTGGTGGCTTTATTGTTTTTGTCATACACCGCGAGGATCAGCAGGAAGCTGCTCTGCGATTTCTCCACCGTTACGCCAGACTGCTGAACTTCGCTCGGCAGACGGGATTCCGCCTGCTGCACTTTGTTCTGCACCTGAACCTGGGCGGTATCCGGATCGGTACCCTGCTCGAACGTGACGGTAATGCTGACCGAGCCGTCGGAGCTGCTGGTGGATGTAAAGTAGAGCAGGTTATCCAGTCCGGTGAGCTGCTGCTCAATCACCTGGGTGACGCTGTTTTCCAGGGTTTCCGCAGAGGCCCCGGTGTAGGTGGCGGAGATTTTTATCGCCGGCGGCGCGACGTCAGGATACTGGGCGACAGGCAAGGTGCGGATAGCCAGAATCCCGGCGAGCATAATCAGAATGGCGATAACCCAGGCGAAGACCGGGCGTCGCACAAAGAAGCGGGAAAACATCAGGCGTTGCCTCCGTCATTTTTGACTTCGGCGGCTTTGACCTGCTGGCCCGGCGCCACTTTGCCGGTCCCTTCGACAATCAGCCGGTCGCCGCTCTTCAGACCGTTAACGATCAGCCATTTGTCGCCGTAGGTTTCGCCGGTTTCCACGCTGCGCTGTTCAACCTTGTTATTAGCATCAACCACCAGCGCGGTGGCATCGCCTTTGGCATCGCGGGTAATGCCCTGCTGCGGGGCGAGGATCGCATCGTTCATAATGCCTTCGTCTATGCGGGCGCGAACGAACATACCGGGCAGTAGCACATGCTGCGGATTGGGGAAGACCGCGCGTAGCGTGACCGATCCGGTCGATTCATCTACCGCCACTTCGGTCAGCGTCAGGCGGCCTTTTTCGCTGTAGGTGCTGCCATCTTCAAGGGTCAGGGTCACGTTGAGCGTATCGCTGTTGCTCGCCAGGCTTTGCTTACGCAGGCGCAGCAGATCGACGCTGGATCGGGTGAGATCGACGTACATCGTATCCAGGCCGCGGATCGTCGCCAGCGCGGTGTCCTGATCGGCGGATACCAGCGCCCCCGGCGTGACGGATGAGATCCCGATGCGCCCGGCAATCGGCGCGGTCACGGTGGTCCAGTTCAGGTTGATACGCGCGCTTTCCAGCGCCGCTTTTTTCGACTCCACGCTGGCTTTATCCTGATTACAGGTCGCTATTGCGTCATCGGCGTCCTGACGGGAGACGCCGTTATCTTTGACCAGCACCGCGTAGCGCTGGGCTTTTTGACAGTCGGCGGTCACCAGCGCCTGGGCCTGTTTCAGCGATGCGGCGGCTTCGTTAAACGTTGCTCGATAGCTTGACGGGTCGATTTGGTACAGCGCCTGTCCGGCTTTGACCATATCGCCTTCGGTAAACAGGCGTTTTTGCACGATCCCGCCCACCTGCGGGCGAACTTCAGCGTTAAGCGAGGCGGTGGTGCGTCCGGTCAGGCTGCTTACCACCGGGACAGGTTGCCCCTGCAGAGTGACGACGCCGACTTCCGGCGTCATCTGCTGCGGGGAGGAGGTTTGCGCATTATCGCACCCGCTAAGGAGAAATAATGCTGCTGCGATGGGGGCTATAGTGTATTTCATTATATTTTCTCAGGATGAACGACGTCCGCCCCGCAAATTCACTGGCGGGGTGATGGGCCGGGCGATGATGCATCTCCGGGCAAGCACAAATAACAAAGTGGGAAATAAATATTCCTGTTTGCAGTAAATAACTCGGTGAATACCGCTATTGATTGCGCGGTTTTTCCGAGATTTTCCTGTGCGGCGAATACGGCATCAGACGGCGGTTACAGGCTCTGAACCGAGTAGTCATGCCTGCTACAGGCTATTTATCACGGGTTTCTCCATGGTTTAAGATGATGAGAATGATCGTTCTCATTTTTTCCATTATACGTCTGAACCGAATGATGGGAAGATTTTTTACACAAAATTTAGTGCAGGGAATTTAGTCAGGAAATAATGGAGAAAAAAAGGATATTTTGTGAAAGTAGGGTGGTGAATGGTCTGTGAAAAATAAAAAATGGAGATAATCAATGACATTAATAATAACAGAGAACATTAATCCTACCGATCAAGAAGAGCTGCTGGCGGGCCTGCGGGAATACAATTTGCGCTTTCTCGACCCGGCTCAGTTCGGCGAGCTGGGCATTTATTCACGCGATGAAGCTGGCGCGATGCGCGGCGGGTTGATTGCCAAACGCAAAGGCAGCTGGCTGTGCATTGAGTATTTGTGGGTCAGCGAAGCTTCGCGCGGCAGCGGCCTGGGCAGCGAGCTGATGTATGAAGCGGAATCCCAGGCGCGGGCGCGCGGCTGCAGCCATATGCTGGTGGATACGTTCAGCTTTCAGGCGCTGCCGTTTTATCAGAAGCTGGGCTATCAGCTGCAGATGTCGCTGCCGGATTTTCCGCACGCGGGTATGCAGCGCCATTATTTATCGAAAGTCTTGTAAATCTGGCTTCAGGAGACCATCCCGGAGGCGGCGCTGTGCGCCTGTCCGGGCTACCCAATTGCAGGCGGCTGTGAATCGGGTTAAATCCCCCGGATGGCGGCTGCGCCTTATCCGCGCTACTCAACCGCAGACGGTTATAAACCTGTAGCCCGGCTAAGCGCAGCGCGAGCCGGGGGGAATTAGCCGCCGATGCCATTGCCTGTTAACGCCAGGGCATGGCTGACAATCATCTCCCGGTCTACCGATTTTAACCGCGGATCGGTGTGGGTGCGGGAGAACGGCACCAGCACCAGGCTTATCAGGGTGGTAAACAGCAGCTCCGGGGAGAGCGCCGGATTAAGCTTGCCCTCCCGCTGCCAGCGGCGCACCGTCTCCAGCATCTTATGATACTTCTCATCGCCAAAACGCGCGTGCATATGCTGGCGCAGCACCGGCATCTCGCCGATGATCTCTTGCATCCACAGCGGCGCGAACCACGCGTTTTTCTCCGCCATGGTCGCCAGGGTTTTAATGAGCAACGTAAAGGCGGTGACCGGATCGTCGCCGTGCGCGACAAAAATCTGTCCGATCTCGCTGCGTAGCGGCATAAAGCGCTCCTCAACCAGCTTTTCCACCAGCGCTTCGCGCGAGCTGAAGTAGTAGTGCAGCATCGCGGGCGTCACCCCCGCCTCTTTAGCAATGGCGTTCAGCGAAATTCGGGCGATCCCGTGGCGTGCAAACAGCGCCAGGGCAATATCCATCAGCTGTTCGCGGTTGGCGGAGCCGGATTTTTGCCCGCGCGGACGACCGGGACGACGCGGCGCTTCGTTGTCTTTTTGTGCTGACATCTTGTGGCGATCCCTTGACCAGATTCATCATTTCCCTAAATATTAATTATGCATTTAATTAATTTCAAGCGAGTGATGCTATGACATCTGAAGTCGCCACCCAACCGGCGGTACCCTCGATCCGCCTGCTCTTCAGCGCCCTGCTGCTGGTGATGCTGCTCTCGGCGCTGGATCAGACCATCGTCTCCACCGCGCTGCCGACCATCGTTGGTGAACTTGGCGGGCTGGATAAGCTTTCCTGGGTGGTCACCGCCTATATCCTGAGTTCGACCATCGCGGTGCCGCTGTATGGCAAGTTTGGCGATCTGTTCGGGCGCAAAATTGTCCTGCAGGTGGCGATTGTACTGTTTCTTGCCGGTTCCGTTCTTTGCGGGCTGGCGCAAAATATGACCCAACTGGTGCTGATGCGCGGCCTACAGGGGCTGGGCGGCGGCGGCCTGATGGTGATCAGTATGGCGGCGGTGGCTGACGTTATCCCTCCCGCCAGACGCGGCCGCTATCAGGGACTGTTTGGCGGCGTCTTTGGCCTGGCGACGGTCATCGGGCCGTTAATTGGCGGCTTCCTGGTGCAGCACGCCTCCTGGCGGTGGATTTTTTATATCAACCTGCCGCTGGGGCTGTTTGCGCTGCTGGTGATCGGTGCGGTTTTTCACAGCAGCAACAAACGCAGCCAGCATCAGATCGACTGGCTGGGAGCGATCTATCTCAGCATGGCGCTGCTGTGCATCATCCTGTTTACCTCCGAGGGCGGCAGCGTCCGCGCGTGGAGCGACCCGCAGCTGTGGTGCATCCTGGCGTTTGGTCTGGTCGGGATCGTTGGCTTTATTCATGAAGAGCGGCTGGCCAGCGAGCCGATTATTCCGCTCTCCTTGTTCCGCAACCGCAGCTTTTTGCTGTGCAGCCTGATTGGCTTTGTTATCGGCATGGCGCTGTTTGGTTCGGTGACCTTTCTGCCGCTCTATTTACAGGTGGTCAAAGAGGCGACGCCGACCGAGGCGGGCCTGCAGTTAATTCCGCTGATGGGTGGCCTGCTGCTGACGTCAATCATCAGCGGGCGCATTATCAGCCGCACCGGCAAGTATCGCCTTTTTCCGATTATCGGCACTCTGCTGGGGGTCATCGGCATGGTGCTGCTGACGCGCATCACTATTCACTCCGCGATGTGGCAGTTGTACCTGTTTACCGGGGTGCTGGGGGCGGGCCTGGGGCTGGTGATGCAGGTGCTGGTGCTGGCGGTGCAGAACGCGATGCCCGCGCAGATGTACGGCGTGGCGACCTCCGGGGTCACGCTGTTTCGATCGATTGGCGGTTCCATCGGCGTGGCGCTGTTTGGAGCGGTGTTTACGCATGTGCTGCAAAGCAATCTCCAGCGCCTGCTGCCGGAAGGCGCGCAGCTGCCGAGGGCGCTGAACCCGGCGGCGGTGCAGAATCTTCCGGCGGAGATTCGCCTCGATTACCTGGATGCCTTCGGGTCCGCTATTCATGCGGCGTTTCTGATGGCCGCCGGCATTATGGCGGTAGCGTTCGCGCTCTCCTGGTTCCTGAAAGAAGCGCCGTTAAAAACCACCGCAGGCTAGACGGCGGCGGCAATACGTAACAGCGCCTGGCGCAGTGCCGGTGTGGCAAAATCGATAAATTTACGCAGCTTGAGCGGAGCCAGATCCCGGGAGGTGTACAGCAGGTGCACCGGCACAGGTTCCGGCTCCATCGCTTGCAGGATCATCCGTAATTCGCCGCGGGCCAGGCCATCGATCGCCTGGTAATGCAGCAGTCGGGCCACGCCGACTCCCTGGCGGGCAGCCTCGGCGGCGCTCTCCGGCGTGGTCAGTGACAGCACCGGCTGCAGCACCACCAGCCGGTCCTCCGCCTCTTCGGCGTGAAAGCGCCAGCCGCGGTAAGGCATCGGTGATTCAATACCAATGATCGGTAGCGCGGCCAGCTCGCGCGGGCGTTGTGGTATGCCGTATTTTTCCAACAATGCCGGGTGGGCGCAGGTCACGATGCGCATCTCGCCCAGCCGGGTGGCCACCATCCCGCTGTCCGGTAGCGGGCCGATACGTACCGCTAAGTCAATATGGTCGCCCACCAGGTCGGCATTGCGGTCGCTGAGCAGCAAACGGACGCGAATCTGCGGGTAACGAGCGAGAAAACGGGCGACTATCGGTAAAACATGCAGGCGCCCAAACATGGTTGGGGCTGAGAGAACCAGTTCGCCTTTTGGCTCCTGATATTCACCCGCCGCCTGGCGCTCGGCGCGCTCTACCTCTTCCAGAATGCGCCGCGCGGCGGCGACATAATCGACGCCAGCATCGGTCAGCGTCAGCTTGCGCGTAGTGCGGATCATCAGGCGTACGCCGAGGGTATTTTCCAGTTCGCCAATCTGGCGACTGACGGTAGTCAGGGGCATATTCAGCGCCCGCGCAGCCGCCGACATACTGCCGAGTTCGGTCACTTTTACCAGCAGCGCCATCGCGCTAAGTCGGTCCATAATTATCCCGTTTTACGGAAAGATGATTGTCATATTCCCACTATTATCTTTTCTGCCAGCACAGTCCATGATGAGTTACGCCGCAACGCATCGGGAGGATCTATGCCAGCAGAATTTCTTGATATCGCCATGACGCCGGACGTGATGGATGTCCAGCATGAAATGGGCAGCGATGAGCTGTGGCAGGCGCCGCATCGCCAGCGCCGGGGTGAGCGCTTCGGCGCCAGCGAGGAGGCGATGATTGTCACCCGCGACAGCTTCTATCTGGCCACCCTTTCGCAAACCGGCTGGCCCTATGTTCAGCATCGCGGCGGTCCGGTGGGCTTTCTGCATCTGCTGGATGAAACCACCCTGGCGATGGCGGATTTTTCCGGTAATCGCCAGTACATCACCACCGGCAACCTGCGCGGCAGCAATCGAGCCTGTCTGTTTTTGATGGATTACCCGCGGCGTGCCAGGCTGAAAATCTACGCCACCGTAGAGGTTGTGGCGGTGGATGCCGACCCGCAGCTGCTGGCGCGGGTGGCCCCGGAGAACTATCGGGCCCGGATTGAGCGCATTTATCGTTTCCGCTTACAGGCTTTTGACTGGAACTGCCCGCAGCATATTACCCCGCGCTACACCGCCCGACAGGTGGCGGAGTATAGCCAGACGCTGCAACAGCGTATTGACGAGCTGGAGCGGGAAAATCAGCGTCTGCAGCAGCGTATTCATACAGGAGATTCATGATGACCGAACAACGTCCGCCTCTGCCGCCGTTCACCCGCGAGAGCGCCGCGCAAAAAGTCCGAGCCGCTGAAGATGGCTGGAACAGCCGCGATGCCGCTAAGGTCGCGCTGGCCTATACCGTCGATAGCGAATGGCGTAACCGCAGCGAATTTGTTCACGGCAGAACGCAGATTATCGACTTCCTGCAGCGCAAATGGCGTAAAGAGCAGGAGTACCGGCTGATTAAGGAGCTGTGGGCGTGGAACGATAATCGTATTGCGGTACGCTTTGCCTATGAGTGGCACGACGACAGCGGCAACTGGTTTCGTTCATACGGCAACGAAAACTGGGAGTTTGATCGGCACGGCCTGATGCAGACGCGCTACGCCTGCATCAACGATCTGCCGATAACCGAAAGCGAGCGTCTGTTTCACTGGCCCCAGGGCCGTCGTCCGGACGATCACCCGGGGCTGAGTGAGCTGGGGCTGTAAGGCGCTGTTCTGCGGAACGAGCCTCACCGTTAAAGAGATCCCCGGAGGCGGCGCTGCGCACCTGTCCGGGCTACTCGATCGTAGCCGGCGGTGAATCCGTAGCCCGGGCAGGCGCATCACGCCGCCCCCGGGAGAAAGGGGGAAGATGATTTTATTTCCGGTTGCGGTTTTTGCGTTTAAAACCTCCCCACAAAGTCGTTATAGTTTCAGACGAAAAAATAATAACGATCTTCTATGGACTGACGGGGTGATAACAATGAAATTGCGTTTACGGACAGCCGCCGCCGTGGTGCTGGCGGGCCTGCTGCTGGCGGGCTGCGACCAGAAGGGCAGCGATGCGAAACACATTAAAGTCGGCGTGATTAACGGCGCGGAACAGGATGTGGCGGAAGTGGCGAAGAAAGTGGCCAAAGAGAAATATGGCCTCGACGTTGAGCTGGTGGGTTTTAGCGGCTCGCTGCTGCCCAATGAGTCCACCAACGCTGGCGATCTGGACGCCAACGTTTTCCAGCATCGCCCGTTCCTCGAACAGGATAATAAAGCCCACAACTATCACCTGGTAGCGGTAGGCAACACCTTCGTCTTCCCGATGGCGGGCTACTCGCGCAAAATTAAATCCGTCACCGAGCTGAAAGACGGCGCGACGATTGCCATACCGAACGACCCGACCAACCTGGGGCGCGCGCTGCTTCTGCTCCAGCAGGAAAAGCTGATTACCCTCAAAGCGGGCACCGGCCTGCTGCCGACGGCGGTCGATATCACCGACAACCCGCATAACCTGAAAATTATGGAGCTGGAAGGGGCGCAACTGCCGCGCGTTATCGACGACCCGAAGGTCGACGTAGCGATCATCAGCACCACCTACCTGCAGCAAACGGGCCTTTCCCCGGTGCGCGACGGTATCTTTATTGAAGATAAAAACTCGCCCTATGTGAACATCATCGTGACCCGCGAAGACAACAAAGACGCGGAAAACGTCAAAGCGTTTATCCACTCCTACCAGTCGCCGGAAGTGGCGAAAGCGGCAGAGACGATCTTTAACGGCGGCGCGGTGCCCGGCTGGTAATCACTCACACAAGGAGACGTGGCGATGACCCGGCAACGCCAGGCTGATTTGCTGCTCATAGCCGCGACGGTTATCGCCGCCTGCGGATGGATTTTTTCCCGGGAAGCGATTGCCGGTATGCCGGTTTTCGCTTTCCTCGGTCTGCGCTTTTTCTTCGCCGCGCTGCTGCTGCTGCCTTTCTGCCGCGGCTTTCGCGTCGGCAGGGAGCACTGGCCGCGCATCATAATCAGCGGTCTGTGGTTTGCCTTAAACCTGTGCCTGTGGATCTACTCGGTATCGACGACCCCGTCGCTGGGCGAAGGGGCGTTTATCATGAGCCTGTCGATGCTGTTCGTGCCGCTTACCGCCTGGGTGATGATGAAGGCGAGGCCGGCGCGGGCCTACTGGGAGTGCCTGCCGATAGCGGTTGTCGGTCTCGGCTTGCTCAGCCTGCATATGCCGATTGCGTTTCACCCCAGCCAGGGTTGGTTTCTGCTGACCGCGCTGGTGCAGTCGATCTGGTTTTGCTACACCAGCAAAAGCGCCCGCGAGGTGCCGCTAATCCCGCTGACCACCGTGCAGCTCGGCATTACCGGGATTGTTGGACTGGGGGTCTCCGCCGCCGTCGAAAGCTGGGATCAGCCGTTTACGCTGCCGACCTTCGGCTGGCTGCTCGCCAGTATCGTTATCGCCACCAGCCTGCGCTTCGGCCTGCAAATGAAGGGGCAGAAGTACGCGGCGGTCGCCAGCGCGGCGATTATTATGGTGCTGGAGCCGCTGCTGACGGTGATTGCCGCGACGCTGTGGTACGGCGAACAGCTACCGCTGCAGAAAATTATCGGCGGCCTGCTGATCCTCGTCGCTCAGCTATGGTTCCGCTGGCGAATGCTGAAGCCGCTACGCTAAACCGGTACGCCGCTGCGCCATCAGATGCAGCAGCGGCACCAGCGATAGCCCGTCCGGCATATCGCCGCGGGCGATCATCTGGCCTATCTCTTCGAGGGTAAACCAGCCCGTTTCCATCACTTCGTCCTGATCTTCATCCATTCCCACCCAGGCCAAATCGCGGGCCAGCCAGGTAATAAACAGCTGATCGCTGCTACCGTAGGAGGGGTTATAGCGGATAATTTCTTCAGCGTGCTGCGCCTGCCAGCCGGTCTCTTCTCGCAGTTCCCGCAGGGCCGCCTCGCGCGGGTCTTCGCCTTCATCGACGCCGCCGGAAGGAATTGCCCATACCACCCCATCGATCAGGTAACGGTAGTGGCGAATCAGCAGCACTTTGTCATCCTGCATCGCCACAATCCCTACCGCCGGGTGCGGGTAGTGAATAGAGTAAAAATCCCGCCGATCGCCGGGCGCCATATCAATCCCAACCTTGCGCATACTGAACCACGGACAATGCGCCAGAACTTCGGCATCATGCAGGTCGTCTGAGGTGAGTTTCTTCTTCATCGTCGCCACTGTTTCTGAAAAATAAGCCTTCAGCACACCATAGCCGGGCGGCGATGGCAACCGTCGCAGATTGGCCCGATTTCATCGTTCATTGCCCAAACGCCCATATTGCGCCAGGCTTGTGGGACGTACGATGTTCAGCAGATGACCGCGAAGAGGAATGAACATCATGAAAATCACCCATGTGCGTAATGCCACCCAGCTTATTGATTATGCGGGTAAAAAGTTTCTCATTGACCCGATGCTTTCTGCCAAAGGCGCCTGGGCGGGCTTTGCCGGTACCGCGCGCAGCGAGTTGCGTAACCCGCTGGTGGATCTGCCTTTTTCCATCGAAGCGATCGTTGACGTGGATGCCGTGATTGTTACCCACACCCATCAGGATCACTGGGACGAAGCGGCGATCGCCGCGATCCCCAAAACCCTGCCGGTTTACGCCCAGCATGAGGCCGACGGACAGCTACTGCGCGGGCAGGGCTTTCGCGATATTCGTCTGCTCTCTGAGGACAGCGCGTTTGCTGACGTTGCGCTGGTAAAAACCACCTCGGGCCAGCACGGCAGCGACCGCACCTATGCGGTGCCGGCAATGGCCGAGCGCCTGGGCGAAGCCTGCGGCGTGGTGCTGCGCCATCCGCAGGAGAAAACCCTGTGGCTGGTGGGGGACTCTATCTGGCGCGATGAAGTGGAAGCCGACATGCTCAGGCTGCGCCCTGAGGTGGTGGTGCTGAATGCCGGGTATGCGCACGTCATCGGTTTTGGGCCGATCATCATGGGCAAAGAGGATGTGCTGAAGGCGCACTTCACCCTACCGGAAGCCAAAATCGTCGCCAGCCATATGGAAGCGGTGAACCACTGTCTGCTGAGCCGCGATGAGCTGCGCCAGTACGTGGCTGACAATCAGATTGCCGGGGCGGTCAGCATCCCGCAGGATGGGGAAAGTATGATCTTTTAGAAGCGGAGCGGGCGATGAAACTGACGGAAGTGGCGATTGTGGCGGTGGACGGGTTTAGTCCGTTTCACTACTCGGTGCCCTGTATGCTGTTTGGCGATACGGTCTCGGAAACCAAACGCTTTAACCTGCATATTTGCGCCGAACACCCCGGGCTGCTGAACGCTCGCGACGGCTTTGCGCTGAACGCCAGCGGCGATTTTTCCACTCTGGAGCAGGCGGATATTGTGGTGGTGCCTTACTGGGGGGCGGTGAATCAGCGTCCACCGCAGCCGCTGCTTGACGGCCTGGTTCGCGCGCGTAACAACGGTGCGCAGATCGTCGGCCTGTGTCTCGGGGCGTTTGTGCTCGGCTACGCCGGGCTGCTGGATGGCAGGCGTGCGGCGACCCACTGGGAGTTCGAGCAGGATTTTCAGCACCTGTTTCCGCAGGTGCGGCTGGATATCAACGCGCTGTACGTTGACGATGAGGGGATCATCACCTCGGCGGGCACCGCGGCGGCGCTCGACTGCTGCCTGTATCTCATTCGCCAGCGCTTCGGCAGCCTTGCCGCCAATCAGATCGCCCGGCGGATGATCGTCCCGCCGCACCGGGAGGGAGGACAGGCGCAGTTTATCGCTCAGCCGGTACCGAAAAACACCCGCGACGCGCGGATAAACGGCCTGCTTGAGTATCTTCAGCAGCATATCCGCGAATCGCATAATCTCGATTCGCTGGCGCAGGTGGCGGCGATGAGCCGCCGTACCCTGACCCGCCATTTCGCCAAAGCGACCGGTATGGGCATTGCCGACTGGCTGGCCGCCGAGCGCCTGCGGCGCAGCCAGATCCTGCTGGAGGCCGGGGATTTACCCGTCGGGCAGGTGGCGGAGGAAGTGGGCTATCGCTCCGCCGTAACCTGGCGTCAGCAGTTTAAAGCGCGCTTTGGCGTCAGCCCGGTGGAGTGGCGGCGCACCTTTCGTCGCGGGGCTTAGCCGCCGAGCGTGGCGCTGTCGATGACGAAACGGTATTTCACGTCGCCTTTAATCATCCGCTCCCAGGCCTCGTTAATCTGGTCGCCGCGAATCAGCTCAATATCGGCGACGATGCCGTGCTCGGCGCAGAAATCGAGCATCTCCTGAGTTTCCGGGATGCCGCCGATCATCGATCCGGCAATTGACCGGCGGCGGAAGATCAGATTAAACACTTCCGGCGAGGGATGCGGCGTGGCGGGCGCGCCCACCAGCGTCATGGTGCCGTCGCGTTTGAGCAGCGTGGTGAAGGCATCGAGGTTATGCGGCGCCGCCACGGTGTTAAGTATAAAGTCGAAGCTTTTCAGATGGGCGGCCATTTCGTTTTCGTTGCGCGAGACCACCACTTCGTCCGCGCCCAGCTCTCGCGCCGCGTCACGCTTGGATTCCGAGGTAGTAAAGGCCACCACGTGGGCCCCCATGGCGTGGGCCAGCTTGATGCCCATATGCCCCAGCCCGCCGATGCCTACGATGCCGACTTTTTTGCCCGGCCCAACGTTCCAGTGGCGAAGCGGCGAGTAGGTCGTGATACCCGCGCACAGCAGCGGCGCGACGGCGGCCAGCTGTTCTTTGGGATGGGATATGCGCAGCACGTAGCGCTGATGAACAACGATCTGCTGGGAGTAACCGCCGAGCGTGTGGCCGGGCGCATCCTGCGTCGGGCCGTTATAGGTGAGCACCATATGATCACAGTAGTTTTCCAGCCCGTCCCGGCACTCCTCGCACTCTTTACAGCTATCGACCATACAGCCGACGCCCACCAAATCGCCAACGGCGTGACCGGAGACGCGGCTGCCCACGGCGGTCACCCGGCCGACGATTTCATGACCCGGCACGCAGGGATAGAGCGTCCCTGCCCACTCGGAGCGCGCCTGGTGCACATCCGAGTGGCAGACGCCGCAATAATCAATGGCGATCTGCACATCGTCCGGCCCCGGCTCGCGGCGGGTGATGGCCATAGATCCCAACGGCTGGCTGGCCGAATTCGTTCCAATAGCGTTGATTTGCATAGCAAAACCTCTTCTACATAATGATAATGGCGTTGAATAAAACGGAGGGGGAGAGCGTTTTTTGAGCGGCAGGATCAAGCGTAGCCTGGTTGAGGCGCGATGGGAGGGGGAGAGCTCAAAGGGTTAAAGATGGGCTCACCCCCGCAAACGGAGTGCAGAAAATATCAGGGCGCGACGGGCGTCAGATAATCCAGCCGCAGCGGCCCGGCAAGCAGGCTATCCATCTGCGCAATAAAAGCCTGGAAGTGCGGCAGGGCGATATGCGCGTCCAGAGCCTCCTGATTGCGCCAGGATTCGCGCATATAGAACGTATCCGGCGCATCGCGCAGCTGAAACAGGGCGTAATCAAGATTGCCCGGCTCCTGACGCGTGGGCAACAGGAGCGCCCGCAGGGCCTGGCGCAGCGCGTCGCTGTGGCCCGGTTTCGCCGTCAGCACCGCGATAAATGAAATCGCCTCGCCGCTCATCTTAAAAACCCTCCAGCACGATTTTGCCCACCGAGCGCCCGGTTTCCAGCTGCGCGTGCGCTTTTTGCAGATTGGCGGCGGTGATGGCGCCGTAGTGCTCGCCGAGGGTGGTCTTAATGGTGTTGTCGTCAATCAGAGCCGCCACGCGGGTCAGCAGCTGATGCTGGGCGATCATGTCCGGCGTTTCGAACATCGAGCGGGTAAACATAAATTCCCAGTGCAGGGAGATGCTTTTCGCCTTCAGCGGCACCACGTCGAGGGTTTGCGGATCGTCGATTAGCGCCAGCTTGCCCTGCGGTGCGAGAGCGGCGATCAGCTGCGGATAGTGCTGGTCGGTATTGGTCAGGCTGGCGACGTGGGTTACCGCTTTGACGCCAATCCGCGCCAGCTCTTCAGCAAGCGGTTTGCTGTGATCGATAACATGATGCGCGCCCGCTTCCCGTACCCATTTCTGGCTTTCCGGACGCGAGGCGGTACCGATGACCGTCATACCGGTGAGCTTGCTGGCGAGCTGGGTCAGTATCGAACCGACGCCGCCCGCCGCGCCGACGATCAGCAGCGTGTCGCCCGCGTTGCCGCCTTCCTCTACGCCAAGGCGGTGGAACAGTAGCTCCCATGCGGTGATGGCGGTGAGCGGCAGCGCGGCGGCGGCGGCGTTATCCAACGAACGCGGTTTGCGGGCGACGATGCGTTCGTCCACTAACTGAAACTCGCTGTTGCTGCCCGGACGGCCCAGCGCGCCGGCGTACCACACTTCATCGCCCGCGGCGAACAGGGTTACCGCGCTGCCGACGGCTTTAACTACGCCAACCGCGTCCCAGCCCAGCACGCGCGGGGTATCGGCGTTAAAGCCGGCGCGGACTTTGGTATCCACCGGGTTGACGGAAATGGCCTTCACTTCAACCAGCAGATCATGCCCCTCGGCAACCGGCTGCGGCAGCTCGATGTCGGTTAAAAAAGGAATGTTGCTGCCTTCGGTCGCTGCGCGAGTAATGGCGATCGCTTTCATACACTCTCCGGTTTTGAATGAGGTTCATCGTTTGAATGTATTGAGGATAGACCGCGGCACGTGGGGGAAAAATGGCCCGGCGGCGATAACAGTTATATTGAAAAAGTGAAAATCAGCGGACGCGATAAAAATCGAGCGTTACGCCGTCCTGGGAGCGGCCGCCGGAACAGATAAACAGCGAGGTGGTGAGCCAGCGCAGCGCCGGCGCATCCACTTCGAAAGTCGGTACGGTACGAAAATAGATCGCTTCCGGCGGTATATCGCTAAAAAAGCGCATATCGTCGCCAAAAAGACGTTCTTTATACTCTTCGGGTAGGCGTCGAATGCCGTTGTTTTCAATATATACCGTGCCTCCTTCCACGTGTAAGGCATAGCGCGCGGAGAGGCGGCAGGTGCCGTCAGGCTCGATGATCTGGCTGTCGACGCCGCCGGGTAAGACGTGTCCGTTGAGCTCACCGCGTACGATTCCGCTGAGGATAGGGATCAGCTGACGTTTCCCGCTCTGCGGGCTGCGGGAGACGATGACCGGTTTGTCGACCTGAATGGTGATAGAGAAGCTGTGTTTGAGTTCGGGTGTCATCATTGGTCTCCTTTTTAAGCCACGTTATCCCGTTAGTGTAAGGATTTAAAGGTGAAGGGAATAACGCAAACATTGGATGGAAATGATTGGCTGGGGAGATGGGATCTGAAATCGGCAGGCTTATTTTCGTTTATTTCGAATATTGAGAGTTTCGAATATTTCGAATATACTCGCCTGTATGACTCACAGGAGGCAATCATATGACTACACTGACTCATCTCAACCTTCCCGATCGCCAGGAGAGCGAACTTGCGCAGCGCGGACAGCGTGAGCTTGCGGCGTATCTTTCCACCAGGCTGGAAACACAGCGTATTGCCATTGTAGGAGAGGATGATAAAGCTCATACCATAGAGCTACCTACAAGTGCGCTGACATTGCTGATGGAGATATTGGGGGAGTTGGCTAGCGGAAATGCGGTACAAATCGTTCCCGTACATGCGGAACTCACAACCCAGGAGGCGGCAAATATACTCAATGTCTCTCGTCCGCATATGGTTAAGCTCCTGGAAGCGAGGAAGCTCCCATTTCATAAAACGGGGCGTCATCGCAGAGTGTTGTTTGCCGATCTTATGGAGTATAAGAAACGCAGGGAACAGGAGAGCCTGGACGCGATGCAATCATTGGCCGATCAGGCGCAGGACTTAGGGATGTATTAATGCGTCATTCACCTTATCCGGTGATTTTAGATGCCTGTGTTATATCCGGCACGACTCAGAGATTTGCTGATGCACCTGGGGATTGCCGGGCTGTATCAACCAAAATGGAGCCGCTGCATTCAGGATGAATGGTGCAGAAACTTGATTGCTAATCGGCCTGACATTCTGCCAGAGACGCTTCAGCGTACTGTCAAAATGATGAATTCCGCCTTACCAGATGCCAATGTTACGGGATATAAGGGATTAATAAGTAATCTGCATCATAGCGCGCGAAAAAAAACCAAAGGGCGGCGGCCAGTCTCCGCAGTTTAAAATACGCATTGATCCGGCATTGAAGGAACAACTGGATGCCGTGGCGGCGGAAGAGGGGGTGAGTCTCGCGAGCTGGTTTAAAAAACTGGCGAGAAGCGCGCTAAAAGCGAAAGGCATTGAACCGAAAGGCTGATTTTCTGGATAAGTTCACATGGATAAAATGATTGAACTGGCGGAAGATCACAGGAGTTGAACCTGCCCGGGACCGCTGGCGGCCCCAACTGGATTTGAAGTCCAGCCACCTCACCGGAGATGACGATCTTCCGCGCCTCGATTGCTACATGGAGGCGGGCGCATTATAGCTACTTTCCTGCATTAACCACATCCCCCAAGGCACTTTTTTACTGCGAAAACTGGACTTTACAGAACCTTCTGAAACATTCCCTTGCAAAATCCGTGGCTTACACTTTTACACACTCTTTCAGGCTACCGGGATCACATAAAACAAGAAACGTAATTTGATTATGAGATATCGCAATTCATCTTACTGCGCGGATGGGTTACAAAGCATGTAACCGGTACCAACCCGCGGTAGCGCTGAGAGAAGAGTGTGCGATGAAAGATCATATTTTGTCCGTCAAAGAGAAGATTGGCTACGGCATGGGCGACGCCGCAAGCCACATCATTTTCGATAACGTCATGTTGTATATGATGTTTTTCTATACCGATATCTTTGGTATCCCTGCCGGCTATGTCGGTACCATGTTCCTGCTGGCCCGCGCGCTGGACGCGATATCCGACCCTTGCATGGGGCTGCTGGCCGACCGTACCCGCAGCCGCTGGGGAAAATTCCGCCCGTGGATACTGTTCGGAGCGATTCCGTTCGGTCTCGTGTGCGTACTGGCCTACAGCTCGCCGGACCTGAGTCATAACGGCAAGCTGATATACGCCGCGGTCACCTACACGCTGCTGACCCTGCTCTACACCGTGGTCAACATCCCCTACTGCGCGCTGGGCGGGGTCATTACCGACAATCCGACGCAGCGCATCTCCCTGCAGTCCTGGCGCTTTGTGCTGGCGACGGCGGGCGGCATGCTCTCCACCGTCCTGATGATGCCGTTGGTGAACTTTATCGGCGGCGAAGATAAAGCGTTTGGCTTCCAGGGCGGCATCGCGGTGCTCTCGGTGATCGCGTTCCTGATGCTGGCGTTTTGCTTCTTCACTACCAAAGAGCGCGTCGAAGCGCCGCCGAGCTCTACCTCGATGCGGGAAGACCTGCGTGATATCTGGCGCAACGATCAGTGGCGAGTGGTTGGCCTGCTGACCATTCTCAATATTCTCGCGGTCTGCGTTCGCGGCGGCGCGATGATGTACTACACCACCTGGATTATGGGATCCGCGGGTCTGTTCACCGCCTTCCTCACCACCTACTGCGTCGGCAACCTGATTGGCTCGGCGCTGGCGAAGCCGCTTACCGACTGGAAATGCAAAGTCAGCGTTTTCTGGTGGACCAATGCTCTGCTGGCGGCGCTGAGCGTGGCGATGTTCTTCGTGCCGATGGACGCCGAAATCACCATGTTCGCCTTTATCTTCGTAATTGGCGTGCTGCATCAGCTGGTGACGCCGATTCAGTGGGTGATGATGTCCGACACCGTCGACTACGGCGAATGGTGTAACGGCAAACGCCTGACCGGCATCAGCTTTGCAGGCACCCTGTTCGTGCTCAAGCTGGGCCTGGCGCTGGGCGGCGCGCTGATTGGCTGGATGCTGGCGGGCGGCGGTTACGATGCCGCGGCCAAAACCCAGAACAGCGCCACTATCACCATCATCATCTCATTGTTCACCCTTGCTCCGGCGGTCTGCTACCTGCTGAGCGCGGTTATCGCGAAACGCTACTACACCCTGAAAACGCCGTTCCTGAAGAAGATGATGGCGGAACTGGCTCAGGGCGCGCGCCGCAACGAACACGACTTCACTTCAGCGCCGACAGGCAAAGAATTGCAAAACTAAGAGGAAGCTATTCATGAAAATCAGTGATGGAAACTGGCTTATTCAACCAGGGCTCAATCTGATCCAACCCGTGCAGGTCTATGAGGTTGAGCAGCAAGGTAACGAGATGGTCGTCTATGTGGCGTCTCGCGAAGTTCGCGAACGCGCCGCCCAACTGGACGTTCCGCTCTTTACCGTGCGCTTCTTCTCCCCACAGGAAGGGGTGATCGGCGTACGCATGGAGCACTTCCAGGGCGCACTGAACAACGGCCCGCATTACCCGCTGAACGTGCTGAAAGACGTGAACGTGGAGATTAATAATGGCGCTGAATATGCCGAGCTGAAAAGCGGCAATTTGACCGCACGCGTCACGAAAGGCGATTTCTGGTCGCTGGATTTTCTGCGTGACGGCGTGCGTATTACCGGTAGCCAGCTGAAAAATGACGGCTACGTGCAGGATACCAAAACGAATCGCAACTATATGTTCGAGCGTCTGGATCTCGGCGTCGGCGACACCGTTTATGGCCTCGGCGAGCGCTTTACCGCGCTGGTGCGTAACGGCCAGACGGTCGAAACCTGGAACGAAGACGGCGGCACCAGTACCGAACAGTCGTATAAAAATATCCCGTTCTACCTGACTAACCGCGGCTACGGCGTGCTGGTGAATCATCCTGAGCGCGTCTCTTTCGAAATCGGCTCCGAAAAAGTCTCGAAGGTGCAGTTCAGCGTCGAAGGGGAATACCTGGAGTACTTCGTCATCGACGGCCCGACTCCGAAAGAGGTGCTGAACCGCTATACCCGGTTTACCGGGCGTCCAGCGCTGCCGCCAGCCTGGTCCTTCGGCCTGTGGCTGACCACCTCGTTTACCACCAACTACGATGAAGCGACGGTTAACAGCTTTATTGACGGTATGGCAGAGCGCAACCTGCCGTTGCACGTGTTCCATTTCGACTGTTTCTGGATGAAAGCCTTCCAGTGGTGCGATTTTGAGTGGGATCCGGTGACCTTCCCTGACCCGGAAGGGATGATTAAACGCCTGAAAGAGAAAGGACTGAAGGTCTGCGTGTGGATCAACCCGTATATCGGCCAGCGTTCACCGGTGTTTAAAGAGCTCCAGGAGAAAGGCTATCTGTTGAAACGTCCGGATGGTTCATTGTGGCAGTGGGATAAATGGCAGCCGGGCCTGGCGATTTATGACTTCACCAATCCGCAAGCCTGCCAGTGGTATGCCGACAAGCTGAAAGGCCTGGTGGCGATGGGCGTAGACTGCTTCAAAACCGACTTCGGCGAGCGTATTCCGACCGACGTGCAGTGGTTTGATGGTTCCGATCCGCAGAAAATGCACAACCACTACGCCTTCATCTATAACGAGCTGGTGTGGAACGTGCTGAAAGAGACCGTTGGCGAGAAAGAAGCGGTGCTGTTTGCTCGTTCCGCCTCGGTGGGCGCGCAACAGTTCCCGGTGCACTGGGGCGGCGACTGCTACGCCAACTATGAATCGATGGCGGAAAGCCTGCGCGGCGGCCTGTCGATCGGCATGTCCGGTTTTGGGTTCTGGAGCCACGATATCGGCGGCTTCGAAAACACCGCGCCCGCCCACGTCTACAAGCGCTGGTGCGCCTTCGGCCTGCTGTCGAGCCACAGCCGTCTGCACGGCAGCAAATCCTATCGTGTGCCATGGGCCTACGATGACGAGTCCTGCGACGTGGTGCGCCACTTCACGCAGCTGAAATGCCGCATGATGCCGTATCTGTACCGTCAGGCGGCGCTGGCCAACGAGTTCGGTACGCCGATGCTGCGTTCGATGATGCTGGAGTTCCCGCACGACCCGGCCTGCGACTATCTGGACCGGCAGTACATGCTGGGGGATTCGGTGCTGGTGGCGCCGGTGTTTAGCGAAACGGGCGACGTCCAGTTCTGGCTGCCGGAAGGCCGCTGGACCCATCTGTGGCACAACGATGAAGCGCAGGGCAGCCGCTGGCATAAGCAGAATCATGATGTGCTGAGCCTACCGGTGTACGTGCGTGACAACACCCTGCTGGCGTTGGGCAACAATGACCAGAAACCGGACTACGCGTGGAATGAAGGCACCGCCTTCCAGCTGTTTAATCTCGAAGATGGGCGCGAAGCGGTCAGCCAGGTGCCGGCAGCGGACGGGTCGGTGGTCTTTACCCTGAAGGCGAAACGCCAGGGCAATGTCATTACCGTCAGCGGTGACGGTGAGGCCAGCGGCTGGACGCTGTGCCTGCGCAATATCCAGCAGGTAGCGAGCGTGCAGGGCGGTGTTCAGGCAGGCAGTGAGCTGGGCGTGGTGGTGACCGCGCAGGGCAATGCGTTGACCATCACGCTGTAAGTTTTTGCTTCCTGAAGCATGGGTTCACAGCCATCTGCGGACCCGTAGCCCGGACAAGGCGCGACAGGCGCCGCCTCCGGGGAATGTGCCGAACCTGATGCATCTGCGCTGCTGCTCCCCGGCTCGCGCTGCGCTTAGCCGGGCTACGGATCCTGTGGGCCAGGTAGCACGGACAAGGCGCGGCAGGCGCCGCCTCCGGGATACAGGCGCAATGTAGCTTCAGGTTATCCTCCCCGGTGGCGCGACGCTTACCGGGGCTACAGGCTATGCCCTCTTCGTTTGCGGAGAGGGTTTTTTTATTCCATTTCTTCTGAAAAAGTAACGTTCATTTCATTCTGGTGATTCACCCCACAGACACTCGCGCCGTCAGGTGATAGCGTAGTTTACCGCTGAGAGGAGCCCGGAATGGATTTAGAAAACATTTTTCGTGACGTTAAGCTAAGCAAAACCGAAATGACCGTGCTGCGTTTTATTCAGAATGACCCTGAGCAATGTGTGCGCGAGGGGATCCGCGCCGTCGCGGAACACTGTTATAGCAACCCTTCCTCGCTAGTGCGGTTGGCGAAGAAACTGAAATTCAGCGGCTGGCTGGAGCTGGTCTATTTTATTAAATTCAATATCACCATGCCGAAACTCGATGTCACCAACGATATCGACTACATGAGCATTCAGCCGATAGAGCGGATAACTTCTCTACTGGAAAGCCTGCAACATCATCGCATTTTGATTCACGGCAGCGGCTTTTCGCAGCTGATCGCCCAGTATATTTACAATAAATTTTTGGTGACCGGGGTAAACGCCAGCCTGGCGCTATGGCCGGATTACGAAATTCTTGAGCAGAAGAACGCCGCTAAATTTGATTCGATCTGGATTATTTCCAAATCCGGGCGTAGCAGTTCGGCGCTGAACTGGGTGAAGGCGCTGGAAGGGAAGAAGATTAATCTGGTCTGCTTCACCGGCGATTATCAAAGCCCGCTGGCGCAGGCGGCGGATACGGCGTTTATTATTCACGATCCGCAGAAATTCGATGATGATATTTACTGGAGCAACCCGTTTTTTGGCTACTGCATACTCGGGTTTGAGCGGCTGCTGAAGATGTGGTTTACACACACGGGGATCCCCGGAGGCGGCGCCTGAGGCGCCTGTCCGGGCTACCGCCCCGCAGGCGGTGGTGAACCCGTAGCCCGGTCAGCGCAGCGCCACCGGGAGGAGTGCGGTGGCGCGAGGGTGGGATTATTGCCAGTCGGCGAACTGCTTATCATCGAGATAAGCTTCAACAAGCGCTTTTGCCAGCGAATAAGAGCCGACCAGCGGATGCGCCATCAGCGCCCGTACCGCCAGTGACTTATCCCGCTGCAGAATCGCCGCCACCGCCAGCCGCTCATACTCCTTCACGCTGGCGATCATGTTTTTCTGCGCTGTCGGCACATGTTTCGGCGTCACCGGCTTCAGGCCCTCTTTACTGAGATCGCAGCTGATCTCAATCACGTCGTCCTGGCGCAGGAAGTCCAGCGTGCCGTTGTTGGGCATCGACACCACAATACGCTTGGTGGTGGTGCTGTTGACCGCCTCCAGAATATCCAGCGCCACCCCTGCGTAGCCGCCGGTATCCGGCTCCTCGATAAACTGCTTTAAGGTTAACGGCTCGCGGGTATGGAATTTTTCCTGCTGCGACTCGTTCTGCATATAGCTATTTTCCCGGCGCAGATAGTGCTTCATCCAGATGGTAAACGCCGCTTCCGGGTTGGCTTTCACATCCACGGTCCGCAGCTCTTCGCGCATATCGTGATTGATACGGGCAATCTGCTCGCCGCGGGTTTCCGCTGCGTTCTGAATCGCTTTTAAAGCCACTTCTCGATAGTAGTAGTAGTAAAGATATTCATTAAGCAGTTGCTTATCGCATAGCTGAACCAGCTCCGGCGAAAAATACTGCATCGCCGTCTTACGATACAGCTCAGGACTGGTAATCAGGCGCTCGGTGACATCCTCGCCGCTTACGGTGAAGTGGGTAAACCAGGAGAAGTGGTTCAACCCGTAGCACTCAACGCCGAGATCGCGCTCGTCGCAGCCGAGGATTGCCGGCAGCTCGCGAATCAGCTCCGACGGCGCGTCGCAGATGCCGTACACCCGGCGCTTAAAGCCGGATTTGATAATCGCCTCGGTGACCAGCCCTGACGGGTTGGTGAAGTTAAAAAGAATAGCGTCTCCGGCGGCGTGCTCTTCAATCAGGCGGCAGTAGTGAAGAATCGCCGGAATGGAACGCATCGCCATGGCGAAACCGCCAGCGCCGGTGGTCTCCTGGCCCAGGGTGTTGTGCTGCAGGGCGATACGCTCGTCGCGAATGCGACTCTCATCGCCGCCTACCCGCAGGGTGGTGATGACATAGTGGCTATTTTTGAGTGCCGGCACCGGGTCGCTGGTTACGCTGAAGTGAATATCCGGGCGAATCGTATTAAACACATAGCGGGCGATTTCGCCAAAAATTGCCAGATTCTCAGCGGAGCTGTCGAGAAATACAACTTCCGTTAAACCAATGCGGTGCGCGTTATATGCCAGAGATTTTGCCAGGAACGCAGAGCGAACGCCGCCCCCGCCTAATACGGTTAATTTCATAAACAACTCCTAATTAATTTTCTGCTAGCCAGCTATCAACCCGGGAACGGACCTGTCCCACTTTGACGCCGTAAATAACCTGAACTTCATTTCGATTTCGTACTACGCCGTTTGCACCGGTGCTTTTTAATATTGCATCATCAACTAAATCCATATTGTGAATAGCGACGCGCAGGCGGGTAAAACAGTTGTCGACGGAAATAATATTCGCTTTGCCGCCTAAGCCATTAATAATCTCGTTGGTCACCGACTGCGGTTCGCCCATTTTTTTACGATAATCAGCTTTGCTATATAACTTCACGTTTTCATCGTCTTCACGGCCCGGCGTTTTGAGATTCAACTTAACGACCAGCGTGCGGAAGATAACGTAGTAGACGGCGAACTGGCCGATCCCGATGAGCACGTAGCCGGGCCAGCGGGTCAGGGCGACCGGCAGCGGCAGGTTGTAAATCAGAAACTCAATCAGCCCCGAGGCGCCCCACGGACGGACGGTAAAGATGTCGCAAATCGCCTGCGAAGCTGCGGTTAAGGTAGCATGGATCACCCACAGCAGCGGGGAAACGAACAGAAAGGTAAACTCAATCGGCTCGGTGATACCGGTGAGCATGGAAGTGATAATGGCCGGTAGCAGAATCGCTTTAGCCATCATTTTTTTCTCCGGTTTCGCCGTATGGTAGAACGCCAGCGAGGCGCCGGCCAGGCCGAAGATGGTGGTCATCCCCTGCTGTGAGAAACGCAGCGCCTCGTTCATCACCGGCGTCAGATCCGGGTGACGCATATAGGCGAGGAAAATCGCCTGGGTTCCGGAGACTATCTGCCCGTCGACGTTCAGCGTGCCGCCGATTTGCGTGAGCTGGAACGGCGACCAGACGAAGTGGTGCAGGCCGGTGGGGATGAGGAATTTTTCAAAGAAGCCGTAAACGAAGACCCCCGCCACGCCGGCGTTTTTCATAAAGCCGGTCAGCGCCGCGATGCCGTGGGTCATAAACGGCCAGATCCAGGTAAAAGCGATGGCGTAGAAAATGATGACCGGCGTCATCGCCACCAGTGTCAGCTTGGCCCCGCCGTACATGGAGAGCGCTCCGGGTAGCTCAATAGTCGATACTTTGTTATGCACCCAGGCGATGGTGCAGCCGAGAATAATGCCGAGGAAAACCCCCATATCGACCACCACAAAGCCCAGCAGTTGGGTTTGCCCGGTGCCGTAATATTCGCCGTTAATTTTTTCCGCCAGGCCGTGAGTATGCTCCAGCCAGGAGTGGTTGGCGCCAAGAAACATAATAAAACACATCACTGAAACCAGCGCGACTTCGGTTTTTTTATCTTTTGCCAGGCCATAGCTGATGCCGACGCAAAAGAGTAATCCCAGATTGCCGAATAAAGGCCAGAAGGTATCGCCGAGTAGCTGTCCAAGCTGGTGTAAAAAGCTGGTCTCCGAAATTAATGTTGGGTTGGTTAAGACTGAGCTGAGTGCCAAAATTAAGCCGATGACCGGCAAGAACAATACTGCACCGATCATTGCTCTGGAGAATTTTTGCATATTCTCCAGAATACGTTGACGTATTACGGACATGGTCGTTCCTTTATTTTTGTATACCCGTCATACTTCAAGTTGCTTATGTGTTAGCTACGCTCGCTCACCCCAGTCACATAGTTATCTATGCTCCTGGGGACTCACTCCCTTGCCGCCTTTAAGCAACTCGAATTATTTTGGGTATAGGTTCAGGGACTTTAATTATTTTTTTCGCTTCCAGTATTTTTGTTATAGCAAGTCCGCTATTTAAAAGGAACAGGTTGCGGAAAATAGGTACAAATAGCCGCTAAATGGCAACAGGTTTCACCATTAAGGATATTATATAACCCTCACCCCAAACCTCTCCCTGAAAGGGAGAGGGGGTCGATCGGTGTGGGGATAAAAAAATAAAGAGTGCAGAGGGCGGTTCCCTCTCCTCGGCGGGGAGAGGGTTAGGGTGAGGGGAAATTAAGGGGTAGACATTATCGGAGCAGAAGGAGCCTGAGCGCTGGTAACTTCACCGTTGCGCATGACCTGCGCTACCTGCTGTTTCTCCATATTGACTGCGCTGAGCTGACCGTTAACGGTTGGCTTCAGCGGCGCATCTGGCAGCACGCTGCCGGTCGCCGTTAGCTGGAGATTACCATCGCCGGATATCGGCAGCGCTGGCCAGCCCCAGGCCTGCAAAATATTTAGCGGCACGCCGCGACCGCTCAGGCTCAGGTTGACCTGACGCTGCGGAAGCTGCGACACCGCCGCGGTGGCTTGCAGGATCCCACGCTCGGTAAAGGCGCTGAGCTCGTTAACGTTCACCGTTGAGGCATTGGCGCTCAGCTTCAGCGACGGGCGGCGGACATCAACACGATTAAAGGTCGCGGCGGCGGCGTTCAGCGTCGCGCTACCGTTCCACACGCCCCAGCTGCGGTTTTTCACCAGCTGCAGCTCGCCGCCGTAGCCGTCGAGCGCGGTGATTTGCCACGGGAACGCCGGTTCAACATCGATAATGAGGTTGCGGCTGGCGCTGAACTTTCTCAGCGTCAGGCTTTGCAGCCACTCGGGAAGCGGCGCCATCCATAGCTGCTTCCAGTTGGTCGGCAGCGTATATTCCAGTCCGGCGAACGCGGTGTCGTCCAGCACGAGGGCATGGTCGGCGCGCAGCCAGTTGCCGGACGTGCGCACCATCCCGCCCTCCCAGCGTGAGGTGAACTGGCGCAGCGCGATACCCTGCGGGGAGAATCCGGCGTTAAGGATTGGGTCGAGGAAGTGCAGCGAACCGTAAATAAACTCGTTGGCGTTCATCGACAGCGTGCCATCCTGGCTTTGCCAGTCGCCGCGGCTCAAGGTCAGGTTGCGCAGATTAAGGTCGAGGCCAGCGATCGCCCAGTCAGGCCCCTGCAGGCTGGCGTCGGTCACGTCAAGGCGGCCAATCTGCAGCGAGGGCAGGGTGGTCAGCGGCGTGAAAAAGTCGGCGAGTGATTTATCGCTTTGCAGACGGATCTCGTTGAGGCGCAAATTATCGACCTGCCAGCCGCCGTCGGCGCTGCGTTTTGCCGTGCCGGTGAGCGTGCCGCGAGCGACGTCCGCCCCGAGGGTCGAGAGCGTCACTTCGCCGTTATCGATATTCCCCTGAATCAGCACGTTGCTGGCTTCAATACCGTTGAGCGTCATCGACCCGGCGCTCATCTGAATTTGCGTTTTCTTGCCCAGCACATTACCCGCTTCCGGCGCCCACGGGCTGACGCCGCCGGTGACGCGCTGCGCGCTCAGATCCCAGTCGCTCTCCGGGCTGTTGAACGCCATATTGCGCAACCGGAGACGATCGGCGGCGAACGGCAGCGCTGCGGAAGAAGGGGAGAAGTTTAGCGTACCGTCGCTGAGAATGATTTCGTCAGCATGCAGCGGGTCGCTAAACTGGCGGCTGCTAAATCCGATATCCACGGTTTGCGCCACCAGCGTGGCGGGTTTGCCGTCGCGACCGAGGGTGACGTTTTGCAGCTGCAGGTGCAGTGGCGAAGAGAAATTATGGTCCATTTTGTTGAAAGAGACCTTCCAGCCGGTACCGTCGCTTAGCCAGGCGCTGGCCTGACGCCCTCCCCACTGGGTTTGCAGCAGGAAATAAGCGGCAATAATCACTACCAGCAGAGCAATCAGCAGCCAGAGAATCAGCTTTCTGAGAAATTTCATGATCTTCGATCCTGAGCGAGGCACATAAGGCTGTTATGCCCGAATTATGCGCAATCCTCAAGACAGGAATTGTGTAATGAGATGATGTGAGGTTGATGATGTTTGCGCTCCGGCCGACGTTGCGCGGCCGGAGCATCAGAGAGGATCAGTTTTTCTCTGGCGGGAAAATCAGATTCAGAACAATCGCCGTGATACCGCCGGCGGCGATACCGGAGGAGAGCAGATTCTTCAGCCAGTCAGGGGCGAACTGCAGGATCAGCGGCTGCTGGGAAACGCCAAGGCCGACGGCCAGCGACAGGGCGATAATCAGGATCGCGCGGCGGTTCAGCGGCTCGCGGGAGACGATACGCACGCCGGAGGCGGCAATGGTGCCGAACATCACCAGCGTTGCGCCGCCGAGCACCGGCTCAGGAATATGCTGCACGAAGCCGCTCACCGCCGGGAACAGGCCGAGCACGATCAGCATCAGCGCGACCACAAAACCAACATAGCGGCTGGCGACGCCGGTCAACTGAATCACGCCGTTGTTCTGGCCAAAGCAGGAGTTCGGGAAGGTGTTGAATACCGCCGAAACAAACGAGTTCAGACCGTTGGCCAGCACGCCGCCCTTCAGACGCTTCATATATAGCGGGCCGGAAACCGGCTGCTCGGAAACGTCAGAGGTGGCGGTGATATCGCCGATGGTTTCCAGCGAGGTAATCATAAACACCAGCATCAGCGGCAGCAGCAGATTCCAGTCGATGCCCAGCCCGTAGTACAGCGGCGTGGGAACCATAATCAGGCTGCTTTCCGTCGGTGCGGTATTGGTTGGCAGCATATCGAGTAGCCATGCCGCCAGGTATCCGGCCGCCATCGCGATAACCAGCGAAGCGATGCGCAGATACGGGTTGCGCTGGCGGTTAAGGATAATAATCAGCGCCAGCACGATCCCCGCCAGCAGCAGGTTTTTTGGCGCGCCGAAGGTGTGGTCGGCCATGGCGGCATAGCCCCCGCCGATGGAGGTCAGGCCAACCTGAATCAGCGACAGGCCGATAATCATTACCACCACGCCGGAGACCAGCGGAGTGATTATGCGGCGGGCGAGATGCAGAACGCGCGAGAGAACCATCTCCGTGCAGCTGGCCAGCATCAGGGTGCCGAACAGCGCGGCCATCATGGTCGGAACATCGGCGCCGCCGGTTTTCAGCGCGGTTCCGCCCATAATCAGCGGAGCGACGAAGTTAAAGCTGGTGCCCTGAATCGAAAGCAGACCAGAACCCACCGGGCCCCAGGCTTTAATTTGAATGATGGATGCCACGCCGGAGGCGAACAGGGACATGCTGATGATGTGTTGTGTATCCTGAGCCGGGAGGCCCAGAGCCTGACAAATTAACAGCGCCGGAGTGATAACCGCGACAAACATCGCCAGCAGGTGCTGGAACGCGGCGAACAGCGTTTGCGGTAGCGGCGGGCGGTCTTCAAGGCGGTAGATTAATTCGCTGGTTTGCTTATGCGCAACCGGTTGCGCATTTTCTGATTCTGCGGTGTTAACGGACATCACAACAATCCCAAAGGTGGCAAAGCGGGGATTTTATCGGACTGTAGACCAAAAGCAAACGTTTGCCACTCTTTAGCGGCAAATATTTATGCAGGGAATAGGTGTCAAATATTTATTAACATTTTGTATGCTTGATCGCATCATTATCCCTACAAAATATCTTTTCCTGTCCTTTTTTCCGTACTTCTGCTTAAAATCCCTTCCCGATTACTCATGATGAGAAGCAATCGACACCGGGAATTTCGTCGCGTGTGAATGGATCATGCGCCTATAAGGAGCTCTTTTTATGTTTCATCTCGATACCTTATCGACGCTCGTTGCCGCAACATTAGTGTTGCTACTAGGAAGAAAACTCGTTCAAACCGTCCCTTTCCTGAAGAAATACACTATTCCTGAGCCCGTGGCGGGCGGTCTGCTGGTCGCTCTGGCGCTGCTGGTATTAAAGAAAAGCATGGATATCGAAATTGATTTCGATATGAGCCTGAAAGACCCGCTGATGCTGGCTTTCTTCGCCACTATCGGCCTGAATGCCAACCTCGCCAGCCTGCGCTCTGGCGGCAAAGTGGTGGGGACATTCCTGATCGTGGTGGTGGGGCTGCTGCTGCTGCAAAACGCCCTCGGTATCGGCATGGCGAAGCTGCTGGGCCTCGACCCGCTGATGGGGCTGCTGGCCGGTTCGATTACCCTTTCCGGCGGCCACGGTACCGGCGCGGCGTGGAGTAAACTGTTTATTGAGCGCTATGGCTTTGTCAACGCCACCGAAGTGGCTATGGCTTGCGCAACCTTCGGTCTCGTTCTTGGCGGCCTGATCGGCGGGCCGGTGGCGCGCTATCTGGTCAAACACTCTTCATCACCGGACGGCACGCCGGACGATCAGCTCGCGCCGACCGCGTTTGAAAAGCCGGATATGGGGCGCATGATCACGTCGCTGGTGCTGATTGAGAGCATCGCACTGATCGCCATCTGTTTGACGGTAGGGAAGATCGTTGCGCAACTGTTGGCGGGGACCGTATTCGAACTGCCTACCTTCGTTTGCGTGCTGTTTATCGGCGTTATCCTCAGCAATAGCCTGTCAGCACTTGGCCTGTACCGCGTATTCGACCGCGCGGTGTCGGTGCTGGGTAACGTCAGCCTGTCGCTATTCCTGGCGATGGCCCTGATGAGCCTCAAGCTGTGGGAGCTGGCGTCGCTGGCGCTGCCGATGATTGCCATTCTGGCGGTGCAGACGATAGCAATGGCGCTGTATGCGGTGTTTGTGACCTATCGAATGATGGGTAAAAACTACGATGCCGCGGTGCTGGCCGCCGGCCACTGTGGTTTCGGCCTCGGCGCGACGCCGACGGCGATTGCCAATATGCAGGCGATTACCGATCGTTTCGGTCCGTCGCATATGGCGTTTCTGGTAGTGCCGATGGTAGGGGCGTTCTTTATCGATATCGTTAACGCGCTGGTGATTAAGCTCTATCTGCTGCTGCCGGTATTTGGCTGATAAAAACCCGGAGGCGGTGCGCTACGGGATTATGCGGTCTGCGGGCTGTGTAGCCCGCCTAAGGCGTTTACGCCGCAACCCGGGGATACCCCGGGATTTATGCGTCGGCGCGGTTTCTCCCCGGTTCGCGCTGCGCTTAGTCGGGCTACGGGGTGTGCGGTCTGCGGGTTGTATCCCGGCTAAGGCGTTTACGCCGCCAGCCGGGAATACCTCAACAATCTTACGCTTCGTCGTGCTCTTCCCACGCCAGCGCGCGTTTTACCGCCTTCTTCCAGCCGCTGTAGCGATAGTTACGCTCGGTGGTTTCAATTCCCGGACGGAACTCGCGCTCGATCACGGCTTTCTCCTGCAGCTCATCCAGATTCTGCCAGAAGCCCACCGCCAGACCGGCCAGATAGGCTGCGCCCAGCGCCGTGACTTCGCGGACTTCCGGGCGTTCTACGCGGGTGCCGAGAATATCGGACTGGAACTGCATCAGGAAGTTGTTGGCGACCGCGCCGCCGTCAACGCGCAGGGCGTGCAGACGGATCCCGGAGTCAGCCTGCATCGCTTCCAGCACGTCGCGGGTCTGATAGGCGATCGATTCCAGCGTGGCGCGAATAATATGGTTGGAATTGACGCCGCGGGTCAGGCCGAAGATCGCCCCGCGGGCATACGGGTCCCAGTAAGGCGCGCCGAGCCCGGTAAACGCCGGAACCACGTACACGCCGTTGGTATCCTTCACTTTGGTGGCGAAATATTCGGAATCGAACGCGTCGCTAATCAGCTTCATCTCATCGCGCAGCCACTGAATGGAGGCGCCCGCCATAAATACCGCGCCTTCCAGCGCATAGTTCACTTCACCGCGCGGGCCGCAGGCGATAGTCGTCAGCAGGCCGTGCGTTGATGCCACCGCTTTCTCGCCGGTATTCATCAGCATAAAGCAGCCGGTGCCGTAGGTGTTTTTCGCCATCCCCTCTTTAACGCACAGCTGGCCGAATAGCGCCGCCTGCTGGTCGCCCGCGATGCCGGCGATCGGAATACGCGTGCCGCCCTTACCGCCGATGTTGGTCTGGCCGTACACTTCGGAAGATTTGCGCACTTCCGGCAGCATGGCGCGCGGAATATCCAGCGCGTCGAGCATTTTGTCGTCCCAGTCCAGTTCGTGGATATTGAACAGCATGGTACGCGAGGCGTTGGTGTAGTCGGTAACGTGAACGCGTCCCTGGGTCATTTTCCAGATAAGCCAGGTGTCTACTGTGCCGAACAGCAGCTCGCCGCGTTTTGCGCGCTCGCGCGCACCTTCGACGTGGTCAAGGATCCACTTCACTTTGGTTCCGGAGAAGTAGGGGTCAACCACCAGGCCAGTTGCCTTACGGATGTACTCTTCCATGCCGTCGCGCTTGAGCTGTTCGCAGATCTCGGCGGTACGGCGGCACTGCCAGACGATGGCGTTATAAATCGGCTTACCGGTTTCGCGCTCCCACACGATGGCGGTTTCACGCTGGTTGGTAATGCCGATCGCGGCGATTTCATCGGAACTGATATCGGCCTTTGCCAGCACTTCAACCAGCGTAGAGCTTTGCGATGCCCAGATTTCCATCGGGTCGTGCTCAACCCAGCCTGGACGCGGATAAATTTGTTCGAATTCTCGCTGAGAGACGCTGACGATATTGGCATCGTGATCCATTACCACGGCGCGGGAGCTGGTGGTGCCCTGGTCGAGCGCTACGATATATTTTTTGTCGGTCATAGTATGAGTCCCGTAGTCAGATTACAGCGAAGCTTTGTGTTGTGTCGTAGAGGGAGATGCGGCTTCTTTCTCTTCAACGACGCAGGTGTCGCAAGGCAGGTGGCGGCCAATCAGCTTGCGGTAGCAGAATGCGCCCAGCGCAGCACCGACGATTGGCGCACACAGCGGCACCAGAAAATAAGGAATATCTTTGCCGCCCGTGAAGGCGACGTTGCCCCAGCCTGCCAGCCAGGCGAAGGCTTTCGGTCCGATATCACGCGCCGGGTTCATGGCGAAGCCGGTCAGCGGGCCCATGGATGCGCCAATGACGGCGATCAGCAGACCAATCAGCAGCGGCGCCAGCGGGCCGCGCGGCACGCCGTTGCCATCATCGGTCAGCGCCAGAATGACGCCCATCAGGATAGCGGTAATCACCATTTCTACCGCGAAGGCCTGCACAAAATTGATATGCGGGTTTGGATAGGTAGAGAAAATACCTGCCAGCTCAAGACTTTCGACGCTACCGCGCACCATATTGTGGGTATGTTCGAAATCGAAGAAAAGATTGTAATAAAGCCCGTAAACTAAAGCCGCAGCGCAAAAGGCGCCAGCGAATTGCGCAATGATAAAAGGAACAACTTTACGACCGTCAAAGCAGGCGAACAGCCACAGCGCGATGGTCACCGCCGGGTTAAGGTGCGCACCGGAAACCCCTGCGGTCAGGTAAATCGCCATGGCGACGCCCAGACCCCAGATGATGCTGATTTCCCACTGACCGAAGCTGGCTCCCGCGACCTTAAGCGCAGCGACGCACCCAACGCCGAAAAAGATCAACAACCCGGTACCGAGGAACTCTGCGATGCACTGGCCTTTTAGTGTTGATGTTTGGCTCATAATCGAATCCTGAAGCGAAGTGATGATTATTGTATGTGTGAAGGTCGCAGGCGACCACGCTGCCATGTAGGCATAGTGTTAATTTATCGTTAACGAACAAAAACGAGAAATATCGAAATTCAAATGTGTGTACCTCGTCAAGAAAATGAGCGTTTTCGCGCCATAAACGCGTGTTCGGTCATTTGCGGGAGCGTTTCACCGCTCATTTTTTTAACGAGGTGATAAACAATTACGAAAAAGTACCGGGTAAAAGCGGCGAACGGACCAGGTAAAGACTGAAAAGTGTTGCAAACCGCAATCTACGCGGGTTGTCGCTGGACAGGGGCGGCGGGGCTTCATACAATCGACTACATCACCACTGTAGTGCGCTAATTTTCGTTAAGGCGTCAACGCGTATACGAAACGGACGGTTTCTATCAACGCCTTGCAAGTTCAGGAGAGGTATGACGATGTCATTAGAAGTGTTTGAGAAATTAGAATCTAAAGTTCAGCAGGCGATTGATACCATCACTCTGTTACAGATGGAAATCGAAGAGCTGAAAGAAAAGAACAATACGCTGGCGCAGGAAGTACAGAGCGCCCAGCATAGCCGTGAAGAGCTTGAGCGTGAAAACGGTCAGCTTAAAGAACAGCAGCAGGGCTGGCAGGATCGTCTGCAGGCGCTGCTGGGCCGTATGGAAGAAGTCTAATGCTTCCCGCCTCCTCCCGTTCGGGAGGAGGCAAACTCACCTCGCTCTATATACTCACAAGTTATAGCCAATCTTTTTTTATTCTTTAATCATCAGTCTGCTTTCTGGCACGCTTAATCCATCACAACACTACATATAGAGAGCGGTGCGATGAATAAGTGGGGCGTGGGGTTAACTCTGTTGCTGGCATCCGCCAGCGTTCTGGCAAAAGACATTCAGCTATTAAACGTTTCTTACGATCCGACGCGCGAGCTGTACGAACAGTACAACAAAGCCTTTAGCGCGCACTGGAAGCAAGAAACCGGCGACAACGTGGTGATTCGTCAGTCACACGGCGGCTCCGGCAAACAGGCGACCTCGGTGATCAACGGCATTGAAGCCGATGTGGTGACCCTTGCGCTGGCCTATGACGTCGATGCGATCGCCGAGCGTGGACGAATCGACAAAAACTGGCTGAAGCGTCTGCCGGATAACTCCGCGCCGTATACCTCAACCATCGTGTTCCTCGTACGTAAAGGTAACCCGAAGCAGATTCATGACTGGAACGACCTGATCAAACCGGGCGTGTCGGTGATTACCCCGAACCCGAAAAGCTCCGGCGGCGCGCGCTGGAACTATCTGGCGGCCTGGGGCTATGCCCTGCACCAGAACAACGGTGACCAGGCTAAGGCGCAGGAGTTCGTAAAAGCGCTGTTTAAGAACGTCGAAGTACTGGATTCCGGCGCCCGCGGTTCGACCAACACCTTTGTGGAACGCGGGATCGGCGATGTGCTGATTGCCTGGGAAAACGAAGCCCTGCTGGCGACCAACGAACTGGGTAAAGACAAATTCGAGATCGTCACCCCGAGCGAATCGATTCTGGCCGAGCCGACCGTTTCCGTGGTGGATAAAGTGGTCGACAAAAAGGGCACTCGCCAGGTGGCGGAAGCGTATCTGAAGTATCTCTACTCGCCGGAAGGCCAGGAGATTGCGGCGAAGAACTTCTATCGTCCGCGTGACCCAGAAATCGCGAAAAAATACGCGGATGAGTTCCCGAAACTGAAGCTGTTCACCATCGATGACGTGTTTGGCGGCTGGACTAAAGCGCAGAAAGAGCACTTCTCCAACGGCGGCACCTTTGACCAGATCAACCAGCGTTAAATAGTCTCTCCTTATCCCCGCTCGCGCTGCGCGTAGCGGGGCGACAACGCTTGTCGCCCGGGTAAGGCGTAAGCCGCGACCCGGGGCAGAGTAGTCTGGTAGCCCGCTCAGGCGCGTTAAGCACCGCTTCCGGCAAAACTCACCGTACCTCCTCCCGTTTTCATTTAGTCATCAAACTGCGCTACTCTTCCGTTTCTGGCTGAGACAGGAAAAAATAATGCGAAGAGTACGACCCCTTTTATTAGCGCTGGTGGTGGTGGTTGTGGCGGCGATGGCTGGCGGCTACTACTGGCTTCATTCCGGCAACCGTGACGCGTTGCGTCACATTGTTCTGCAACAGTGCGTCCCTCATCAACAGCAGAATCACAATCCCGCGCCCTGCGCGGAAGTGAACCTGAAGGGCGGCTATGTCCTGTTTAAGGACCGCAATGGCCCGCTGCAGTATTTGCTGATGCCAACCTACCGTATCAACGGCACTGAAAGCCCGCTGCTGCTTGAACCGCTGACGCCGAACTTCTTCTGGCAAGCCTGGCAGGGACGCGAAATCATGAGCCAGCACCGTGGCTCTGCCGTACCGGATGAGGCGGTCTCGCTGGCCATCAACTCGCGCAGCGGACGCACGCAAAATCATTTCCATATTCATATCTCCTGCCTGCGACCTGATGTGCGCCATCAGCTGGATAGCCAGGCTGCCGCTATCAGCAGCCGCTGGTTACCGCTGCCCGGTGGGCTCATGGGCCATGAATATCTGGCGCGCCGCGTAACCGAAACCGAACTGGCGCAGCGCAGTCCGTTCCTGATGCTGGCTGAAGAGGTGCCGGAAGCGAGAGAACATATGGGCCGTTTCGCGCTGGCGATGGCGAAGCAGAGCGACGGCTCGCTGCTGCTGCTGGCAACCGAGCGTAACCTGCTGACGCTGAATCGCGCATCGGCAGAAGAGGTTCAGGACCATAGCTGCGCCATTCTCGCATCCCGTTAATTTTCTTTACGTTCCCGCTATTCATTATCTCCTTGATTCTTATCCCGGTTTAACGCCGGGGTAGGATCGGGTGCATAAAAATATGTGAAACCGATCAAAAGATATAAAGGTATACCTTTATATCTTTTTGAGGGTGGTTACACTCTCTTCATAGCCTCTATTGCGTGTCGGACAGGCGGCTTATTTATAAAAACGTTTTTATTTCATGTAGTGACATCATTAATTGTTTCCTCTATTTGCGCGGCTAAGCGTAAAGGAATATCAACATGAAACTTTCTATCGTGGAAAAACTCGGCTTCGGCGCAGGAGATATGGCGATAAACGTTGTGATCATCGCCATGCAGCTGCTTCTCGCCTATTTTTATACCGATATCTACGGCCTGAGCGCCGCTGATGTTGGCGTACTTTTCGTGGTTGTGCGGATGATCGATGCCATTATCGATCCGGCCATGGGCGTCCTTACCGATAAGCTGAATACGCGCTGGGGACGCTATCGCCCGTGGCTGCTGTGGTTTGCCATCCCTTTTGGCTTCGCCGTTTATTTAATGTTTATCACGCCTGATATGGTTTATATGGCTAAGCTGGCGTGGGCCTATGGCACCTATATTCTGATGACCCTGGTCTATACCGCTATCACTATTCCCTATATCTCGATGATTGGCGTGATTACCAGCGATCCCGTGGAACGGCTAAGCGCAAACGGCTATCGCTTTGTGATGACCAAAATTGCCGCTTTTCTGGTGACTATTGTCGTCCCGATGCTTGCCGTCTGGCTTGGGCAGGGCAACAAGGCCCTGGGTTACCAGTTTTCTATGGGGCTAATGGGCGCGATGGGGGCCCTGCTGTTTATCTTCTGTTTTCTCACCACTCGTGAACGTAGCGAGCCGGAAATTACTTCGCTATCGGTAGGGAAGCAGTTTAAGTATCTGTTACGTAACGATCAGTGGATTATTCTTGGGGTTGTTATTTTACTGCTGATGTGCGGTTACGTTATTCGCGGTTCCGTCGCGGCCTATTATGCCAAGTATTATCTTAATGGCGGCGATAGCCTGATTTCACCTTTTCTGACTACCGGTGTTGTCGCCTCTATTCTGGCGATGATCGCCACCACCTGGATAACTAAATTCTGGGATAAGATTAAGATGTTCCGCTACACCCAGATTATTACCTTTGTACTAAGCGCGCTGATGTATTTCTTCGTTGGGCGTGAAAATCTTATCCTGGCATTTACGTTCTATTTTCTTATTAATTTCTTCTGCGATATGCAAATGCCGGTGTTCTGGTCCTCTATCGCCGAAGCGGTGGATTATGGCGAAAAGAAAACCGGGCTGCGGGTATCCGGCCTCGCGTTTGGCGGCATTCTCTTCTTCCAGAAGTTTGGTATGGGGATCGCGGGGGGCGTACTGGGATTTCTGCTGAGCCACTTTGGCTATCAGGCCGACGTTGAACAGAGCGCGCGTTCGCTCACCGGTATTGCGCTGATGATGACGCTCATTCCGGCCCTTTTCCATCTTGCGGTTGGGCTACTTATGAAAAAGTATCTGATTAATAACGAATATTATCGTGATATTCAGCTAGCCCTTGCGCAAAAACAGGCATAAGGAGGCGTAAATGAATGCCATGAATAAGGTTTGGGCGATCGGCGACGCCTCCGTAGACCTGGTACCGGAAAAACAGAACAGCTACCTGAAATGTCCCGGAGGCGCTTCGGCGAACGTGGGGGTCTGCGTTGCCAGGCTGGGCGGAACGTGCGGTTTTATCGGCTGCCTTGGCGACGATGACGCCGGGCATTTCCTGCGCCAGGTTTTTCAGGATAACGGCGTCGATGTCTCTTCGCTGCGGCTGGATGCGAGCCTGACCAGCGCGGTACTGATTGTCAATCTGACGGCTGACGGCGAGCGCAGCTTTACCTATCTGGTACATCCGGGGGCTGATACCTTCGTTTCACCTCAGGATCTGCCGACGTTCAGAAAATACGAATGGTTTTACTTTAGCTCCATTGGTCTCACCGACAGCCCCGCTCGCGAGGCATGCCTTGAGGGCGCGCGAAGAATGCGGGAGGCCGGCGGCTACGTTCTGTTTGATGTCAACTTGCGCAGCAAGATGTGGCGCAATGCCGCTGAGATCCCTGACCTGATCGCCCGCTCCGCTGCGCTGGCGTCTATCTGCAAAGTCTCGGCAGATGAGCTGTGTCAGCTGAGCGGCGCCAGCCATTGGCAGGATGCGCGGTATTACATGCGCGATCTGGGCTGCGAGACCACCATCATTTCGTTGGGGGCCGAAGGGGCGTTGCTCATCACCGCCGAGGGAGAGTTCCTTTTTCCTGCCCCGCGCGTGGAGGTCGTCGATACCACCGGAGCCGGTGATGCCTTTGTTGGCGGCCTGCTGTTCACGCTTTCCCGCGAAAACCACTGGAATCATGCCCTGCTGGCGGAGGCGATCAGCAATGCCAACGCCTGCGGAGCGATGGCGGTGACGGCAAAAGGGGCAATGACTGCTCTGCCGTTTCCCGACCAGCTCAATACTTTTCTGTCCAGCCGTTCGCTGGCACAAGCCATGACCGTGAAATAAGGAGTCATCATGCACGTTGATCAAAACAAAATACTGGGATGCCTGGTGGGTGCCGCCGCCGCGGACGCGATGGGCGCGGCGACGGAAGTACGGACTCAGCAGCAAATTAAGGACTATTTCGGCGGCTGGGTGACGACCTTTCAAAAACCGCCAGCGGATACGTTTGGTCGCTGTAACGAAGCGGGTATGTGCACGGATGATTTTATTCAGGCGAAATACATTATGGACGCGCTGCTGCGCCACCAGCGCCAGGTCAGCGATGAGGCGATGCGCGAAGCCTTTCAGCAGTGGCTGGATTACCCTTACTACGCCAACTTTACCGGCCCGACAACGCGTGCGGCAATGAAAGCGATATTCAATGACCATCGCGCCTCTTTGCAGGGTGATCTTGAAGGCGAAAAGCAGTCGGTACAGATTATTAATAAGGGAAACGCGGAAGCCACCAACGGCGCCGCCATGAAGATTTGGCCTGCGGCGGTACTGCATCCGGGAGATATTGATGCGGCGATTCACTGCGCGCTGCAGATTTGCCGCTTTACGCATAATAACGTGCTGGCGATGTCCGGCGCAGCGGCGATGGCGGCGGCAACCAGCGAAGCGTTACGATCGCAGACCAATGCGGACACCATTATTGCCGCCGGTATTTATGGCGCGCAAAGAGGCTATCTGCTGGCGCAGGATCAAGGGGCGATGATGGTGGCAGGCCCATCCGTTGCCCGACGCATCGAACTGGCCGTGGCTATCGGTCAACGGCATCGTCATTGGGAAACGGCGGTGGTGGAACTTGCCGATATTATTGGTTCCGGGCTGCACGTCAGCGAAGCCGTACCGGCGGCCTTTGGCCTGTTCGCGTGTTGTCCGAATTCTGCCGTAGATGCTATTATCTCCGGCGTTAATATCGGCAATGATACTGATACTGTCGCTACCATGGTCGGAGCGATTTCCGGCGCATTCCATGGCGTGGAGGCTTTTCCCGCCGATTATTTAACGACCGTGGATCGTATGAATCATTTCGATTTGGCACAACTGGCCAGGCAAATCGCAGGGTAGCGAATTCACCCTGCCGGGGACGGTAAAACGTCCCCTGCTGGCGAAGACGTGAGGTGCGCAGTTTGCAGGTTGATAAAACGAGCTTTACTCCGCTTTATAAGCAACTATTTTTTATCATCTGTCAGCAGATTCAGAATGGGTCCTTGCCGTTAGGCAGCCAGCTGCCGACGCAAAAAGAGGTTGCCAGAGCCTATAACGTCTCGCTCATCGTGGTTAAACAGGCCTGGAGCGAATTAATCAATGCGGGCATTATTTCGTCCCAGCGCGGAAGCGGATCGGTAGTGTGCTCTGTGCCGGAGGGAGTAAGCTACGGCCACACGTTTCGCGGCATTACCAGCGATCTTCAGGATGCCAGCGTCGAGATAGAGAACCGTATTCTTGAGATCGCGCCGCGTCGCGCACGTGACGCTCAGGCAGATGGTTTGAGCCTGCCCGCCCATCATCATTATCTCTATATCTCGCGTATTCGTTGCCTGAACAATCGCCCGTTTAACCATGAAAAGATCTATCTCGATCTTAGCTTCTTTCCCAATCTGCAGCTCACGCCAGAGGCGCTGGAGCATACGTCGCTTTATTCGCTATTAAACGTCACCAGTGACTCGGCGACTGAAAAGGTGGAGGCGATCTTACCTTCCGCCGACCTGTGCGAAAAGCTGCAGATTGCGGCGAATAAACCACTATTATCCGTCGCCAGACAGACGTTTCAGGCCGGGCATAACAGCCCTTTCGAATATTGCCGCTATTACGTGCTGTCGGAATACTTTGGCGAAATTCATTATCACTAATCTGCCCGCACCAGAGTTGTCATAACCCCCACTATATCTGGCGTTTACCTGCCCTGTTGTCCGTCGTATTCTTGCTGAAAAAACCGACAGGAGACAGGTATGTCGCTCTGGTTGTCCCATCCTCTGTTCCTTCCTTCAATTATCGTTGGCCTCACTATCCTGCTTTGGGCGACATCGCTCCTGCCGGAGTTTATGACCGCGCTGCTGTTTTTTGCCGCAGCGATGATCGCTAAAATCGCGCCGCCGGAGGTGATTTTCGGCGGCTTCGCGTCGTCGGCATTCTGGCTGGTGTTCAGCGGCTTTGTGCTGGGGATCGCTATCCGCAAAACCGGGCTGGCGGACAGGGCGGCACGGGCGCTTTCGTCGCGTCTGACGGATTCCTGGCCGCTGATGGTCGGCAGCGTGGTGCTGCTCAGCTATGCGCTGGCGTTTGTGATGCCGTCCAATATGGGGCGCATCGCGCTGCTGATGCCGATTGTGGCGGCAATGGCCAGGCGTGCCGGTATTGAAGAGGGAACGCGCCCCTGGTTTGGCCTGGCGCTGGCGGTGGGGTTCGGTACCTTCCAGCTGTCTGCCACTATTTTACCGGCGAACGTCCCGAATCTGGTGATGAGCGGCGCGGCGGAGGGATCGTACGGTATCCATCTGAATTATCTGCCCTATTTACTGCTGCATACGCCGGTGCTCGGCTGGCTCAAGGGGGCGGCGCTGATCGTGCTGATATGCTGGCTGTTCCCGGGGAAACCGCATCCGCCGCGCGATCTGTCGCCGCTGCCGCCGATGAGCCGCGATGAGAAGCGCCTTGCCTGGCTGCTGGTCGTGGTGCTGACGCTCTGGGTGACGGAGAGCTGGCACGGCATAGGGCCAGCCTGGACGGGGCTGGCGGCGGCGGTGATAACGCTGCTGCCGCGAGTCGGTTTTATCCGCGGCGAGGAGTTTTCCAGCGGCGTGAACATCCGCACCTGTATTTACGTCGCCGGAATTTTGGGGCTGGCAATCACCGTGACCCAGACCGGGATCGGCGGTGTGGTGGGGAATGCCCTGCTGCAGATTATGCCGCTGGATAAAGAGAGCCCGTTTACCAGCTTTCTCGCGCTGACCGGTATTACCAGCGCGCTAAACTTTATTATGACCGCGAACGGCGTACCGGCGCTGTATACCACTTTCGCACAGAGCTTCTCCGATGCGACCGGCTTCCCGCTGCTGAGCGTGATTATGATTCAGGTGCTGGGATACTCCACGCCGCTGTTGCCGTATCAGGCGTCACCGATTGTAGTGGCGATGGGGCTAGGGAAAGTACCTGCACGGGCGGGAATGCTGCTGTGTATTGCGCTGGCGGCGGTGAGCTATTTAATTCTGCTGCCGCTGGACTATCTGTGGTATCAGGCGTTGGGCAAACTGTAGCCTGTTTCGTTCGGGGATTTTCCCGGAGGCGGCGCTGCGCACCTGTCCGGGCTACCAGGCACTCCCCGGTTGCGAAGCGCGACCGGGGAGTGCCTGTAAAGCGAATTACGCTTTTTTCGCGGCTTCTGCTGCTTTAACGATTACCGCGAAAGCGTCCGCTTTCAGGGATGCGCCGCCAACCAGCGCGCCGTCGATGTCCGGCTGGGTGAACAGTTCTGCTGCGTTGCCCGCGTTAACGGAACCGCCGTACTGGATAATGACTTGTTCAGCCACTTTCGCATCGGCTTTCGCAATGTGATCGCGGATGAATTTGTGTACTGCCTGAGCCTGAGCCGGGGTAGCGGATTTGCCGGTACCGATCGCCCATACCGGTTCGTAAGCGATAACCGCGCCTTCGAACGCCGCCGCGCCCTGGGTTTTCAGAACGGCGTCGATCTGACGTGCGCACACTTCTTCGGTTTTGCCCGCTTCGTTTTCCGCTTCGGTTTCACCGATGCACAGTACCGGGATCAGGCCCTGCTCTTTCAGTACCGCGAATTTCTTAGCGATAAACTCGTCGGACTCTTTGTGGTAGGTACGACGCTCGGAGTGGCCGATGATGATGTATTCAGCGCCGATGTCTTTCAGCATTTCGGCAGAGGTTTCGCCGGTGAATGCGCCGGACAGGTTCAGATCAACGTTCTGCGCGCCCAGGTGAATGTGGCTGCCGGCAGCGGCTTGTTTAGCCAGGTCGATGTACATCTCAGGCGGAGCAATGGCAACTGCACAGCCGGTAACGCCTGCCAGTTCGGTACGCAGGTTCGCGACCAGTTCGTTTACCATGTGGCGGCTGCCGTTCAGTTTCCAGTTACCCATCACTAAAGGATGTCGCATTTTTATTCTCCACGCTTTAAAGCGAATTAAGGAATATAGCCGCCCCCGCGGGCAGCATGGTCTGTGAAACAGTATAGAGATTCATCACTGGAAAGGCTTTGCTTTTTGTCATTTATTGTTGTTTTCCAGCGTTTCAGATAGCGCCAGCTTAATCGGTTCAACAGCGAAGGTCAGCCCCTTTTCGCCGTTGTCCGCCACCACATAGCGTACTGCGCCTTCGGTTTCCGAAAAGTACCGTTTGCCTTTTCCGGCGGCCAGCAGCTTTTGTAGCTTCTGTTGGCTCTGCGCCTGGCTGAGCGTCGGCACGAACGCGCGCATGACGGCGCTCATATACTCGAGGGCCCGGGCTTTCGCTGCTTTCTGCTGCGGCCCCTGAATCGGCAGCCAGGTTATCTGCATCGATTTAATTTTAAGCGTACCGCGCTCAAGCGCGGTCGAGGCATAAAGATTGTCGTTGATCCTGGTGGCGGCGCGGGTCAAATTCGCCTGGTCTTTACTGGAGGCGACGGCGCGAAACTCATTGAGCAAAAGCCTCGGGTTATCGGTATTGAATTTTTCCCGAAACGCGCTGATGGAGATATCAAACACCGGCGCGCCGGAGAGAAGATAGGGCGCCGTAGCGGCGGAGTCAGGCTCGGCGGACAACGCATTTTGGCCGACGGATAGCGCCGTCAGCCCAATTAAATATAAAGTTGCCCACTTCTTCATGCCCATCTTTCCTTTTTTTGTCTGCCGACGATTAAAACGAGAACCGTCACGCTTGTCAAAAAGTCACGCCTTCAGGGTAAACTACGTCGGTGATGATGATAAGGAATAAAACATGACCCTACAGCAGTGGCTATTCTCAATTAAAGGGCGGATTGGACGTCGCGACTTCTGGATCTGGATTGCTATCTGGATTGCGACCATGAGCGCGCTGTTCACGCTGGCTGGCAGTAACCTACTCAACTTACAGACCGCGGCGTTTATTCTGGTATGCCTGCTGTGGCCGACGGCGGCGGTGACCGTTAAACGTCTGCACGACCGGGGGAAATCCGGCCTCTGGGCGCTGCTGATGATTCTGGCGTGGATGCTGCTGGCGGGTAACTGGTCGATGCTGCCGGGCGTCTGGCAGTGGGGCGTCGGGCGGTTTATACCGACGCTGATTATCGTGATGATGCTTATCGACCTGGGGGCGTTTGTCGGCACCCAGGGGGCAAATAAGTTTGGCAAAGAGACGCTGGACGTGCGCTGGAAAGCGGAGCCCTGATTACCAGTAGTGTTCGGCGGTCATATGACCCGGTCGGCGGCGCAGATGCTTGCTCATCTGCCGGGTCTCTTTCAGCAGCTGCTGAGTGTCGCGCACCATCTGCGGGTTACCGCACAGCATGACGTGGCTACTCTCGGCGTTCATTGGCAGGCCGACGGCCTCTTCCAGCGCGCCGGTTTCAATCAGGAACGGGATACGTCCCGTGAGCATGCCCGGCGCGGTTTCCCGACTGACGACCGACTGGATGCGCAGCTTGCCCGCATAGCGCGCTTCCAGCGCCTGCATCTGCGGCAGATAGCTGAGATCCGCGGCATAGCGCGCGGCGTGCACCAGTACGAGATTTTTAAAACGATCCAGGTCCTTCCCTTCTTCGAGAATTGACAGATACGGGCCAATCGCCGTGCCGGTGGCGAGCATCCACAGGGTGTCGCAATCCGGCACCTCTTCGAGCACGAAGAAGCCGGCCGCTTCGCTGACCACCTGCACTTCATCGCCCGGCTTCAGCGCCGCCAGCCGTGGGCTAAGTTTGCCTTCCGGAACCGTCACCAGGTAGAACTCAAGATCGGGATTACTGGGAGCATTGACGTAGGAATAGGCGCGCTGCACGCGTTCACCGTCGACATCCAGCCCCAGTTTGGCAAACTGCCCTGCGGTGAACGGTTCAACCGGTGCGTGAACGATGAGGCTAAACAGTGCATCCGTCCAGTTTTGAACTTTTACGACTTTGCCTGTAACCCAGTTTGCCATAGCGTCTCTCCTCTCAATCCTGTTAGCGTATCTTCACCGCGACGAGAGCAGATTTCCAGCCCGAAAAGGCTGGAAAGCTCTATTGATCAAATGTTTTACAGGATGTGTAGCTGGATATCCGGATCTTTGCGATCGAGATAATGAATCGACTGAATTCGGCGGATAGTGCGGGATTTACCGCGGATCAGTAGGGTTTCGGTGGTGGCCATATTACCTTTACGGGTAATACCGTCCAGCAGATCGCCTTTGGTGATGCCCGTCGCCGAGAAAACGACGTTGTCGCTGCGCGCCATATCGTCCAGACGCAGCACTTTGCCTGCTTCGATGCCCATGGCCTGACAGCGTGCCAGCTCGTTCTCGCCGATGCGGCGGTTCTCTTCACTGTCGCCCTTAACGTGGTGGCGCGCCAGCAGACGACCGTGCATATCGCCGTCCAGCGCGCGGATCACCGCCGCTGAAACGACCCCTTCCGGGGCACCGCCGATACCGTACATAACGTCAACTTCGCTATCCGGCATGCAGGTCAGAATAGAGGCGGCAACGTCGCCGTCGGGAATAGCAAATACGCGCACGCCCAGTTTTTGCAGCTCAACGATGACCTCGTCATGGCGCGGCTTGGCTAAGATGGTAACGGTTAATTCACTTAGTGGCTTATTCAGCGCGCGGGCGATGTTTTGCAAGTTTTCCGCCAGCGGCAGGTTCAGATCGATGGTGCCTTTCGCGCCCGGACCGACAATCAGCTTTTCCATGTACATATCCGGCGCGTTCAGGAAACAGCCTTTATCGCCTACCGCCATCACCGCCAGCGCGTTGGCCTGGCCCATCGCCGTCATGCGGGTGCCTTCAATGGGATCGACGGCGATGTCTACCGCATCACCGTTGCCGGTACCGACGCGTTCGCCTATATACAGCATCGGCGCTTCGTCGATTTCGCCTTCGCCAATCACGATAGTACCGTCGATGTTGATCAGGTTGAGCATAATGCGCATGGCGTTGACGGCGGCGCCGTCGGCGGTGTTTTTATCACCACGGCCTAACCATTTATAGCCTGCCAGCGCGGCGGCTTCGGTGACGCGCGAAAATTCGATGGCCAGTTCTCGTTTCATAATCCACTCATCTGAATAAAAAATTATGCGCAGCGTGGCGGGATAACGTGCGCGCTACGCGTTGGAATAGCGTTCGGTTTCCGGCATCCAGCGCTCGATAAGCGCCTGGGCCTGCTGAGGATATCTTTCGTGTATATGACGGGCGATGCGCTGAACTTCGGGGATCATGGCCTGATCGCGCATTAAATCTGCGACTTTGAATTCAGCGTTGCCGGTCTGGCGCGTGCCGAGGAGCTCGCCGGGACCGCGAATTTCCAGGTCTTTCTGGGCAATGACGAAGCCGTCGTTGCTATCGCGCAGAACCTGCAGGCGCTTCTGCGCGGTTTTAGAAAGCGGCGATTTATAGAGCAGCACGCAGTGTGAGGCCACCGCACCGCGCCCGACGCGCCCTCTGAGCTGGTGCAGCTGAGCCAGCCCCAGACGCTCAGGGTTTTCGATGATCATCAGGCTGGAATTAGGCACGTCCACGCCGACCTCAATTACCGTGGTGGCGACCAGTAGATGCAGCTCGCCCTGCTTGAACGCGCTCATGACCGCCTGTTTCTCGGCAGATTTCATGCGCCCGTGCACCAGGCCGATATTCAGCTCCGGCAGCGCCAGCTTCAGCTCTTCCCAGGTGGCTTCCGCCGCCTGGGCCTCCAGCAGATCCGACTCTTCAATCAGCGTACAAACCCAGTAGGCCTGGCGACCCTCGTGAGTACAGGCGTTCCGTACCCGGTCGATAATATCGCTGCGGCGGGTATCCGGGATGGCTACCGTCGTAACCGGCGTACGGCCCGGCGGCAGTTCATCGATGACCGAGGTGTCGAGATCGGCATAAGCGGTCATCGCCAGGGTCCGCGGAATCGGCGTCGCGGTCATAATCAGCTGGTGCGGATGAAAGCCCTGCTGTTGGCCTTTCTCCCATAGCGCCAGCCGCTGATGGACGCCGAAACGATGCTGTTCGTCGATAATCACCAACGCGAGGCCGTTAAACTGGACCTGTTCCTGAAAGATGGCGTGGGTACCGACCACCATCTGCACCTGTCCGCTGGCGATAGCCTCCTGCTGCGCCAGGCGCGCTTTGCCTTTTTGTTTGCCCGCCAGCCAGCCTACTTCAACGCCCAGCGGTTCAAACCAGCTGCGGAAGTTATTGGCATGCTGCTCAGCCAGCAGTTCTGTCGGCGCCATCAGCGCCACCTGCTTGCCGTGCGCGATGGCGCGCAGGGCGGCCAGCGCGGCAACCAGGGTTTTACCGGAGCCAACATCCCCCTGCACCAGACGCATCATTGGCACGTCCAGCGCCATATCGCGCTCAATTTCAGCCGTGACGCGCGCCTGCGCGCCGGTCGGCGTAAAGGGGAGAGAGGCCAGCAGCTTGTCTTTTAGCGTGTCGTTAGCGCTGAGCGAGAGAGCGTGGTAGCGCTGAGCGCCTGCCCGCAGCGCCAGCATGCTGAGGTTATGCGCCAGCAGCTCTTCCAGGATTAAGCGTCGCTGAGCCGGATGTTTGCCGCTTTCCAGCTCGCTAAGCTGTAAAGAGGGCGGCGGGCGATGCAGCGTGCGCAAGGCGTCAGGCAGGCTCATCATCCCCTGCGCCAGCTCCGGCGGCAGCAGCTCGGCGATAGCGCAGGTTTCAAGCAGCTCCAGCGCCTGGTCGGTGAGCTTACGCAGCGTAGCCTGCTTGATGCCTTCGGTGGTGGGATAAACCGGGGTCAGCGTTTCCTGTAAATCAGGGGTACTCATATCACCCTGAACCCGATATTCCGGGTGGATCATCTCCGCCCCGTGCTTACCGCGCTTAGCCTCTCCGTAGGCCAGCACGCGACGCCCGGTTGCCAGGCTATTTTTCATCGCTGCGCTGAAGTTAAAAAAGCGCATGGTGAGGATGCCGGAGCCGTCGCTTATCTGGCAGGTCATCATCCGGCGGCCGCCGAAAGTGATATTGCAGTTAAGAACTTCGCCTTCAACGGTGGCGTAAACGCCGGGCAGCAGTTCACCGATTTGATACAGATGGGTGCGGTCTTCGTAGCGTAGCGGCAGGTGCAGAAGCAGATCCTGCACCGTGTGCAGGCCGATTTTCGCCAGTCGGCTGCTCTGTGCCGCGCCAACGCCGGTTAGGGTATTAAGGGGGACGGCATCTAACAGGCGACCTTGCATCGTTTTTATCCTGCAGCCTGCATAGTGGCCCACCACGTGGCATCGGCTTCGACTTCGCCCAGCTCGTTGACGTGGGGGTAGGGTAGACCTTTACGTTTTGCGACCTTCGCCAGCACCGGATAGCCGCCTTCAAACAGCAGACGCTGCTGGTCTTCTTTCGGCAGCATGCTGTTGTCGCGCAGATACATGCCGGCGTTCTGCCGCTGGCGCTGGGCTTCATACAGAATAAGCGCCGAGGCGACGGAAACGTTCAGCGACTGCACCATGCCAATCATCGGAATAATGATGTCCTGATCCGCCAGGTCCAGCGCTTCCTGAGTAATGCCGGTTTTCTCCTGGCCCATCAGGATACAGGTGGGGCGGGTATAGTCGATTTCACGAAAATCAACGGCGTTATCAGAGAGATGGGTTGCCAGAATCTGCATGCCCTGGCCTTTTAAATGCGTGACGGCATCGCCAATAGTACGATGGGTTTTCACCTGCACCCAGCTATTGCTGCCTGCGGCTGCGGAGGCCATGGTACGCATACGGCTACCGGGCCAGATGGCGTGCACTTCATGCACGCCAACGGCGTCTGCGGTACGAATAATCGCAGAGACGTTATGAGGCTTATGGACCTGCTCCATGCAGACCGTCAGGTCAGGCTGACGCCTGGCGAGCATCTCGCAGATACGCGCATAACGCTGTAAATTCATTACACTTCATCCTTCGAATGACTCTTTAATCGCTGCGGATTACTCGGCCCATCCCTGGGCCTCGCCCCTTACGGAGCCGCTGTAAGCAGCGTTCAAATCTGCTCCTGGCAGATTTGTCATTCGCTTGCCGCCTTGATGCAATTCGAATGATTTTGTGTCAGAGCTAATTTCGGTTACGGGTGACTTTTATCACATCCGGCATGACGCGAATTTTGCGCATAATATTCGCCAGATGCACGCGGTCGCGCGCGGTGAGGCGAATAAAGGCGCTGTAAACGCGGCCATCTTTCTCTTCCGTATTCAGGCTTTGAATATTGGAAGAGGCGGTGTTGATTGCGGCGGTAAGATTCGCCAGGGCACCCTGATGGTTGAACATATCCACCTTAATTTCGGTGATAAATTCCTGCGCCGTCTCTTTGTCCCACTCAACCGCCATAAATTTCTCCGGCTCTTTCTGGTAGCCGCGAATGTTACGACAGGACTCGTGGTGAATAACCAGGCCTTTGCCCGGGCTGACGTGCGCAATAATCGGGTCGCCGGGAATCGGACGGCAGCACTTGGCAAAGGTGATCAGCACGCCATCCGCGCCTTTAATCGGCAGATGGTTATGGCCGACAGGCGCCGGCTGTACAGGCACGGCTGTGGTTTCACCCTGCTGCAGGTTTTTTGCTACGACGACGCTCATGGCGTTACCGAGGCCAATTTCGGCCAGCAGATCGTCAAGCGTTGCCAGCTTCATACGGTCAAGTTCGCGCTGAATGTTCTCTGGCGGAATTTCGGCCAGCTTGCGGCTGCCGCCGAGCGCGTGATTAAGCAGGCGTCGCCCGAGGCTAACGGAATCGTCGCGCTTGAGGTTTTTCAGCAGTTGGCGAATTTTGGCGCGCGCTTTAGAGCTGACGACAAAGTTCAGCCACGCGGCGTTCGGACGAGCGCCCGGCGCGGTGATGATCTCCACCGTCTGGCCGCTGGAGAGCGACTGCGACAGGGGATATGGCTGGCGGTCGACGCGCGCGCCGACGCAGGCATGGCCGATATCGGTATGCACCGCGTAGGCGAAGTCCACCGGCGTCGCGCCAGCGGGCAGTTCGACGATGCGCCCTTCCGGGGTGAAAACGTAAATCTCATCCGGGAACAGATCGGATTTCACGCTCTCAATAAATTCAAATGAGCTACCGGCGCTCTGCTGGAGCTCCAGCAGGCTCTGCATCCAGCGCTGAGCGCGGATTTGCGCCGTGGTACTGCTTTCGCCGCCGTGCTCTTTATAAGCCCAGTGCGCCGCAACCCCCATTTCCGCCATCTGGTCCATGTCTTCGGTACGAATTTGTACCTCAACCGGGACGCCGTGCGGGCCGATCATCGAGGTGTGCAAAGATTGATAGCCGTTCGCCTTTGGAATGGCAATGTAGTCTTTGACGCGGCCTGGACGCGGCTTGTAAAGGCTGTGCATCTGGCCTAGCACGCGATAGCAGGTGTCAGAATCATGGACAATCACGCGGAAGGCGTAGATATCCATAATCGAGTGAAAACGCTGCTCTTTGAGCACCATCTTGCAGTAGATGGAGTACAAATGCTTTTCGCGACCGCTAACGCGACAGGGTATTCCCGCTTCCTGCAAACGCCCTTCGATTTCGGAGAGGATTTTTTGAATCATCTCTTTACGGTTGCCGCGCGCTGCTTTAACTACCTCTTTAATAACGCGGTAGCGGTTAGGATACAGCGCCTCAAAGCCCAGCTCTTCGAGCTCGGTTTTGATGTGATGAATACCTAAACGGTGCGCCAGAGGGCTGTAGATTTCCAGCGTTTCGCGGGCGATGCGGCGGCGCTTATCCGGGCGCAATGAGCCCAGCGTGCGCATGTTGTGGGTGCGGTCAGCAAGCTTGATAAGGATGACGCGAATATCCTGCACCATCGCCATAATCATTTTGCGAAAGTTTTCGGCCTGAGCCTCTTTCTTGTCGCGAAACTTTAGCTTATCAAGTTTTGACACCCCCTCTACCAGTTCTGCAACGCTTTTGCCAAAAAGCTGCTCCATATCCTGATAGGTGGCGGGGGTATCTTCTATCACGTCGTGCAGCAGGGCAGCCATCAGCGTTTCATGGTCGAGCTTCATCTCGGCCAGGATACAGGCTACCGCTACCGGGTGCGTGATATAGGGTTCACCGCTTGAACGTGTCTGGCCCTCGTGAGCGTCACGTGCAACGAGATAAGCCTGCCGAAGGCGTTTGATTTGCTCTTCGGGCAGGTAGTTTTGAATCAGCTGATTCAGGCTTTCAAACAGATACAAGGGCGACCCGCTGTGTGATTAACGACGACCTTCAGCAATAGCGGTAACGGCTTGTAATTCAGCGGCTTCCTGCTCTTGCTGTTCCTGGCGCTCGCGAACGTCGAGGATCTTGTTGTTGATCAGACCTTCTTCGATTTCGCGCAGTGCGATAACGGTAGTTTTATCGTTTTCTTCCGGTACCAGCGGATCCTTTCCGCCTACCTGCATCTGACGAGCGCGACGCGCGGCGACCAGTACCAGGTCAAAACGGTTACCAATTTTCTCTACAGCGTCCTGAACAGTTACGCGTGCCATACTTAAAATGCTCCACAGGTGAAGAAATGACTGGGCATGATACTGAATGTGGGTTCAGTCTGCCAACAGTTTGGTGATTAAAGCGCCATGTCGCTGCTTTTGGCGGCTCATGCGCAGACGTTCGGCGCGAATAATAATTTTCAGATCGCTCAGCGCGGTATCAAAATCATCATTCACAATCAGGTAATCATATTCCGCGTAATGGCTCATTTCTGCAACTGCCTGTGCCATACGTTTCGCGATAACCTCTTCGCTATCCTGACCGCGGCCGCGCAGGCGACGATCAAGCTCATCTTTTGACGGCGGCAGAATAAAAATGCTGCGTGCGCCGGGCATTCTGTTGCGGATTTGCTGTGCGCCCTGCCAGTCGATATCAAGGAAGACGTCGACGCCGGTCGCCAGTACCTGCTCGATAGCTTCGCGCGAGGTGCCGTAATAGTTGCCAAAGACTTCTGCATGTTCAAGAAAAGCGTCTTCGCCAATCATCGTCCTGAATTCGTCGTGATTGACAAAGAAATAGTGTTCACCGTGCACTTCACCCGGGCGCGGAGCGCGTGTGGTATGCGAAACAGAAACCTGAGAGTCGTACAACGGTTGGGTTTTTAATAAAGCCTGAATCAGGCTGGATTTACCCGCGCCGCTAGGGGCGGAAACAATATAAAGCGTGCCTTGAGCCATGAGTGTCTTTTGTATGTGATGGTCGAAATAGAGCTTACATACGAGCCTATTATACACGCCGCCGCTGCGTGACGCAGTCCCTGTCACACTTTTTGCATTTTTTCTTTCATTTTGCTTGCCGTTTCCCTGATTTCTCCGGGCATTGCAGAAACAACATAGAAAACCTGGACGTCTGCTCGCAGCCTTAAAAATCCCCTATCGCCGATGAAAATACGCCTGCGGCACAATTCCCGGCGAATAAACAGGAGGGCATCGCGATGCAAAAAGGAATCCAGGCGCTGGTGCTGTGGATGCTGGTGGGATACGCGCAGGCAGCCTGCCCCGCGTGGCCGCAGGCGAGGGCCGAACAGGAAATGGAACGCCTCAGCCAGCAGATAACGGAATGGAAAAACGCCTACTGGCAGCAGGGGAATAGTGCGGTAAGCGATGAAGTCTATGACCAGCTGGCGGAGCGGCTGGCGTTCTGGCGGCGCTGCTTCACCGGCGAGGCTCCCGCTCACGATGCTCTTCCGCCGCTGAGGGGGGATGTCAGGCATCCGGTCGCGCACACCGGCGTGCGTAAACTGCCGGACCGCGCTGCGGTGGCGCGCTGGATGCGCGGTCAATCCGGCCTGTGGGTACAGCCTAAAGTCGATGGCGTCGCAGTGACTCTGGTCTATCGACAGGGGCGCCTAGTGCAGGCAATAAGCCGGGGGAATGGTCTGGCCGGAGAAGACTGGACGGCCAGGGTTTTACAGATCCCCTCCGTGCCTAAAGTCTCTGACGGTGCACTGGCCAATAGCGTTCTGCAGGGAGAACTGTTCCTGCTTCGCGCGGGGCATGTGCAAAAGCAGATGGGGGGCATGAACGCGCGCGCAAAGGTGGCCGGCATGATGATGCGCCAGCAGGCTGCGGCGGAACTTAATCAACTGGGCATCTTTATCTGGGCATGGCCCGATGGTCCGCAGGAGATGCAACAGCGGCTGGCGCTGCTGCGGCAGGGCGGCTTTGTTTACAGCGCGCGCTTTTCGCATCCTGTCGCGAATGCGCAGCAGGTGGAACAGTGGCGCCAGCGTTGGTTTACTTCGCCGCTGCCTTTTGCCAGCGATGGCGTAGTGGTGCGGCGGGGAAAAGAGTCAGCCGGGCGCTTCTGGGTACCGGGACAGGGTGATTGGGTTATCGCCTGGAAATATCCTCCTGCCTCACGGGTTATGGAGGTTCGCGGTATCAGCTTCAGCATCGGGCGTAGCGGTAAAATAGCGGTGGTGGCGCATCTGGAGCCGCAGCTGCTGGACGATAAGCGCGTGCAGCGGGTGAACGTCGGCTCGGTATCCCGCTGGTCCACTCTGGATATCGGTATTGGCGATCAGCTGCAAATCAGCCTTGCCGGGCAGGGAATTCCGCGCATCGATTCGGTCGTCTGGCGCACGGCGGAGCGTAATAAACCCCAGCCGCCGGCGGCACGGTACAATGCCTTAACCTGCTATTTCGCCACGCCAGAGTGCGCGGAGCAGTTTCTCTCGCGGCTGGTCTGGCTCTCATCCCGCTCGATTCTCAATATTGACGGCGCGGGAGAGACGCTGTGGCGGACACTGCACGATGCCCGCGGCATGGAGCATCTCTTTTCATGGCTGGCTTTTACGCCGGAACAGCTGCAAGCCATACCAGGTATCTCCGCGCAGCGCGGGCAGCGGCTGTGGCATCAGTTCAATCTTGCGCGCGAACGGCCTTTTCTACGCTGGATCCAGGCGATGGGAGTGCCCATACCGAAGACGGCTTTTGTCAGACTGGAGGAGGACAGCTGGCGGCAGATGCAGGATCGAAACGAAGAGCAGTGGCAACGGCTGCCGGGCGTCGGGGCTGAAAGGGCGCGGCAGCTGGTGACGTTCTTACATCACCCGGATGTTGCCGCGCTGGCGAAGTGGCTGAGCGGGCAACGCATTCCGGGGTTCTGAAAGTATTAATGCGCGCTGTGGTTGTAGTTAAATACCGGCAGGCCCAGCTTCCAGCGCAGCGCCAGCATACGAGCAGTAAAGCCGAACAGCAGGGTGGAAATGACGACTACATCGTGACTGCTGACGTAATGCTGAAGCGCGATATATAAAATCGCGGCGGCGAACGATACTCCGGCGTACAGCTCTTTCTGGAACACCAGCGGGATACGCTTGCAGAACATATCACGCAGCACGCCGCCAAAGACGCCGGTGATGACCGCGGCAATGGAGGCGATTACCGGGCCCTGGCCCATATCCAGCGCGATCTGGGCGCCAATAATTGAGAACACCACCAGGCCGAGCGCATCAAGTACCAGAAACAGACGGCGCAGGTGCGGCATGACCGGCGCGGCAATCGTGGTGAGGACCGCAGCAACGGCAACAATAATGACGTACTCGGGGTGTTGTACCCAGCCAAGCGGATAGTGACCAAGCAGAATATCGCGCACCGAACCGCCTCCGAGAGCGGTCGCTGTCGCAATGATAATCACGCCAAACGTATCCATACGGCGGCGCCCGGCAGCCAGCGCGCCGGTCATGGCTTCCGCCGTGATCCCAATCAGATAAAGAATATGAAGCAGCATAAATCCCCCACGATGATGGCGGAAGGTTAACGATTTGTGCTCAGGATCACGACTGAGATTTTCTAAAGCATTCGCATTTAACCAGATTAAACTAATGCGAGATGTGCTTATATTGGCTTTATTTAATGGTTATTTAATTGCTGTTTCTTCATCCATTGATTAGAAAAAATAATGACTAAACCTTTTATGCGCATCTATATTGAAAGCGGTATGAATACTTAATGTTTAACTCTGGGCTTTTATCCTTTTAGTTTCCTCCTTCAAGGTCTGAGAAAATGACTGCCGCCGCTGACAATAAAAACTATCTCATCCGCCTGCTTGCCGTTGTGCTGACGGGGATACTGGCTGGCCTGTCAGGCATGGTTCTGGCGCTGATTTTACACGCGATTCAGCACCTGGCGTTTGGCTACAGCCACGGCCAGCTCGTTGGCTCAGAGTCATTTTTACAGGGCGTCACGGATTCGTCCTGGTCGCGTCGGATCATGGCAATCGTCGCCGGCGGTGCAGTCGCCGGGTTTGGCTGGTGGCTGCTTGGGCGATATGGGCAGAAGCGGGTTTCAATTGCGTCAGCGGTGGCCAATCCTTCCGTGCCAATGCCTGCGGGTACCACCACGATTCATGCCCTGTTGCAGATCGTCACCGTGGCGCTGGGCTCACCCCTTGGTCGCGAAGTCGCGCCGCGGGAAATGGGCGCGCTGGGGGCAGGGATGGTGGCGCGTAAGCTGGGTCTGCTGGAAGATGAAAGCCGAACGCTGATTGCCTGCGGCGCAGGTGCGGGTCTGGCGGCGGTGTATAACGTCCCGCTGGCCGGCGCGTTATTCAGCCTTGAGGTGATGCTGCTGTCGTTTAGCTGGGAAAAAACGCTGGCGGCTATCATCACATCGGCGATTGCCGCGTGGACGGCTACCCTCGGCTTAGGCGATGAGTCGCAATACCATTTTACTTCCGACATCCTGCCGCATTCATTTCTCTGGTGGGCGATTATCTCTGGCCCCATTCTCGGCGCCGGGGCCTGGCTCTTTCGCAAAGCGACCAGTACCGCTCGTTCGCACGTCCGAAGCAACTGGCAGATGCCGGTTTTCTGTCTGCTGGCGTTTTCTCTGCTTGCCGCCCTCAGCCTCTATTTCCCCCAGCTTCCGGGAAACGGTAAAGGACCTATGCAGCTGGCTCTCAGCGATGCACTGGGTTTCCCCGGGGCGGCGATGCTGCTGGTGCTGAAGATGGTGGTGATTCTGGCGGTGCTGCGCGGCGGTGCGGAAGGCGGCCTGCTGACGCCGGGGCTGGCGGTAGGCGGCTTGGCCAGCCTGCTGCTGTGTATGCTCTGGCAACAGCTGCTTCCCGGCGGCGATTACGGCAGTTTTGCGCTGGTTGGCGCGGCGGCGTTTCTCGCCGCATCCATGCAGATGCCGATAACGGCGGTGGCGCTGGTGATGGAATTCACCCATATGGATCACAGCTATCTGGCCCCCACGCTGCTGTGCGCGGCAGGGGCATTTTTAACCTGCCGGATATTGGATAAGAATGATTCCTTCTGAAACGCAGCGAAAATAAAAGGCCATGATTTACCATGACCTTTTGTTCAAAAACGATTTGCGGGGCGAGTCATTGTTACTCGATGTTTTGGATCTGCTCGCGCATTTGTTCGATTAGCACTTTCAGTTCAATGGCGGAGTTCGTCACTTCGGCATTAATCGATTTAGATGCCAGCGTGTTCGACTCGCGGTTGAACTCCTGCATCATAAAGTCGAGGCGGCGACCGACCGCTTCTTTCTTCTTCAGGATATTCCACGTCTCTTTCACATGCGCTTCCAGGCGATCCAGCTCCTCGGCAACGTCAATACGCTGCGCCATCAGCACCAGCTCCTGCTCAAGGCGGTTATTTTCCAGCTGCACTTCGGCGTCTTCCAGTTTGGAAACCAGACGCTCGCGCTGCCACTGTAAAATTTCCGGCATGTGGGCGCGTACTTTAGCCACTTCGGCGGTGACCCCGTCCAGGCGCTGCTCAATAAGCGTTTTCAACGCCTGGCCTTCGGTTTCACGGGCGACGATAAAGTCGTCCAGCGCGCCGTTCAACGCGCCCAGGATTTCGGCGGCAATGGCGTCCAGATCTTGCTCATGAGCCGACATTACGCCGGGCCAGCGCAGAATATCCACCGGATTAATTTCGCCCTCGTCGCTCTGCATTTTTACCCAGTTGGCGGCATTAACCAGCTGCTTTGCCAGCTTTTCGTTGAGAATCAGCTCGCCCTGTGCGCTCGGGTCCTGCTCAAAACGCAGGGTGCATTCGACTTTACCGCGGGTCAGACGGGAGCGAATACGTTCACGCACCACGGGCTCCAGGCTACGGAACTGCTCCGGCAGGCGGAAGTAAGTTTCCAGATATCGTTGGTTTACCGAGCGCAGTTCCCACGCGGCGCTACCCCATTCACCCTTGATTTCACGCCGGGCGTAGGCGGTCATACTGCGGATCATAGACGTTCCTGTTTTTAAAGGAGAGTGGGGTGGATTATAGCTTTCGCGACCTTATCAGGATAGGAATAAGCGCGCATTATCCGTATAATGCGCAGCCACATTCGTTTCAAGCCGGAGAACATCATGCGTCCAGCAGGCCGTAGCGCTAATCAAGTGCGTCCAGTAACCCTGACCCGTAACTACACAAAACACGCAGAAGGCTCCGTGCTGGTCGAATTTGGTGACACGAAAGTATTGTGCACCGCTTCTATTGATGAAGGCGTGCCGCGCTTTCTGAAAGGCCAGGGGCAGGGATGGATCACTGCCGAATACGGCATGCTGCCGCGTTCTACCCACACGCGTAACGCGCGTGAAGCCGCCAAAGGTAAACAGGGCGGCCGCACCATGGAAATCCAGCGCCTGATCGCGCGTGCGCTGCGCGCGGCAGTTGACCTGAAAGCGCTGGGCGAATTCACCATTACTCTGGACTGCGACGTGCTGCAGGCCGACGGCGGCACCCGTACTGCATCGATTACCGGAGCCTGCGTGGCGCTGGCGGATGCGCTGAATAAGCTGGTTGCGGCCGGTAAGCTGAAAACTAACCCGATGAAAGGAATGGTGGCGGCAGTCTCCGTAGGGATCGTGAATGGCGAAGCGATTTGCGATCTGGAATACGTTGAGGATTCCGCGGCGGAAACCGATATGAACGTGGTGATGACCGAAGATGGTCGCATCATTGAGGTGCAGGGTACGGCAGAAGGCGAACCGTTCACCCATGAAGAGCTCCTTACCCTGCTGGCATTGGCCCGAGGGGGCATCGAATCCATTGTCACGACGCAGAAGGCGGCGTTGCAAAACTAGTTTTTAAGGCGACTGAGAAGTCGCCTTTTTTTTGTCCGTAGAAAAGTAAGATGAGGAGCGAATCCATGAAACCGTATCAGCGCCAGTTTATTGCGTTTGCGCTTAACAAGCAGGTACTTAAGTTTGGCGAGTTTACGCTGAAATCCGGGCGCAAGAGTCCCTATTTCTTCAACGCCGGCCTGTTTAATACCGGGCGCGATCTGGCACTGTTAGGCCGTTTTTATGCCGAAGCGCTGGTGGATTCCGGGATTGATTTTGACCTGCTGTTTGGCCCGGCCTACAAAGGCATCCCTATCGCCACTACCACGGCGGTCGCGCTGGCGGAACATCATGACCGCGATCTGCCTTACTGCTTTAACCGCAAAGAGGCAAAGACCCACGGCGAAGGTGGAAATCTGGTGGGGAGCGCGCTGCAGGGCCGCGTGATGCTGGTAGATGATGTTATCACCGCAGGCACCGCGATTCGGGAATCGATGGAAATTATTCAGGCCAACGGCGCCGAGTTAGCCGGCGTACTGATCTCTCTGGATCGTCAGGAACGCGGACGCGGCGAAATCTCAGCGATTCAGGAAGTTGAGCGCGACTACAGCTGTAAAGTGATTTCCATCGTGACGCTGAAAGACCTGATCAGCTATCTGGAAGAGAAGCCGGAAATGGCTGAACATCTGGCAGCCGTTCGCGCCTATCGCGAAGCGTACGGGGTGTAAATATCAGCCCGGCCGGCAACGTCCGCCGGGCATATTTTCAGACCAGCTTTGCGCCTTGCGCATTGACGTAGAGCGAATAGATGGACGTGCTGGATGCCATAAACAGGCGGTTGCGCTGTTCACCGCCGAAGCACAGGTTGGCGCAGCGTTCCGGTAACTGAATAATACCGATGTTTTTCCCCTGCGGATTGAAGACGCGGACGCCGTCCAGCTCTTCGCTGCCCGTACCCCACCCGCACCACAGGTTCCCGTCCATGTCGCAGGCGATGCCGTCAGCGGTTCCGTTACCGCAGTCAATATGCACTCTTTTGTTTTTCAATGTGTTATCGACAACATCCCACGCCAGGATAAGCCGGTTTGGGGTAGCGCGGCTTTCCACCACGTAGAGCGTTTTTTCATCGGCGGAAAAACAGAGGCCGTTTGGCCCCTTGACGTCGCCCAGCACGACGCTCAGTTTACGGCTTTCCGGGTCCAGTCGATAAACGTTTTGCGGCAGCTGCGGCGTGGCCTTATGCCCTTCATAGAATCCGCTGATACCGAAAGGCGGATCGGTGAACCAGATGCTGCCGTCTGACCTCACGACGATGTCGTTTGGCGAGTTCAGCGGTTTGCCTTCGAAGTTATCCGCCAGTACGGTGATGCTACCGTCATATTCAGTGCGGGTAATTCGTCGGGTATCGTGTTCGCAGCTGATGAGCCGTCCCTGCCGATCGCGGGCGTGGCCGTTCGCGTAGTTTGCCGGTTGGCGAAATACGCTGGTAGCGCCGGTGGCCTCATCCCAGCGCATAATGACGTTGTCAGGAATATCGCTCCAGAGCAGCATACGCGTATCGCCAAACCATACCGGCCCTTCCGCCCAACGAAAGCCGGTGGCGATCTGCTCCACTTTTGCGCTGGCAAGCATATAGCGGCGAAAGCTATCATCCACCGCCATAACACGCGGATCGGGATAACGTGCAGATGGCGCCCAGGCCGCGAAGCTTTTTTGACTAAGCACGAGTGATGCGGTTGCCAGACCGCCCAGTTTGAGCAATTCCCGTCGTGATGTCGCCATCAGCCCTCTCCTTATCCATTGCAAAGATACAATCAAAGGATGGTATGAGAGAGCGAGAGCCGAAAACATCTGGCAGTTCTACGAATTGTTCTGGGCGTTATGCCAGAATAATCAAAAAAGAGAGATGCAGCCTTTCGGGCTGCATAGAGACAGGAGAGGGTTACTTCAGCTGGGCGGCGACCAGCGGCCAGCGGGCGTCAAAATCGTCCGTCGGGCGATATTTAAACTCGCTGCGCACAAAGCGCGACAGCATCCCTTCGCAGAATGCCAACAGCTGGCTGGCCAGCAGGGCTTCATCGACGGAGTAGCCTTCACCTTCACGCATTTTCTTTTCACGCATCACCTGACGCAGCTGGACTTCAATACGCTCGAAAAGCTGGTTTATGCGATCCTGAAGCCGGTCCTGTTCAAACATCAGCGCGTGGCCGGTCAGAATTCTTGTCAGCCCAGGATTACGCTCGCCAAACCCCAGAATCAACAACACAATCAGACGCAGGCGCGCGGTGGTGTCTTTTTCATCTTTTAAAATCAAATTGATGCGCGTAATCAGGCTGTCTTCGATAAACTCAATCAGGCTATCAAACATGCGGGTCTTGCTCGGGAAATGCCGATACAGAGCCGCTTCGGATACGCCAACGGAGGCCGCCAGCTTCGCCGTGGTGATACGCTGACTCCCGTCGCTGGATTCGAGCATTAGCGCCAGAGATTGAAGTATTTCTTCGCGACGATTCCTTTTCGCAGTTTGTTTTTCTGCCATGTTTTAAAATACCCCTGAAAAAAAGCACTTGTCAGGCAGGCATCCACAAAGCGACCGCAAGCTGTTGCCTGCGGTGATGTTATTGCATTAGTGCGCTTTGCGATGCAGGTTCCACTTCATCTTTGGGACTGCCCGTTAATCGGCGACGCCCCGAAGATTTTTGTCTATTGCCGGGCTTATTTACGCCCTGAGTGACCGAAGCCGCCTTCGCCGCGATCGGTGGCGTCAAACTCTTCCACCAGGTTAAATTCCGCCTGTACAACGGGCACGAACACCATTTGCGCGAGACGCTCGCCGGGTTCGATGGTGAAGCTCTGCTGACCGCGGTTCCAGACGGAAACCATCAGCTGACCCTGATAGTCGGAATCAATCAGGCCGACCAGGTTACCCAGGACGACGCCGTGTTTATGACCCAGCCCGGAGCGCGGGAGAATCACTGCTGCCAGAGACGGATCGGCAATATGAATCGCCAGGCCAGTTGGCACGAGGAGCGTAGCGCCAGGCGCCAGCTCTACGGCGTCATCGAGACAGGCTCGCAGGTCAAGTCCGGCGGAACCGGAGGTGGCATAGGTCGGCAGCGGAAATTGCTGACCAACGCGCGGGTCCAGAATCTTAACGTCGATTTTTTTCATCATAACGGGTCACGATCTCGTCGAGTAATAATTGGCCCAGGAGTTCCTTGCGCTCAAGTGGTAAGCGCTTATCTCCCTCCTGCCAGAAAAGGTGTAATGCATTGCTGTCGCTGTTAAATCCCTGATTTGGCTGTGAAACATCATTAGCGCAGATCAGATCAAGATTTTTGCGGGCTCGCTTTTGCCGTGCGTATTCTTCCACATTATTCGTTTCGGCGGCAAACCCAACGACGTAAGGGCGGTTGGCCTTAAGCGCGGCGACCCCTGCGACGATATCCGGATTTTTAACCATTTTCAGGGTGAGTTCATCACCTTGTTTTTTGATTTTTTCTTCGGCAATGGTGACCGCACGGTAGTCGGCGACCGCTGCGCAGCCAATAAAAATATGCTGCCGTGAGGCGCCGTTTTGCACCGCGGCTTCCATTTCCAGCGCCGTGGTGACATCAATTCTTTGTACAAACGGCGGCGTAGGTAGAGAAACCGGGCCGCTTACCAGCGTGACGTTTGCCCCGCGACGCGCGGCGGCGGCGGCAATCGCGAAGCCCATCTTACCAGAACTGTGGTTAGTGATATAACGCACCGGATCCAGCGGCTCGCGGGTTGGGCCCGCGGTAATCATGATGTTGAGATGTTGCAAATCTTTGACAGGAAAGAAGTGCTGCGCGGCCATATCCACAATGGTCAGCGGGTCCAGCATCCGCCCCGGCCCAACATCGCCGCAGGCCTGGCTGCCGCTGTCCGGGCCCCAGACCAGCAAACCGCGCGAGGCAATCACCTCAAGATTATGCTGGGTGGCGGCGGCGCGATACATTTGCTGATTCATGGCGGGCACGACCGCGACGGGCGACGGCGTCGCCAGGCAAATCGTCGAGACGAGATCGTTAGCCATGCCTGCCGCGACTCGGGCGATTAAATCGGCGGTCGCCGGAGCGAGAATAACCAGATCGGCCCATTTCCCCAGCTCAATGTGGCCCATTGCGGCTTCGGCGGCCGGGTCGAGCAGGCTGTCGGAAACCGGATAACCCGATACCGCCTGTAAACTTAATGGCGTAATGAAGGCTTTAGCGGCTTCCGTCATGGCGACGCGGACATCCGCGCCGCGGTCGCGCAGGCGGCGCACCAGTTCCGGCGTTTTATAGGCAGCAATGCCGCCGCTCACGCCGAGAACGATCTTTTTACCAGCCAGACTCATCATGATTTTTTCCTGTTGCGGTACACCAGAATTCGCGCATCTTATCACAATCCTCACGGCATCGTGTGCCTGGTGGCGATCCACTTTGCGAGGCGCTACGCAGGGATAAAACTTGCCTGTCGGCGGCGCAAAAAGGCTGTGTCAGGATAGCGGGGAGTGGGAAGGAGAGGCCGCGATGGAGATACAGGAAACCCTCATGCCGAGGGAAAAGATGCAGCGTTACGGTATCGAAGTTTTATCGGATATCGAGCTGTTAGCGCTGTTTTTACGTACCGGTACGCGCACGCAGGACGTGATGACATTTTCGCGAGAGCTGCTGCAGCGATTTGGCTCGCTGTACGGCCTGCTTTCGGCGGAAGAGTCACAGTTCGCTGAGATTGAAGGCATTGGTCTGGCGAAATATGCGCAGCTAAAAGGGATTGCTGAACTGGCGCGACGCTATTTCAGCCTGCGGATGACGGAAGAGCCCTCATTGGTCACCCCGTCGATGACGCGGGAGTTTCTGCAAAGCCAGCTGGCCGACGAAGAGCGCGAGATCTTCATGGTGATCTTTTTAGACAATCAGAACCGGGTATTGAAACATAGCCGACTTTTTTCTGGTACTCTTAGCCACGTTGAGGTGCATCCGCGAGAAATCGTACGCGAAGCCATCAAAGTGAACGCCGCCGCGGTGATCCTGGCACATAATCATCCATCCGGAAGTCCTGAGCCGAGTAAGGCCGACAGATTGATTACCGAAAGAGTGATAAAATGTTGTCGATTCATGGATATACGTGTGCTCGATCACCTTGTTATCGGCCGCGGAGCGTACGTATCTTTTGCTGAACGCGGCTGGATTTAGCCCCGATCATGCGATCCATCGGGATCTTTGTCTGTTCGGGACTTGAGCACATCGCAGAGTCAGCGTATACTACGCCACCTTTGAGAATCTCGGGTTTGGCATTTGGGCCTGGCAATCGAGAGTTCAATAGAACTATGCGATGACCGGGCTGTAAAGCCTGACGAGGCGCCAATACCCCATACGAAGCTCGAGCTAATTTGATTTTTGGAGAATAGACATGTCCCGAGTCTGCCAAGTTACTGGCAAGCGTCCGGTGACCGGTAACAACCGTTCCCACGCACTGAACGCGACTAAACGCCGTTTCCTGCCGAACCTGCACTCTCACCGTTTCTGGGTTGAGAGCGAGAAGCGTTTTGTCACCCTGCGCGTATCTGCTAAAGGTATGCGTGTTATTGATAAGAAAGGCATTGATACAGTTCTGTCCGAACTGCGTGCCCGTGGCGAAAAGTACTAAGTACTTAGAGGAAATAAATCATGGCTAAAGGTATTCGTGAGAAAATCAAGCTGGTTTCTTCTGCTGGTACTGGTCACTTCTATACCACCACGAAGAACAAGCGTACTAAGCCGGAAAAACTGGAACTGAAAAAGTTCGATCCAGTTGTCCGTCAGCACGTTTTATACAAAGAAGCTAAAATCAAATAATTTTAGGTTCCTTGTAAAGAAAAACCCCGCCTCGGCGGGGTTTTTTGTTATTAAAACGACGCCACCGTCGGCGCTGGCGGGAGTTTAGCCCTCCTGTGGCAGGCGGAAGAGCAAGCTGAACAATAATTGCCCTGAACCTCGTCGTTGAACGCGGTAAGATAGAGCATCCAGCCGTTTTTGTTCGAGAAAAGAATGCCTGAATTACCTGAAGTAGAAACCAGCCGCCGCGGCATTGAGCCTCACCTGGTTGGTGCGACCATCCTGCACGCCATTGTGCGCAACGGGCGCCTGCGCTGGCCGGTTTCCGAAGAGATCTATCGCCTGAGCGACGTTCCTGTGCTCAGCGTGCGCCGCCGCGCTAAATATCTGCTGCTCGAACTGCCCGACGGCTGGATTATCGTCCATCTCGGCATGTCGGGAAGCCTGCGTATCCTCAGCGGAGATCTGCCGGCGGAAAAACACGACCATGTGGACCTGGTGATGAGTAACGGCAAGGTCCTGCGCTATACCGATCCGCGACGCTTTGGCGCCTGGCTGTGGACTAAAGAGCTGGAAGGGCATCCGGTGCTGGCGCATCTGGGGCCGGAGCCGCTGAGCGATGAGTTCAACGCCGATTATCTCCAGCAGAAATGCGCGAAGAAGAAAACTGCGATCAAGCCCTGGCTAATGGATAACAAGCTGGTGGTCGGCTTGGGTAATATCTACGCCAGCGAATCGCTATTTTCGGCGGGTATTCACCCCGACAGGCTGGCCTCTTCGCTGTCGCGCGAGGAGTGCGAACAGCTGGTGAAAGTGATTAAGCTGGTCCTGCTGCGCTCCATCGAACAGGGTGGGACGACGCTGAAAGATTTCCTGCAAAGCGACGGTAAACCGGGTTATTTTGCCCAGGAGCTGCAGGTGTATGGCCGCAAGGGCGAGCCGTGCCGCATTTGCGGGACGCCGGTTATCGGCAGTAAACACGCCCAGCGGGCGACGTTTTATTGTCGCCAGTGCCAGAAATAATATGCGGTGGTTGCGGTGAACCCGGCTCGCGCTGCGCTTAGCCGGGCTACGCGTCCGTGCGATTTGATTGGGTAGCCCGGACAGATGCGCAGCATCGCCTGCGGGAAGAGACCCGATGGCGCAGGATTACAGCTTCTTCAGCAGCGCCTGGTGAACGTTTGCCGGCAGAAAGTGGGAGACGTCGCCCTGGTGGCGCGCCACTTCTTTTACCAGCGAAGAGGAGATAAACGACCACTCTTTGCACGGCATCAGAAACACGCTCTCCAGCGTCGGCATTAAATGACGGTTCATATGGGCCAGCTGCATCTCATATTCAAAATCCGCCACCGCCCGCAGGCCGCGAATTAAAATGTTCGCCTGCTGCGCGCGGGCAAAATTGGCCATTAAATCGCTGAAGCCAATAACCTCAACGTTGACCAGATGCGCCGTTGCCTGGGTGGCCAGCGCGATGCGCTCGTCGAGAGTGAACATCGGCTTTTTGCTCGGGCTGGCGGCGATAGCCAACAGCACCTTATCGAACATGCTGGCCGCGCGAGTGACGATATCGATATGGCCGTTGGTGATAGGGTCGAAGGTTCCCGGATAGATCGCTTTTGTGCTCATAATGACACTTTCTCCGAGTAGCCGCGGCTCAGGGCCCACAGCTCGGTGTATTTATTAAACGTGTATTGCGCGTTGACCACCGCCAGTAGCCAGCCTTGTTTCCCATCCAGAATGCCGCCGCGCAGCAGCAGCGTTTTCACAAAGGCGCCCAGCGTATGGCCGAAGATAGCGGCCAGCGAGGTCTTTTTGCCTCTCTGATGGCGCTCCTGCGCCCAGGCGGCGGCGTAGGCCAGCTGCTTTTGCTGAAAGCCGGAGAAATCACGGCAGGTCAGATGCAGCAGATCGCCCGCGAGTTCGATAACCGGCGCGCCTCGGGCATCGAGAGATTCGTGGACCAGATTATCGTTATAGCGGTAACGGCCGCGTTCGTACAAGCGCATCACGCGATCGGGATACCAGCCGCTGTGGCGCATAAAGCGGCCAAGAAAATAGTTGCGCCGGGCAATGCTGTATATTGCGCCGGTTTGCGGCGCGGCCAGCACGCTGCGGATAGACTGCGCAAGCTCCGGAGTGACGCGCTCGTCGGTATCGATCATCAGCACGTAATCGCCGGTGGCGTAGTCCTGGGCGCGCTGGCGTTGAATACCGTAGCCCTGCCAGTCGCGATTGACATGCACCTGAACGCCCATGCTGCGGGCTAATTCGACGGTGTTGTCGCTGCTGCCGGAATCCAGCAGCACTATCTCATCGGCCCAGCTTACCGACGCCAGACAATCAGGCAGCAGATCCGCCGCGTTTTTGGCGATCATCACGACCGAGAGTCGAGGCGACATTAGTGGCTCCGCTGCGGCAGATAGGGTTGCAATAACTGTAGCAGACGGGAGAGGGCGCCCTGGTTTTGGTGCAGGACTTCCACCGCGTGACGACCATACCACAGACGGTAATCTTCATCGGTCAGCAGGTTTGACACCTCCGTCACCAGCGAGTCGGCGTCGGTGACGGTAATCAGTCCATCGTCCTGCTGCAGCTTGGCGCAGATATCTTTGAAGTTAAAGGTGTGCGGGCCCATCAGTACCGGTATCGCATGAGCAGCGGGCTCCAGCGGGTTATGACCGCCGCGCTCCACCAGGCTACCGCCGACAAACGCGAGGTCGGCAATGCCGTACAGCAGCATCAGCTCACCCATGGTATCGCCAATCACCACCTGGGTACTGTTCGACGGGATTTCGCCGGTACTGCGCAGGGTGTAGCTCATTCCCGCTTTCTGCACCATCTCGCGGGCGTCGCCGAAGCGCTCCGGGTGGCGCGGGACAAGGATCAGCAGCAGGTTGGGGAAGCGCTCCAGCAGCTTTTTATGCGCCTGAAGAATGATTTGCTCTTCGCCGTCGTGGGTGCTGGTGGCAATCCATACCTGGCGGTGCGGCGCCCACTGGCGACGCAGGGTGATAGCGCGAGCGGCCAGCTCCGGCGTGACTGAAATATCAAACTTCAGGCTGCCGGTGACCGCCAGTTGATTGCGTTTCAGGCCAAGGGCGATAAAGCGGCTGGCGTCTTCTTCATTCTGTGCGGCGATAAGGGTAATGCGGCTCAGCAGCCGACGCATAAATTTGCCCAGTTTGGCATAGCCTTTCGCCGAGCGTTCGGACAGCCGGGCGTTGGCGATAACCAGCGGAATTTTGCGTTTATGCAGCGTGGCGACCATGTTCGGCCACAGTTCGGTTTCCATGACGATAACCAGCTTTGGCTGAACGGTATTGAAGAAGCGGTTCATTGCGCCGGGAAGATCGTAAGGCAGATAGACGTGATGGACGTCTTTACCGAAAGCGGACATCGCGCGTTCGGAGCCGGTTGGCGTCATGGTCGTGACGGTGATCGGCAGATAGGGGTAGCGGTGCCGTAGCGCGCGCACCAGCGGGATAGCCGCCAGCGTTTCACCCACGGAAACGGAATGCAGCAGGATGCCACCCGGTTCTACCTTGTTCTGGCAGAAGCCATAACGTTCTTTCCAGCGTTTACGATAGGCAGGGGCCTTACGGCTGCGTAACAGCAGTCGCAGCCACACCAGCGGCTGAATGAGGTAAAGTAGGGCGGTATAAAGCAATTCCAAGCGATTTATCCGTATTTATGTTTTTGCGGGCAAATTCTAAGCATTTAACCCGCGTAAAGCTATCTCTTTGGCGGAAACTAAGGGATTCAGTATTAAGCCGCGTCGCGATAGCGCTTGATGCGCAGATAGCGGCGTCCAAGACGCCAGCGTAGACGGAACGTATGGGCATTTTTCCAGATCAGGCTCCAGATACCGCGGTCAAAGAACTCTTTAATGATAATATGCTTTTTTGACTCATCTTTCATGCTATCGAAGGTATGAATAATTCCCAGCCCCTCTTTAGCGATCTGCCAGCGGCAGGCGGAAATATTGCGAACCTTGTCCGGATAGCGCTGGTTGATGGCGTCCAGCATCTCAAGAATCTTCATATAGTGGCGCGCTGAGCGCATCAGCGTATCGTCATTGTCCGGCTTATGCGACACCGATTCCGAATGGATGTAGTAATCGTAGAACTGCTCGCTGGTGTACTGCACGCGTTCTGCCGCCAGCAGCACTTCCGTGGTCCAGGGAATATCCTGATGACGCAGGCCCGGCTCAAAATGGAAGCGGTGATCCGCGATAAACTCGCGGCGGTAAATATTGAGCCAGGTGACATGCAGGAACTTACGAGAATCCAGCGCCTGTTTTAACCAGACGTGGCCGGGCAAAACGCCGGTCGACTGTAGCCGGTCCAGCGGGAAAATAGGATGGATATCTTTTTTTGTCTCGTAGACGTAGCGGCCGTTGCAGGTGGCGACGTCAAGATTGCCCTTTTCCGCCATTTCCAGAAGCGTACGGTACATGCCCGGGTAAAGCTTATCGTCGATATCCGGAAAGGTCAGGTATTTACCGGTCGCCGCGGCGAGCCCGGTATTGCGCGCCACCGACACGCCCTGGTTTTCCTGTTCCAGTACGAGCACGTTTTGCAGGCGCTCTTTCCACTGGTCGATAACCGCAAGGCTACCGTCCGTCGACCCGTCGTTCACCAGGATCAGTTCATAGCTTTCCAGCTGCTGTTGCTCAAGGCACTCAAAGAATTGCGCAAGGAATTTTTCGCCGTTATAGACGGCGGCTACGATGCTTAGTAAAGGCGTTTGACTCATAAATCATTCGATCCTGGTTGAATAACGGCGTCAGGCGCTGCGCAGCTGACGATACTGCTGACAAATCGATGCCACGCTGAATTTCTCCAGCGCCGAGGCGTCGATGGCAGGGGGGCTATGGTAAATGCTTTGCATCGTCTGAGCCAGCGCCGGGCTGTTGAGATCCGCCAGGCCGCGCGACAGCTCGCCGGTGAGGATCTCGGTCACGCCGCCCGGGCAGCGGGTGCTGGCGACCGGCGTATCCAGCAGCAGCGCTTCAACCACCACGTTGCCAAAACCTTCGCTATCGGAACTCAGGACCAGCATCCGCGCGCCTTTGATCCACGGCAGCGGATTTTTCTGGAAGCCTTTAAACAGGACGCGATCGGCAACCTGTAGCTGCTGCGCCAGCTGGCGCAGGCGCTGCTCTTGTTCCGGTTTTCCCTGTCCCAGCAGCACCAGCGGCGCATCGATACCGCTTTGCGCATACGCCTCAATCAGGCGGTCGTGGCGTTTACCGGGATGAAAGCGGCCCACGTGAATAATATAGTCGCCGTCGGGTCGCTGGCTGGGCTCTTCAGCCGCTGCGCGCAGCGCGGCGATATCAAACGGGTTATAGATGGTTTTCAGCTGGGCCGGGCGAATGGCGAACTGCTCGACCAGATCTTGACCTACCGCATCGGAGACGGTGACGACGTTGCGTCCCTGGTAAACGCGTCCGATCTTCTGCTGCTTCAGCCAGCGGTCAAAACCGGTGCGATGGCCGAGATAGGAAGTAGAGAATACGCCGTGCAGGCAATACCAGACGTTTCGCCCGTTCAGCAGGCGGCTGCGGGAGACAATGCGGTCAGTTTTATGCAGATTTGAGAGCACCAGATCGAAGCGGCCCTGCCGTTCTGCGCTATCGATGGCCGCATCAAGCTGGCGCGCGCGCCGGGAGAGTTCCGTCAGTTTGCGCCACGGTTTGCGGCAGCGGTCGGCGATGACCTGATAATCCAGTCCTTCCGGCAGCGGATAATCGCAGACGTCGCGCAGGGAAAAAAGCGATACCTTTTCCCCCTGGCTGAGAAAGTGCGCCGCCAGCGTCAGCACGACTTTTTCCGCGCCGCCGCCGGGCAGACCGTCGATAACAAACAATATGCGCATCGTTATTTCACCAAATCCTGATAAAGGGAGAGCAGCTGCGCCGAGAGGCGTTCGCTGGTGCAGGTCATGATGCGCTCGCGGGCGCGTTCGCCTTCCGCGGAGCCTAACGCCCGGGCGGGAAGGGCGCTAACCGACTCCTGCAGGGCCGGGATATCCAGCGCATCGCAAACGTAGCCATTGCTGCCCTGAACAATAAACTCCGCGCCGCCGCAGCCGGTAGTGGTAATGACCGGCAGGCCGCAGGCCATCGCTTCGAGAATAACGTTGGGGAACGGGTCGTACAGCGTCGGCAGCAGCAGGCCGTCGGCCATCTGATAAAACGGCAGGGTTTCCGACTGCATGCCGAAAAAGCGCACCCGCTCATCGCAGTTCAGCGTTTTCGCCAGCTGCTGATAACGACTTTGCTCTTTATCTTTGCCTACTACCAGCAGGTAGCGGTTGGTCGGCGCGATGGCGCGGATCGCCGCATCCAGCCCCTTGCGCTCAAAGCCGGAGCCGACGTAAATCAGGCAGGTCGCCTGGAGCGGCAGATTCCATTTGGTACGCAGCGCGACAAAGGCCGCTTCCGTCGGCGGCAGAAAACGCTGGTTATCGATGGCGTTATAGATAACGTGGATTTTTTCCGCCGGCAGGCCGAAGTCTGCAATAATCTCGCGTTTAATCATCTCCGCGTTGCAGATAACGCCGCGCAGGTGCGAGTCCTGGTACATTTCGCGCTCGGCCTGCATCACATAGCGATGGTAGCGGTCGGCAAACAGCAGGCGGCTTTTCCAGCCGGGCAAAATGCGCGAGCGCTGCTGCAGCCAGCGGCGGTGTACGCCGTCTCCGGCGCGGTACAGGTCGCAGCCGGGGATACGCTCATGGCTTTGCACCAGATCGAAGGCTTCGCGCTGCCACAGCTGGCGGGCGGCGTCGGCAAACCCACGCTCGCGGCTGATCCGCCCCCATTTACGCGGATTGCAGATGTGGATGTTCCACTCGGGCTTCACCGGCCCCTGCCACTCGCGGGTGATGACGTTCAGCTCAAGGTCGCTGTCGTCGAGGGCCTCCAGCGCGCGGGAGACAAATCGTTCCGCGCCGCCGTCCGGGCGATACTTCTGGCGTACCAGAGCCAGCCTGAATTTACTCATGCCAGTACCTTTTTCGCCGCCGCGATAACCGCGTCGGTGGGGATTAAATCGAGATAGCGTTCCTCGGTGTTGGTATCTATGTCGTCAGGGTCGGGAATCGAGCCGAAATCACCCGCCCAAATTACCTCCCCCTGCGCCTGCCATGGACGCCAGAAAGTGAGCTTGGAGGGGCCGAATAGCGCCACCAGCGGTGTGCCCAGCGCGGCGGCCATATGCATCGGCACGGAGTCGACGCCGATAAACAGGCGGGCATGGTCGATGAGAGACGCCAGCTGGCGCAGGGTGAGCTGCCCGGCGAGGGAGTACAGGCGAGCATTGGGACAGCCCGTCATAATCGTGTCGATCATCTGCTTCTCTTTGGCGTCGGGGCCGGAGGTCAGCACGACCGGATAGCCTGCCTCAGAAAGCGCGTTTATCAGGGCGCTCATCCGCGCTTCGCGCCAGCATTTAAAGAACCAGCGGGAGGTCGGCTGAATGACGATATAGTTGTCCCGAAATCCTTCCGGCAGCAGCGCGCGGCTGGCGAGCCAGTCCTGTTCGCTGTAGCCCATCGTTGCCGGCGCATCATCAATATCCAGCCCAAGCGGCGCCAGAATCGACAGATTCTGCTGTACGGTATGCAGCTGGTTGTGCAGCTCGGTTGAGGCGAGGGCGGTATGGCAAAAACGCCAGGCCGGATGACGACGCTTCGGAAAGTCAAAGCCGATGCGGGTGGTCGCCCCGGTCAGTTTAGTGATAATCGCGCTGGGCCACTGATCGGCAAGATTGAGCACCATATCGTAGCGCTGCTGGCGGAGCGTATGGATCAGCTGCCATTCCATCTTGAGCTGATGGCCGGTGCCCTGTTTTTTCCAGCGCCGATCGATACCATAAATATGGCGGATCTCAGTATTCGCTGCGAGCATATCCCGGGTTTCTTCATAAAGCAGCACATCCACGCAGGCGGCGGGGTATTGCTGTTTTAGCGAGTGAATAAGCGGCGTTATCAATAACATATCGCCATGATGGCGAAGCTTAATAACCAGGATTCGCGCCGGGTTCACGCGGCCGGAAGTGCGGGTTTCAGGCGTCATTCTCTGTTCTTCATTCAGGGTCAGGGCTCCGATTCTAGGGGATCAGATAGATTGAGAGAAGCCTTGTCTTGCTCTACCATGACCCGATACGTATGGCCTGAGGACGTTTTCGTGCACAAACCCGCATTTCTCATCACGATTGATACAGAGGGCGATAACCTCTGGCAAAAACATGACAGCATCACCACCGAGAATGCGCGCTATTTACCGCGTTTTCAGCAGCTTTGCGAAAAGTATGGCTTCAAACCGGTTTATTTGACCAACTATGAAATGGCCATCGACCCGGTTTATATCGAATTCGCCAAAGATGTGATTGCCCGGGGGACGGCGGAAATCGGCATGCATCTGCATGCCTGGAACAGCCCACCGACCGACCCGCTTACCGATGACGACTGGCGGCATAAACCGTATCTGATCGAGTACAGCGATACGGCGATGCGTGCCAAAGTCGACTATATGACCCGTCTGCTGGAGGATACCTTCCAGACTAAAATGGTCAGCCATCGCGCCGGACGCTGGGCGTTTGACGAGCGCTACGCGCGTCTGCTGGTGGAGTATGGCTATCTGGTCGATTGCTCGGTTACTCCCAGGGTGAACTGGAAAACGGCGAAAGGCGCGCCGCAGGGCGACGGCGGTACCGATTATCGTCACTTCCCGCAGCACGCCTACTTTCTCGACGAGAACGATATTCGTCGTGAAGGCCAGTCGCCGCTGCTGGAAGTGCCAATGAGCATTCAGTACAAGCATTCTGCGTGGATGAATAGCCTGAAGCAGGGTTACGATCGCCTGCGCGGCAAAGTCCGCTCGCCGTCGGTACACTGGCTGCGTCCGATGGGCGGCAACGTGGAGACGATGAAAAAAGTGGTTGAACAAACGTTGACTCAGGGTAATGACTACGTCGAATATATGCTCCACTCTTCTGAGTATATGCCTGGCGGCAGCCCGACGTTTAAAAACGAGCAGGATATTGAGCGCTTATATGCCGATCTGGACGCTTTTTTCAGCTGGCTGGCACCGCAGGTGAAGGGAATGACGTTGGCGGAATATTACCAACAGAAACGCGCACAGCGATAAAAGATCACAACCAGGTACCGTATGCGTATCGTGAAGCAGTTCACGCGGAAGAAAAATGCCTTCTTCCGCGAAATTAAATTTAATTTAATTAACTATCGTTACAGAAATAAAAGCGCACGCCAGCCTTTTAATCCCGCGAAGATTCAGCATGTTTTATTATTGCGCCTGGATGACAAAGTCGGGGATATGGTCGTGACGACCGGCTGCGCAAAGCTTTTGGCCGACCGGGGCTATAAGGTATCTGTTCTTACCGGGCCTGTCTGTAAACAGATGCTTGCCGGTGCGGATTTTCTTGAGCAGGTCTATTTATATCAACCGCGGATGCCCTTAGATGCGCTGCGTGCGGTGGGATTTGACGCGGTCGTTGATTTTGATGATGTTAAAACCTACGAGCGTTTTAAACTGCTCTCTGATCTGCGGCCTGGCTGCGTTATTGGTTTTAATAAACAAGAATATAAGCTTTACGATCACTCCATTCCTTTTTTTGACAGCGCCAGGCATATTTCCGCCCGCTACAAAGAAGTGGCCAGGCTATTTGGCATAGAACACGATCGTTACCACTATCATCTGCCCGGCGATCTTCACGAACGGGAAAGGGTTAAGCTTTTACTTAATCAGGAAAAAGCGCGCGCGCTCTGTATTGCGATCAACCCGTTTACCGCTTCAACGGATAAAGACTTTTGTCATCACCAGGTGGCGACTCTGATTGACCGCCTGCATACGCTTCCGTATGCCGTGAGCGTCGTCATGGTTGGGCATAGCGAAAAAATTCGCCAGCTAAATCTGGATAAAGCGCTATATCTGCCTGATAGCAATATTAATTCAGCGGTAGAGATCGTTCGCCAGTGCGATCTGGTGATTACGGCGGATACCGCCATCGTGCATATTGCCCGCGCATTCGACAAGCCCATGGTGGCGGTTTACAACAAACGTAAGCTCAAAGATACCGGTTTGCCGGGCTATACTATTTGGGCGCCGGGTTATGACAAGGCCAGACAGATTGTCTGTGAAGAGACCCACGTCGCCGACATGACGATTGACGCCGTCTGGCCGGTGATTAAAGCGCAGGCGGACGACCTGGTTGCCTCTCGCGAGCAGGCATAAAAAAGGCCCGTAACGGGCCCTTTGCTTAGCGTTTCGCCTTCAGGCTGCCGCTCAGCGCAATACCCAGCGGTAACCAAAACAGCGGCCAGGTTTCGCGAGGATTGCTGATGATAAACATGCCCTGCGAAGCCATAAAAATCAGCGCATAGATAAAAATCGCCAGTCCGTAGCGGCCATCCTGCTGTTTGCGCCATGCCTGCCATAGCCCTCCGGCAATCACCGCCAACAGCAGCGCCAGACCAATGATGCCGCCTTTCAGCAGGGCGCCAAGATAGACGCTGTGGGTGGTGGTGATATGTTCGCCGCTGTAGTTGGTAAAGTTCAGCTCGTAGTCAAAACCTCGCCCCAGCCACGGCTGGCTGGCCACTTCCTCGATCGTATGATGCCAGATGCTGATGCGCAAACCGCTTTGCGTCCCCAGCTCCTCAAAGCGCGCCAGCAGCAGGTCTCCAGTGGGGGTGAAGAAGAAAAGCAGTCCCAGAATCATCGCTAACGCGGCGACAATCAAGATATTACGGCGGGTAAAGACGTGCAGATGCAGGGTGCAAACAAACGCCACCAGTAGGGCGATAATCGGGCCGCGGCTTTGGGTCAGAAATAGCATCACCAGCATGATAGCCATCGGCACATACAGAAGGTGGCTGCCTTTTTCTTTCAGCAGCATGGCGCAAATAAGAACCCCAATACCGCAATAACCCGCCAGGTCGATAACGTTGGTCGGGCCGGGATTATCCGGCGACACCAGGCGCTCCTTGAGGACCAGGGTGAAGTCGATAACCATCGTCCAGATAGACAGCACCGCGATCCCGGCCACGATGCTCAGCAGCGTCAGATGCCGGGTGCGAGGATGGCCAAGTAGCGTTGTCAGCAGCAGAAGATAGAAAATGGTATAGGTGCCGTGGGTCAGAGGGGAATCGATATGCTGCGGCGTCTGGCCCCAAATATTGCTCAGCGCATAGTACACGCAGAATACGACCAGCAGACCATAGACCGGCCACTGCTGGCGCAGGCTCTCCGCTAATGCCCGGCGGTTGTCTGTGTTCAGCTGTGAAAGCAAAAACAGCAAAATGGATAAATGAAGAAGGTTATTTGCGCGAGTTGATACGCAAAAAATAGCGCTAAAAAACAGAAACAAAGGAAAGAAAATGGTGTAACCCTGTCTGGCGTAACTACTGATTTTTAAAGTACTCATCAAATGAAACCTTTTCGAAAATCGTTTCCGGAACCGCGCTTTCTAAGGAGAAGTTAACGACCCGAATATGGTTTTGTTGCAGCACGTTGGCAGCGTGCGAAAAGGACGGCATGACCAGGTCATCCACCTTATTTGCCAGCCAGGAGGGGAGTTTATCCTGTTCCGTTTCGTAGAATCGCGGCTGGTTGAAATTGCTCATATCCAGCCCGCTTATCAGAATGGTTTTAAATCCCAGCCACATCAGAATTTGCAGAGCCCAGTAGACCACGGTACCGGCATCAAAAATGCCATGGCGGATGTCGGTGCTAAAGCAAATATCCTGCCTTTGCGGATGAAAGCGTAGCGCGGTGACGCCGCGCCAGACCTGCTGTATCGCGCTTCTCGGGACTTTAGGCTGGTAAATTTTATAACAGGCGTCTTCAATTAATGCCAAACGACAGCGAAGCGCTGAGCCGTGGCGGTCGAGGATTTTGGCAATGCCATGCATGGTGGTGAAGAGTACGATATCCGGTTGGCTAATCACCGCACGAATAATGTCCGGTTTTTTATCGTAAAACTCCATGTCCACAATAGTATAGAGCGAAAATTTAATTTTATCAGAGAGATGCCACGCGCCATTCACCCCCATCACCGGGATGCTTTTCGGCAGCCGCGTAAAATCGATACTGCGCGTAGAGGGACCGGTTGCCGTCAGCAGCACTTCGCCCTGAGCGCTATCTTTTAGTTCGCTGAGGTTGACCAACGGGACCGCTTTCCCTTTGTATTTCAGGGTGCGGATTTCACCGCTTGCCGCGCGGGTGATATGGGTAAACGGCCAAAGATTTTCGTTATGGCGAAAGGCTCGTCGATGCGTGTAGCGATAGATCTGCTTAAATAATGAACCCATTAAGCCAGTTCCTGAGATTTCAACAGTTGCAGAATCCGGGAGGCGGCAATATCCCCCGTGCTGTTGCCGCTTTCCGGGCGCACGACATACTGGTTTTTACCGTAACCGCCAATCAGCCCCGGATCGGTCGGGCCGTACAGCGTGAAGTTCGGTTTATCGAGCGCGGCGGTGAGATGGCTCAGTCCGGTATCGACGGAAACCACTCCGCGCGCGCCTGCCAGCACCTGGGCCACCTGCTCCAGGCTCATACGCGGCAGGACGTCGACAAAATCGTGCCCATCCGCCAGGCGTCTGGCCCGCGCTTCTTCATGGGGGGCGCCCCACGGCAGTTTGATACGCACGCCGCTGTCGGCAAGCAGAGCGATCAGCGCTCGCCAGTTCTCTTCCGGCCAGTGTTTATCATCCCGCGTTGTGGCGTGGAGAAATACCAGATAGGGCACAGCGGAGGCGTCGGCCTGGCGCAAAAAATGGCGAGCGATAGCGTAGTCGCCCTGGGTTTCCGGCTTCGCGTAGCCAAGGCTTTTAGCGAACAGCTCGCGGGTGCGCTCAACGGCGTGCTGCTGTTTGGCGATATGGTGGCGACGGTTATAGAACAGGCTCGCCAGCGGTTCGCGAGCGGTCTGCCAGTCCATACCGTGCTTAACGCCGCGGGCCAGTCGGGTGACCAGCGCGGCGCTCTTCACCAGCCCCTGGGCATCAATGATGGCGTGGTACTTTTCCGCCTGTACGGCGTCGCGAAATGCCTTGCGCTCGGCTTTAACGGGCGCGGAAAACCACGCCTTGCGCCAGCGACGAATCGCCACCGGAATGACCCTGTCGACGGTCTCATGCCAGGAGGGGATCTGTGCGAAGCCCTCTTCAACCACCCAATCGAAACGAATGCCGGGAAAGGCCAGCGCGGCGTCGCTCAGCGCGGGCAGCGTATGCAGCACGTCGCCCATGGACGAGGTTTTTACGATCAATACCCGCATCCGTCAGGCTTCCTCTTGTTCCGTTTTTTCCAGCAGCAGGTCGTTTAATTCTTCCAGTACGCGCTGCGGCGTAATGTCGATCAAACTCTGATGATAGCCTTCGGCGGCGTCGCCTTTACGCACTTTGTGGTAGCCGCTGATCAGGCGGATAACGCGCGCTTTGTGCGACAGCGGAGGGGTGAAGTCCGGGCTACTTGGCCCATAGAGCGCCACCAGCGGACGATCCAGCGCCGCGGCAACGTGCATCAGGCCGGAATCGTTGCTAACCACCGCTTTACAGGCGGCGATCAGAACGACGGCCTGCTCAAGCTGAGTTTCCCCGGCCAGGTTGCGGCACCATGCCTGCTGCTCGGTCGTGAGCGCGGCAAGGATTTCATTACCCGCTTCATGATCTTTTGCGGAACCAAACAGCACGATTTGAAAGCCTTCATCGATCAGCTGTTTCGCCAGCTCGGCGTAGTGATAGTGTGGCCAGCGTTTTGCCGGGCCGAACTCTGCGCCTGGGCAGAAGCCGATTATCGGGCGCTCGGCTGAAATATTAAATGCGCTACAGGCCTGCGATTTTTCGCCTTCATGCACCTGCAGCTGCGGCCAGAGCAGCGGCTGCGGCAGATCTTTCGCGCAGCGCATCACGCCTTTATCGTATGCGAGACCGACGTAGCGTTCGACCATCAGCGGCCAGGCCGCTTTATCCAGCTTACGGGCATCGTTCAGCAGGCCGTAGCGCATCTCGCCGAGCCAGCCGGTGCGATGCGGGATACCGGCGAAAAACGGCACCAGCGCCGATTTAAACGAGTTCGGCAGCACGTAAGCGCGATCGTAGCGACGCTCGCGCAGGCTGTGCCCAAGCTTGCGCCGTTCGCCGATTTCCAGCGCGCCGTGGCCGAGCGGCATCGGGATCGCTTCGTTGACTTCCGGCATGCGCGATAGCAGCGGACGGCACCATGCGGGCGCCATCACGTCGATTATCGCCTGGGGATAGCGCGCCCTGAGCGTACGATAGAGACTTTGCGACATCATCATGTCGCCCACCCATGACGGGCCCACCACCAGTATCTTCATTCATTTCATCCTTCAAGCTGTCTCTGCGTTGGCTGCCTTCGTTCACTTCAGTCACATCGTTATCCTATGTTCCTGAAGATTCGCTCAGTTGCTGCCTTAATACCGCCCGAATGATTTTATGAATTTGCATGATTGTCGCGATTGAGCCAGGCCATATATTCCGTTACGCCTTCGGCGACGGTCTTGAACGGTTTATCATAGCCCGCTGCGCGCAGGTTAGTGAGATCCGCCTGGGTAAACGCCTGATAGCGGCCTTTCAGCTTATCCGGGAACGGAATGTATTCGATGCTGCCTTTCTTATGATAAGCCAGCGTTGCGTCTGCAACGGCCTGGAAAGACTCCGCGCGGCCGGTGCCAAGGTTAAAGATGCCGGAAACGCCATTTTCCCAGAACCACAGGTTTACCGCCGCGACGTCGCCGACGTAGACGAAGTCGCGCTTGAAGCCATCGCTGCCTTCGAACAGTTTCGGACTTTCGCCATTATTCAGCTGAGTGTTCAGGTGGAACGCGACGCTGGCCATGCTGCCTTTATGACCTTCGCGCGGCCCGTAGACGTTGAAATAGCGGAAGCCGACGATCTGCGAATTTGCTTCCGGCAGGATCTGACGGACGTATTCATCAAACAGAAACTTGGAGTAGCCGTAAACGTTGAGCGGCTGTTCGTATTCGCGGGATTCAATAAAGTCGCTGGTGCGGCCGCCGTAGGTCGCGGCGGAAGAGGCGTACAGGAACGGGATTTCACGCTCCAGGCAGTAGTGCAGTACCTCTTTGGAATACTGATAGTTGTTATCCATCATGTACTTGCCGTCCCACTCTGTAGTGGACGAGCAGGCGCCTTCATGGAAAATGGCGTCGATATCGCCGAACTCCTCGCCTGCCATAATTTGGATCAGGAAGTCTTCTTTATCCATGTAATCGGCAATGTTCAAATCCACCAGGTTGATGAATTTAGTGCCGTCTTTCAGATTATCTACGACCAGAATGTCGGTAATGCCTTTGTCATTCAGCGCCTTAACGATATTGCTGCCGATAAAGCCTGCGCCGCCGGTAACGATGATCATAACTGTAACCTTTGAAGTGGGTAGTCCAGAGACAATCCGGACATGAATACTCCTATCATATCACCACATCGGAAAGGCTTCAGCCATTCGCCGATAAGGTGAAGAGGGTCTCGTGATTTATGCTGCAAATAATTCATGCAGTAATGCATCATCTCGTATCAGCGTATAGCTTTAGGTAATATGTGCCAAATTTTGCCGAATCTGGAGAGTTGCAATGCGTGGTGATTTCTACAAACAGTTAACCAATGACCTCGATTCCGCGCGCGCGGAAGGGTTGTTTAAAGAAGAGCGTATTATTACTTCGGCGCAGCAGGCGGATATCACCGTCGGCGGTAGCCAGGTCATTAACTTCTGCGCCAATAACTATCTGGGTCTCGCGAACCACCCGGATCTCATTGCCGCCGCGAAAAGCGGTATGGATAGCCACGGTTTTGGCATGGCCTCCGTGCGCTTTATCTGCGGCACTCAGGATAGCCACAAAGCGCTTGAGAAGAAGCTGGCGGATTTTTTAGGCATGGAAGACGCGATTCTGTACTCCTCCTGCTTCGACGCCAACGGCGGACTGTTTGAAACTCTGCTCGGCGCAGAGGATGCGATTATCTCCGATGCCCTGAACCACGCGTCGATCATCGACGGCGTGCGCCTGTGTAAAGCGAAGCGCTTCCGCTATGCCAACAACGACATGCAGGAGCTGGAAGCCCGTCTGAAAGAGGCGCGTGAAGCCGGCGCGCGTCATGTGCTGATCGCCACCGATGGCGTGTTTTCGATGGACGGCGTGATAGCCAACCTGAAAGGCGTTTGCGACCTCGCGGATAAATACGATGCGCTGGTGATGGTCGATGATTCTCATGCTGTGGGTTTCGTAGGGGAAAACGGCCGCGGTTCCCATGAGTACTGCGACGTGATGGGCCGCGTTGACATTATCACCGGTACGCTGGGTAAAGCGCTGGGCGGCGCGTCCGGCGGCTATACTGCCGCGCGCAAAGAAGTCGTCGAGTGGCTGCGCCAGCGCTCGCGTCCGTATTTGTTCTCCAACTCGCTGGCTCCGGCGATTGTCGCCGCTTCGATCAAAGTGCTGGAGATGGTGGAAGCCGGCAGCGAACTGCGCGACCGCCTGTGGTCGAACGCGCGCCTGTTCCGCGAAAAAATGACTGCGGCAGGGTTTACCCTCGCGGGCGCCGACCACGCCATTATCCCGGTAATGCTCGGTGAAGCCACCGTGGCGCAGCAGTTCGCGCGCGAGCTGCAAAAAGAAGGTATCTACGTCACCGGATTCTTCTATCCGGTGGTTCCAAAAGGCCAGGCGCGTATACGTACCCAGATGTCTGCGGCGCATACCCCTGAACAAATTGAACGTGCGGTGGAAGCCTTTACCCGCATCGGTAAACAACTGGGCGTCATTGCCTGAGGGTGTGAGATGAAAGCGTTATCCAAACTGAAGGCGGAAGAAGGCATCTGGATGACCGACGTACCGGAACCGGAAGTCGGCCACAACGATCTGCTGATTAAAATTCGCAAGACCGCGATTTGCGGTACCGACGTACATATCTATAACTGGGACGAATGGTCGCAAAAGACCATTCCGGTACCGATGGTTGTGGGCCATGAATACGTTGGCGAAGTGGTGGGTATCGGTCAGGAAGTTCGCGGCTTTAAGCTGGGCGACCGCGTTTCCGGCGAGGGGCATATCACCTGCGGCCACTGCCGTAACTGCCGCGCCGGCCGTACGCATCTGTGCCGCAATACGACGGGCGTCGGCGTGAACCGTCCGGGCTGTTTTGCCGAATATCTGGTGATCCCGGCGTTTAACGCTTTTAAAATTCCGGACAATATCTCCGACGATCTGGCATCGATTTTTGACCCGTTTGGCAACGCTGTACATACCGCGCTTTCATTCGACCTCGTGGGTGAAGACGTACTGGTTTCCGGCGCAGGCCCCATCGGCGTGATGGCGGCCGCGGTGGCGAAACACGTTGGTGCGCGCAACGTCGTGATTACCGACGTTAACGAATATCGCCTGGAACTGGCGCGCAAAATGGGCGTCACCCGGGCGGTGAATGTGGCGAAAGAGAACCTTAGCGATGTGATGGCCGAGCTGGGCATGACGGAAGGCTTCGATGTGGGCCTCGAGATGTCCGGTGCGCCGCCGGCGTTCCGCACCATGCTCGATACCATGAACCATGGCGGGCGCATCGCCATGCTGGGTATTCCGCCGTCGGATATGTCCATCGATTGGACCAAGGTGATCTTCAAGGGGCTGTTTATCAAAGGGATTTATGGTCGCGAAATGTTCGAAACCTGGTACAAGATGGCCGCGCTCATCCAGTCCGGCCTCGATCTGTCGCCGATCATCACCCACCGCTTTGGCATTGATGATTTCCAGCAGGGCTTTGACGCGATGCGCTCCGGCCAGTCTGGCAAAGTTATTCTCAGCTGGGATTAACCTGCTCCGAATTTGAGCTTAAAAAAGCGCCTGCGGGCGCTTTATTTAGAGAGCTGACTTCCACTTTTCTGATTTTTAATCCACTCCGCACTTTTTCTAAATCGCTTTCTCACCTATTCGTTTATACAGTCAGTTTAATCGCAGTTTAACCACACAAATACTATGCTTAAACTCTCTGTATGCTTATTGACCTGTAATTCATCCCGCTTATTACGGGAGGTTTTACCACCTTTGCTTAAGGTGGCCGATGAATTTATCGTCATCGACTCAGGCAGCACGGATGCCACGCTGCAGATTTGCCAACAGTTCGGGCTCACCGTTCACCATCATCCCTATACTTCTCACGGCGCGCAGATGAACTACGCGACCTCTCTGGCCTGCCACGATTGGGTGCTGTGTATGGATAGCGATGAGATTCTTGACGACGAAGTGGTGGCGGCTATTCTGGCGCTGAAGGCGGGGGACGATCCTGACCCGGCCCGCGCCTGGCGACTGCCGCGTTACTGGTTCGTACTGGGCGAGGAGGTTCGCACCATTTATCCGGTATCATCGCCGGATTTCCCGGTTCGCTTGTTTAATCGCTCCGTCGCCAGGTTCAACGATCGGCCGGTAGACGATCAGGTCGTGGGCTTTCAGCACTCCAGCAAGCTACCGGGCTTCGTGCGACACGACACCTTTTACTCCCTGCATGAGGTGTTTAATAAGCTCAATAGCTACACTACGCGGCTGGTTAAATACCAGAAGATCAGGCCATCTCTCGCACGCGGAGCGATCAGCGCGATTGGCGCTTTCTTTAAATGGTATCTGTTCAGCGGGGCCTGGCGAAAGGGTAAGGTGGGCGTGGTCACCGGGCTCTATGCGACCTTTTATAGCTTTCTGAAATACTTTAAAGCCTGGTATGCCCATCAGGATAAGCCGGAATCCGCGGCGGATAAACGCCGGGACTCCAGGACGGTTTAGTTGGTGGGGGTATCCCAGCCCTGCCACTTCAGCTGGTAATACTGCACCAGCGTACTCTTGCTGATGCTTTCGCTCAGAATGGTAAAGAAGCGACTGGCGTTGATCGGCTCCGGAGGGCGCTTAGATTTGCACTGCTTCACGCCACGGAACGGGTTGCGCGGCGGCTGTTTCGGCGGCGGGGCAGCGTTCGGCGTTGAGGTGTCCACCTGCGGCTCGTTGAGCAGGCTGCTCGGGCGAACCAGGGTGATATCCGGCGGCAGGTTATACACCATCTGCTGCAGCACGCGCACCGTCGTCGGGTGCGGGTGGCCGATAGCAATTGCGGAACCGTTGCGTCGCGCCAAAGCGATGGCGCGGTTGAACTGATAGCGAATATCCGCTTCGTTTTGGGTATCGTCGAGGAAAACCTTACGCTTAATCACCTTAACGCCGGTGCCCTGCGCCGCCCGCATGGCCTGGGTATTGCCGATGGTGACGCTATCCAGGAAGTAGAGATTGTAGCGCTCAAGCGCCTGCATCACTTTCTGCATACCGAAGAGATTCGACGTCATGGCGCTGCCCATATGGTTATTCAGCCCCACGGCGTACGGAACCTTGCCGTAGGCTTCGCGGATAATGCGTTCTATCTCGCTGCTGTTCATCTCCGGGCGGAGGGTATCTTTTTCCAGCGGCTGTTTGCTGATCGGCGCCATCGGCAGGTGAATTAGCACCTCGTGGCCGAGATTATGCGCTTTCGTCGCCATTTCGCGGGCGTGGGGCGCATTAGGAAGTACGGCAACGGAGATCGTCGCTGGCAGCGCCAGCACCTGATTTTCCGTTTGTGGACGATAGCCAAAGTCGTCGATAACAATAGAGAGTTTGCCGGCAAAAACCGGCGACGCCATAACCAGCGTACTGGTTACCGCGAGTGCAATTCTGCGAAATTGAAGCAAAACTTATCTTCCCAACCACGGCTGTGGATTGACCGCCTGACCCTGGCGGCGAATTTCGAAATAGAGCGACGGGCGGCCCTGACCGCCGCTGCTGCCTACGAGAGCGATCGGCTGGCCCGCCCGGACCTGAGTGCCGACGCTGACCAGCGCGCTTTGGTTATAGCCGTAAAGACTCATGTCGCCTTTGCCGTGTTCAACGACCACCACCAGGCCATAGCCCTGCAGCCAGTCGGCAAGAATAACCCGACCATCGGCAACGGCTTTGACCTCGGTGCCTTCAGACGCAGCGATAACCATCCCCTTCCAACGTAGTTCACCTTGCAGCTGTTCGCCATAGCGATGGAGAATTGAGCCGCGAACCGGCCAGAATGCCTGGCCTCGCGGTGAACCAAGCCCGCCGGTGCGGGACATCAGCGAGCGTTCGCTTTCGGTAGGTTTGTAGGTGGTGCCTTTACGTGAGGCTTCCTGCTGGCGATTGCGTACGTCCTGCGCTTCGCGGGCTTCGCGATCCGCTCGCGCTTTGGCCGCCGCCGCCGCCTGGGCGATACGACCGCGCAGGCGTGATTCGTTAGCCCGCATTTCGCTGAGCTGCTGCTGGCCTTGCTGAATAGAGGATTCAAGGCTGGCGAGGGTTTTTTTACGCTCGTTGCGCGCCTGCTCCAGCTTACTCTGCTGGGCGCGCTGCTCGTACACCAGGGTTTGCTGCTGGCTCTGTTTCTCTTCCAGCATGGATTTTTGCACCGCCACGTCTTCGCGAGTTTGCTTGAGCTGGGCGATGGTTTCCTGACGCGCCTGGTTCAGATAGCCAAAGTAGGCCTGCAGACGCTGATTACGCTGCCCCTCTTCGCCGCTGAGGATCATCTGGATGCCGGTGTGCGGCCCCTGACGAAACGCGGCATCGAGCTGGGCGGAAAGGTTGCGCTCCTGCGAGGCGCGCTGACGCTCCAGCTTCGCGAGCGCGGCGTTCATTTCGTCGATCTGCTTATTTAGCTGGTTCAGCGTTTCCTGGGTTTCGCGCAGCTTGCGCGCGGCGGCGGAGATGGCCTCCTCCTGCGCTTTAAGCTGGGCAACCAGGGAAGCACGCTGCTGCTGCTGCTGTTTAATCGCCCGCTGTTTAGCGGCGATGTCGGCCTGAATGGATTTAAGCTGGTCGCGATCGTCGGCGTGAGCAGATGCGGCGCACAGCAATACGCCAGCGCTAAGCGCGCTGGCGTAAAGGACGGATCGAACTGCCGTTGCGATCCATGTAGTTGAATAAGTCGCCTTTCCCCTCATGGGGAAGGATTATTCCACGATGAACAGCGGCTTGCCAGTCATCTCTTGCGGGATTTCCATTCCCATCAGCGTCAACATGGTCGGCGCGATGTCGGAAAGTTTGCCGCCGTTGACCGCTTTGACGTTTTTATCGCCAACGTAAATCAGCGGAACCGGCAGGTTGGTGTGCGCGGTGTGCGCCTGGCCAGTGGCCGGATCGCGCATCTGCTCGGCGTTGCCGTGGTCTGCGGTGATCAGCAGCTGTCCGCCTACGGATTCAACGGCTTTGCTCACCTGGTCGATGCAGTCATCCAGCGCTTCGACCGCTTTAACGGCGGCTTCCATCACCCCGGTGTGGCCAACCATATCGCCGTTCGGGTAGTTGCAGATGATGGTGTCGAACTGACCGCCCTTGATGGCGGCAACCAGTTTTTCGGTCAGCTCAGCGGAGCTCATTTCCGGCTGCAGATCGTAGGTTGCGACCTTCGGTGAATTGATCAGAATGCGCTCTTCGCCTTTGAACGGCTCTTCAACGCCGCCGTTGAAGAAGAAGGTGACGTGAGCGTATTTTTCAGTTTCGGAGATGCGCAGCTGGGTTTTGTCATTTTTCGCCATCCATTCGCCGAAGGTGTTCACCAGAGATGCCGGCGGATAAGCACAGGCGACTTTAATGTCTGCGGCGTACTCGGTCAGCATGACGAAATCGAGGTTAACCACTTTCTTACGGGCAAATCCGTCGAAATCGGCGTTAACGAAGGCGCGGGTGATTTCGCGAGCGCGGTCGGCACGGAAGTTCATGAAAATCAGCGCATCGCCGTCTTCCATGGCCGCATCGGCCTGGCCTTCAGCGCGAATAACGGTTGCTTTCACGAATTCATCGTTTTCATCGCGTGCATAAGCGGCCTGGAGGCCCGCAACGGCGGTATCGGCCTGGAACTCGCCTTTCGCCAGAGTCATCAGATCGTAAGCCTGCTCAACGCGATCCCAACGGTTGTCGCGATCCATGGCGTAGTAGCGGCCAATGATTGAGGCGACGCGGCCCTTGCCGAGTGCGGCAAATTTATCTTCGAATTTCGCCAGCGTCTTTTCAGCGCTGCGCGGCGGGGTATCGCGGCCGTCGAGGAAAGCGTGCAAATAGATTTTATCCGCGCCGCGTTCGGCTGCCAGCTCCACCATCGCCATGATGTGGTCTTCGTGGCTGTGGACGCCGCCCGGAGACATCAGGCCCATGATATGCACGGCTTTGCCAGCGGCAACGGCTTTATCCACCGCGCCGGTCAGTACCGGGTTGGCGAAGAAGGTGCGTTCTTTGATTTCAACGTCCAGGCGGGTCAGGTCCTGATACACGATGCGGCCCGCGCCGAGGTTGACGTGGCCCACTTCGGAGTTACCCATTTGACGATCCGGCAGACCGACTTCCAGGCCTGACGCATCAATCAGAGTATGCGGACGTTTTGCCCACAGTGCGTCCATAACAGGGGTTTTGGCGCTGTAAATAGCGTTATCCTGCTGGTCTTCACGGTAGCCATAGCCATCCAGAATCACCAGTACCATAGGTTTTTTAGAAACCGACATTGCGACAACCTCATGCTCAAAGACAGAAAATTTGCGTAATTTTACTACAGCTGAATCGATCAAATCACCGTAAAAGATCAAAGAAAGAGGGCGGCCAGAGCGCATCGCCGCGGCGAGAGCGGTTTTTTTTCGTGACGGGCCGCAGAAAATACATTACATCGCGCTCACTGGCTGTATTTGCCGCAATGCACAGGTATACTCCTTCCCTGGTTTTTTTCTCACTTAGTCGGGAGTTGTAACCCCCCATGCAAGAAATTATGCAATTCATCAGCCGTCACCCCGTCCTGAGCATCGCGTGGGTCGCGCTGCTGGCGGCGGTGCTGTTCACCACCTTTAAAGGGCTGATGTCGAAAGTTAAAGTCATCACCCGCGGTGAAGCGACGCGCCTGATCAACAAAGAAGATGCCGTGGTTGTCGACCTGCGTCAGCGTGACGATTTCCGCAAAGGTCATATTGCGGGTTCTATTAACCTGCTGCCGAGCGATATCAAAGCAAATAACGTCGGCGAGTTGGAAAAGCACAAAGCACAACCCATTATAGTAGTAGACGGCTCAGGTATGCAGGCGCAAGAACCCGCCAGCGCGCTGAACAAAGCCGGTTTTGAAAAGGTCTTCGTACTGAAGGAAGGCATCGCAGGCTGGAGCGGCGAGAACCTTCCGCTGGTACGCGGTAAATAATTTACCCGCGTCTTTATGGCGTAGTGCGGTTTCCCCTGTGCCGGCGATTCGCCAGCGGGGGAACATTGCCTGCGGTGTAAAACCCTCGGGGGTAAAAACAGGAGTGAAGTCATGGCCAATATTGATATCTATACCAAAGCGACATGTCCGTTTTGCGTGCGTGCGAAAGCCTTGCTGAACAGCAAGGGCGTCACGTTCAACGAGTTGCCTATCGATGGCGATGCTGCAAAGCGTGAAGAGATGATTCAGCGCAGCGGTAGGACGACGGTTCCGCAGATTTTTATTGATGCGCAGCACATTGGCGGCTGTGACGACTTGTATGCGCTTGATTCACGTGGTGGACTCGATCCCCTCTTGCGCTAATTTTTTGCGCTCATCTCCATTGGACGGGCGTACTTAAGGACAACACGAAAGGGTTTTACTATGTCAGAACAAAACAGCACCGAAATGACTTTCCAGATTCAGCGCATCTATACCAAAGATATTTCTTTTGAAGCGCCGAACGCGCCGCAAGTTTTCCAGAAAGATTGGCAGCCGGAAGTTAAACTTGATCTGGATACAGCTTCCAGCCAGCTGGCTGAAGGCGTGTATGAAGTGGTGCTGCGTGTCACCGTAACCGCCTCGCTGGGCGAAGAAACTGCATTCCTGTGTGAAGTTCAGCAGGGCGGTATTTTCTCCATCGAAGGCATCGACGGTACCCAGATGGCGCACTGCCTCGGCGCATACTGCCCGAACATTCTGTTCCCGTACGCGCGTGAGTGCATCACCAGCCTGGTTTCTCGCGGTACCTTCCCGCAACTGAACCTTGCGCCAGTGAACTTCGATGCGCTGTTTATGAACTATCTGCAGCAGCAGGCTGGCGAAGGTGCTGAACAACATCAGGATGCCTGATGAACGCGCTTAACGCTGCAATGACTGTAATCGGTGCCGGCTCTTACGGCACCGCTCTTGCCATCACCCTGGCAAGAAATGGCCACCACGTTGTGCTGTGGGGCCATGACCCGAAACATATTGCGACGCTGCAGCACGATCGCTGCAACGCCGCATTTCTTCCTGACGTTCCTTTCCCCGACACGCTGCATCTGGAAAGCGATCTGGCGACCGCGCTGGCTGCCAGCCGCGATATTCTGGTAGTCGTGCCGAGCCACGTTTTCGGCGAAGTGCTGCGGCAGATTAAACCGCTGATGCGCTCTGACGCTCGTCTGGTCTGGGCGACAAAAGGTCTGGAAGCGGAAACCGGACGCCTGCTGCAGGACGTGGCCCGTGAAGCCCTGGGCGACGATATTCCGCTGGCGGTAATTTCCGGTCCGACCTTTGCGAAAGAGCTGGCGGCAGGCCTGCCGACGGCGATATCGCTGGCGTCGACGGATCCGCAGTTTGCTGATGATTTGCAACGCTTGCTGCACTGCGGCAAGAGCTTCCGCGTCTATATCAACCCGGATTTTATCGGCGTGCAGCTCGGCGGAGCGGTGAAAAACGTTATCGCTATCGGCGCCGGCATGTCTGACGGTATCGGCTTTGGCGCCAATGCGCGTACCGCGCTGATTACCCGCGGGCTGGTCGAAATGTCTCGCCTCGGGGAGGCCCTTGGCGCCGATCCGGAAACCTTTATGGGTATGGCGGGCTTAGGCGATCTGGTGCTCACCTGCACCGATAACCAGTCGCGTAACCGCCGCTTCGGCATGATGCTCGGCCAGGGTATGGATGTGCAAAGCGCTCAGGAGAAGATTGGCCAGGTGGTTGAAGGCTATCGCAATACCAAAGAGGTTCGCGTTCTGGCGCAGCGTTTAGGCGTCGAAATGCCAATAACCGAGGAAATTTATCAGGTATTGTATTGCGGAAAAATTGCGCGCGAGGCAGCATTGACCTTATTAGGCCGTGCACGCAAGGACGAGCGCAGCAATTAACCGTAATGGAACCTGGATCACCTGAATGACCCGGCCAGCGAAGAACTGGCCGGTCATGATTATATCGTCTGGAGTCAGCAATGCCGTGTGAAGAACTGGATATCGTCTGGAATAACATTAAAGCCGAAGCCCGGGCTTTAGCTGACTGTGAGCCGATGCTCGCCAGTTTTTACCACGCCACGCTACTCAAGCACGAAAATCTCGGCAGCGCCCTGAGCTATATGCTGGCGAACAAGCTGGCTTCTCCGATTATGCCCGCCATCGCAATCCGAGAAGTGGTGGAAGAGGCCTACGCCGCTGACCCGGAAATGATCGCTTCCGCTGCCTGCGATATTCAGGCGGTGCGAACGCGCGACCCGGCGGTGGATAAATACTCGACCCCCCTGCTTTACCTGAAAGGGTTCCACGCGCTGCAGGCCTATCGTATCGGCCACTGGCTATGGAATCAGGGGCGTCGGGCGCTGGCGATCTTCCTGCAAAATCAGGTTTCCGTATCGTTCCAGGTGGATATCCACCCGGCGGCGAAGATTGGCCGCGGGATCATGCTTGACCACGCCACCGGTATTGTTGTCGGCGAAACGGCGGTGATTGAAGACGATGTGTCGATTCTGCAATCCGTGACCCTCGGCGGTACCGGTAAAACTAGCGGCGATCGTCATCCGAAAATTCGTGAAGGGGTGATGATTGGCGCCGGGGCGAAGATCCTTGGCAACATCGAAGTCGGGCGCGGAGCAAAAATCGGCGCGGGTTCGGTGGTGCTGCAGCCGGTGCCGCCGCATACCACCGCCGCAGGCGTACCGGCCCGTATTGTGGGCAAGCCAGAGAGCGATAAGCCCGCAATGGATATGGATCAGCACTTTAATGGCATACACCATACCTTCGAGTACGGTGACGGTATTTGATTGATTTCCCGGAGGCGATGCTGCGCATCTATCCGGGCTACAAAGCCGAGCGCAGTCTGGTAGCCCGGACAGGCGCTACGCGCCGCCTCCGGGAGAAAGCCAGCTCAGCTGCGCAGTACCGCGCCGGGATATCCCAGCTGGCGCCAGGCTTCATAGACCACCACCGACACCGCATTTGACAGGTTCATGCTGCGGCTGTCCGGCATCATCGGAATACGGATTTTTTGTTCTGGCGGCAGAGCATCAAGAATACTGCCCGGCAGTCCGCGAGTTTCCGGGCCAAACATCAGATAATCGCCGTCCTGATAGCTCACCGCGCTGTGCGCCGGCGTGCCTTTGGTGGTCAGGGCGAACAGGCGCTGCGGCTTTGCGCTTTCAACAAACGCGGCGTAATCGCGATGGCGCTGGACGGCGGCGAACTCGTGGTAATCCAGACCGGCGCGGCGCAGGCGCTTATCATCCCAGGCAAACCCCATAGGCTCGATAATATGCAGATTGAAGCCGGTGTTAGCGCACAGGCGGATGATATTCCCGGTATTTGGCGGGATTTCTGGTTCAAATAAGACGATGTTAAGCATGCTGCCCCCTTAATTGCGGGGGGCAGAATAGCAGATATTTGGCTAACCCTCACCCCGACCCTCTCGCGGAAAGGGAGCGGGAGCAAACCGGCGCCAGCCTGTGAGCCGGATGGCCCGACGAGGAAGTTAACCCGCCTGCCGGACGGTTCCTTCAGGGTTAGAGGTAACCGCCGCATTCCCCGCCTTAATAACATCAAAAGTCCGCAGCGCATCGGCGTTTTGCACCAGGGATTCACGACTGATTTCGCCGATGGTTTTCGTCCCGGTCAGCGTCATCGCCACCTTCATCTCTTTTTCGATCAGGTTCAGCAGATTGGCGACACCCTGCTTGCCGTGCGTGGCCAGCGCATACAGATAAGCGCGGCCCAGCAGCACGCTATCGGCGCCGAGGGCAATCATGCGCACGACATCGAGGCCGTTGCGGATGCCGCTATCGGCGAGAATCGTAATGTCGCCTTTAACCGCATCGGCAATCGCGGGCAGGGCGCGGGCGGAAGAGAGCACCCCATCAAGCTGGCGGCCGCCGTGGTTAGACACCACGATGCCATCTGCGCCGAAGCGCACCGCGTCGCGGGCATCTTCCGGATCGAGGATCCCCTTGATCACCATCGGGCCATCCCAAAATTCACGGATCCACTCAAGGTCTTTCCAGGAAATCGAGGGATCGAAGTTATTCGCCAGCCAGCCGATGTAATCCTCCAGGCCGGTCGGCTTGCCGAGGTAGGCGGAGATGTTGCCTAAATCATGTGGGCGGCCGTTTAATCCGACGTCCCATGCCCACTGCGGATGGGTCACGGCCTGCCAGTAGCGGCGCATCGCCGCGTTCGGGCCGCTCATCCCGGAGTGAGCATCGCGATAGCGTGCGCCGGGGGTCGGCATATCGACGGTAAAGACCAGCGTTGAACAACCCGCCGCCTTCGCGCGCTCCAGCGCGTTGCGCATAAAGCCGCGGTCGCGCAGAACGTACAGCTGGAACCACATCGGACGCTTAATGGTCGGGGCAACTTCTTCTATCGGGCAGACGGAAACGGTAGAGAGGGTGAAGGGTATGCCTTTCTCATCCGCTGCGCCGGCGGCCTGCACTTCACCACGGCGCGCGTACATCCCGCACAGCCCAACCGGCGCCAGCGCCGTTGGCATCGCCAGCTTCTCATTGAATAAGGTGGTTTCCAGGCTCAGATCCGACATATTGCGCAGAATGCGCTGGCGCAGGGCCACGTCGGAGAGATCCTCAACGTTGCGGCGCAGGGTGTGCTCGGCGTAAGCGCCGCCGTCGATGTAGTGGAACAGGAACGGTGGCAGGATACGCTGTGCGGCGGCGCGGTAGTCGCTGGCGGCGGAAATAATCATCACAAGTTCTCCCTGGAATTGTCGTTATGGTCACCGGGCAGGCGGGTAATTCGCGCCTGGCGGGCCTGGTCTTCATCAAAACGTTTGATGGTGGCGTGAACGAAGCCCAAATGGGCCATCATCGCCTGTCTGGCACCTTCCGGGTCACCGGCGACAATCGCCTCCATGACCGCCAGGTGCTGTTCGGTGAGGCGAGCGAATACCGGCGGGACGAGATACATCCGCTGGCGGCTCTCCTTGACTGAGGATTGTAAGAGGTCAAAAAAACCGCGCATGGTTTGCAGGAGCACCACGTTGTGCGAGGCTTCGGCGATCGCCAGGTGGAAGCGGACATCGGCCTGCGAGGCCAGGTCCGGGTCTTCACTTTGGGTGGCTTCAAAGCAGAGGCGGATTTTCTCTTTTTCGGCATCGGTTGCCCGCATTGCCGCATGCCAGGCGGTGCTGGCTTCAATAGCATGACGGGCTTCGAGGATATCAAAGCTGTAATCGGGGTCGTCGGAGAGCAGCGTCTTCAGCGGTTGAACGATGTTTTGCTCCGACCACGCTTCGTGCTGCCAGCGCACGAAGGTGCCGCCGCCGCGACGGCTGAGCAGCACCCCTTCGTTGACTAACATCGCCAGCGCTTCGCGCAGAGAATTGCGCGATACGCCGAGCTGCGTTGCCAGCTGGCGCTCGGCGGGCAATCGCATGCCCGCCTCCAGCTTTTGTTCTTCAATCAGCGCCCGCACGCGACGGGCGACGTCGTCGGCAAGGCGTTTTGGCATCACTATCACGGGATCATCCAGGTTAAGACATACGCCTGCAGCGTGGTGATGACGCCGACCATACAGGTGAAAATCAGGCTGTGTTTGACGGTAAAGCGGAACAGATCGGACTCCTTACCCACCAGGCCGACCGCCGCACAGGCGATGGCGATCGACTGCGGGGAGATCATTTTCCCGGTCACGCCGCCGGTGGTATTTGCTGCGACCAGCAGGATATCGGAGACGCCAATCTGCTGGGCCGCAGTGGCCTGCAGCGCGGCAAAAAGCGCGTTAGACGAGGTATCTGAACCGGTCAGGAATACCCCCAGCCAACCGAGGAACGGCGAGAAGAAGGTAAATGCATGGCCGGTGTGCGCCAGCGCCAGCGCCAGCGTTGAGGATAGACCGGAATAGTTGGAAATAAAGGCGAACGCCAGCACCATGCCGATGGAGTAAATCGGCAACGCCAGCTCTCTCAGCGTGCTGCCAAAGGTGGAAATCGCATCTTTTGGCTTCATGCGCAGCCAGACGATGGAAAGCAGCGCGGCGAACAGGATCGCGGTGCCGGTGGCGGAGAGCCAGTCAAATTTATAGACCGCGGCATATGGCGTGGCTTCGCTAACCACCGGCGGCATGCGCGCTACCATCTTGTCGAGGAACGGCACGGAAATATTAATCACAAAATCGTACATTGCGCCGCCGGGAGCGAAGAGCGCTTTGAACGGCGGCACGCTCCACAGGGTCACGGTGGCGGTCAGAAACAGGAACGGTGTCCAGGCGCGAATCACCTGTCCCGGCGTGTAGTGCGTGCGCGCCAGGTTCATATCGACCTGCGATGCGCCCATATCGCCGAAGCGAAAGATGCGTACCGGCTGCCAGCGTTTGAGGAACAGCGTCAGACAGACCAGCGATACCAGCGAAGAGATAATGTCCGGCAGCTCCGGGCCGAGGAAGTTTGAGCTGAGGTACTGAGCGATAGCAAAGGAGCCGCCGGCAACCATGACCGCAGGCCAGGTCTCTTTAATGCCGCGCCAGCCGTCCATAATCGCCATGATCCAGAACAGCACGATGATGGTCAGAAACGGCAGCTGGCGGCCGACCATCTGGCCAATTTCAAAGCTGTCGAGTCCCGTAACCTGCCCGGCGACCAGAATCGGAATGCCCATCGCGCCAAACGCCACCGGCGCGGTATTAACGATCAGGCACAGGCCCGCCGCATACAGCGGGTTAAAGCCGAGTCCTACCAGCAGCGCTGCGGTGATGGCGACCGGCGCGCCAAAACCGGCGGCCCCTTCAAGGAAGGCGCCGAAGGAGAAACCGACGATCAGCATTTGCAGACGCTGGTCCGGAGTAATCGATAAGATCGATGAGCGGATAATGTCGAACTGCCCGGTTTTCACCGAAATTTTATAGACGAAGACCGCGGCGATAATAATCCACGCGATTGGCCACAGGCCGTAGAAGAACCCGTAGATGACGGAGGCCAGCGCGTGGTCAACCGGCATCTTGTAGAACAGCAGGGCGACGGAGAGCGCAATGACCACGGTCCAGGTCGCAGCGACGTACCCTTTCAGCTTGAGCTTAATCAGGGCAAAAAAGAAAAACAGAATCGGTAGCGATGCGATAAGACTCGATAGCCAGATGTTGCCGGCCGGATCGTAATTTTGTTGCCAGAGGTTCATGCAGGTCTCCATCGGGCCGCCATGATGCCGTGCTGAGTCTTGTGCTCTTAGCAGGTCACATCATTTGTAAAATTGGCCCAGCCAAATTGCGATTGTAGGATTAACGACAAGGAATGGTTAATCAAATGTTATTGCTGGGCAATATGATTGTGACGGAAAATGATGGATATGTGAACCATTAGAGGGTTTAAGAAATAATTGGTAGGGCCAATTGGGGCGGTGAATAGCGTTAGAATCAGAATAGATCCCGGAGGCGATGCAGCGCATCTGTCCGGGCTACCGTCTCGCAGAGGGCTGTGAACCCGTAGCCCGGTCAGCACAACGCCACCGGGAGGCAGCGGCGCCGTTACACCAGGTTCGGCACATTTCCCGGAGGCGATGCTGCGCATCTGCCCGGGCTACCCTCTCGCAGAGGGCAGTGAACCCGTAGCCCGGCTAAGCGTAGCGCGAGCCGGGAGATTCACGGGATGAAAATATCAGAACTCGGTTTTTGAGAAGCCGGTCATCTCTTTGAGGCCCATTTCGCGTCCCAGCGCGGTCATCGGGTGGACAACGACTAAACCGCGTACGCTTTTCTTAAGCTTGCCCATATCGGCCTGCTCTTTTTTGGTGATGGCGCGGCGATGCGGCATGCTCATCAGCTTTTGCGCTTCTTTGCTCAGCTTCTGGCCCTGAACCTCACGCAGGCGGACGAGCTCCGTCTCAATGGTGGTTTTCTCTTTTTCCAGTTCGGCGTACTTGTCAGCAGCTTCGACCAGTGACAGCTCGGCCTGCTGGTGGCGGATAGCATCAAGACGATCGCTCAGGCGCTTAATTTCGTTTTTTTCGACTTCTTTCATGGTGGTTTAATCTATTAAGAAAGGGGCATTATCAGACTATAGTATGTGCTGTCGCTTGGGTTGTGGGTAGTTATTTATCAAAACGACGCCATTTTTTTACCCTTAACAGGCGTAACGGCACAATATAACTTATTGAAAATTATTCCTGTTTCAAGGCAGAGTTGGCGAATACTCATTTCTGTGAAGCCTGTCGGCTGTTAAGCACGTTTTCCTCATCTGAAACGCTATTTTTGGCTAATCCTTAATAGGATCATTCCCCAGCAGAGGAGAGCGTGATGGCGAAAATAGGCGACGGCGTACCGCGTATTATTGATAAAGCCGTAGATTTTATGGCTTCAAGTCAGGCTTTTATGGAATATCTAAAAAAATCTCCGCGTTTGCAGCATATACCGCCGGATATTCCGGCTGATAAAGAAGCGCTGTTTCTGCGACGTCTTGAGTATTATCGTCAGCTTTATCGGCCGACGTGCGACCAGCAAGAGTCAGAATCAGAGCGTTGATTTTTGAAAGGCTTTTTTTAAGCTGATTTTAGAAATCAGCTCGGTCAGAGAAAGCATCATTGTTGAACGTACGACCTGCTGGTAGCGCAGCTTTTGCATTGCCAGCAGCTCCGCATCGCTATCATCGAATTGCGGCGTGGGCGGCAGGGCGGCGACGCAGTGCAGCTCGCCAAACGGTCCGAGGATCTCATCGTCGGTAAAACTGTACTCATTACCATCGTGATTCAACTCTTCGCGCATGGCCATCAGCAGTTCGGCATCTTCATATTCGGCGCGGCTAATCACCCCAAGGCCGTAGATCAGCTTCAGGCGTACGGAAAGGTCGCCCAGCGGCCCGTCGCCGTCCAGCAACGGCTCCACTGCGTATTTCACCGCGTAGTCGTCTTTACGGAATACCTGAAGCACCAGGATATTGACCGCTTCCGTAAGCAGTTCAACGGCGGCGATCAGGAAGCTTCGTACGGTTTTGCCAGCATTCAGACGTTCAAGCACACGGTTTTCAAATGCCTGTGTTTCTTCCATTATTGCCTGCATATCTGACATAAGTAATGGGCGCGGTTCGGACCGCGCCAGGTCTTGCCTCATTTGGTCGCGTTGTAGTCGTTAACGGCTTCCGCCACCACTTCGCTTGCCGCGTCCAGACCAGAAATCTGCGCCAGCGCGGCCTGTGGGCCTTTCTCGGCAATCAGCGCCGCCAGTTCCTGCGCCTGCGGATCGTCTTCGCTGCGGAAGTGCATCGCCGCGGCGATCCCTTTCAGCAGATTCCGGTGCGGCAGGCCGTATTCCAGCGTACCAAGCAGCGGCTTAATTAAACGGTCGCCAGCGCTCAGTTTACGCAGCGGCTGGCGGCCAACGCGCTCAACGTCATCTTTCAAATACGGGTTCTCAAAGCGACCGAGAATTTTCTGGATGTAAGCAGCATGCTTCTGCGCGTCAAAGGCATAGCGTTTAATCAGCACCGCGCCGCTCTCTTCCATGGCCCCTTTAACCACAGCGCGAATCTTCTCATCAAGAATCGCGTCACGGATGGTCTGATGACCCGCCAGTTTTCCGAGGTAGGCGGTTATAGCATGTCCGGTGTTTAAGGTGAATAGCTTACGTTCGACAAATGCCATCAGGTTATCGGTTAATTCCATACCGGGGATGTTCGGCAGTTCGCCTTTGAACTGGGTCTTGTCGACAATCCACTCGCTGAAGGTTTCCACGGTGACTTCCAGCGGATCGTGAGTAGCGGAAGCCGATGGCGGAACGATGCGGTCAACGGCGGAATCAACGAAGCCGACGTTGGCTTCAACCCAGGCTTTATCTTCTTCGCCCAGGGCGTTAAAGACATGTCCCTTCAGCTGGGTGGTACCGCGGACCATGTTCTCGCAGGCGATGATGTTGAGCGGGGCAGTAACCCCCTGCGCTTTACGTTTGACCAGGCCTTTGGCAATCGCCGGGGCGATGCGTTCCAGCACGACCGGGCCGACGGCGGTGGTCACCAGATCCACGCTGGCAATCAGCTCGACAACTTCGTCGCCGATGCTGCTGACGGCGTCAACGCCGGAAACGGTATCGACCTGCTCATTCTCGCCGACCACGTGAACCTGATAGCTATGACGGGCATTCAGGGCATCAAGCACGACCTGATTTACATCCGCGAACGTCAGCTGTATCCCCGCGTCCGCCAGCAGTTTGCCGATAAAACCACGACCGATATTACCTGCGCCAAAATGTAATGCTTTCATAGTATTAACCTTCAATTAATGTTTTTACCTGAGAGGGTTCGGGTGAGGCTTTTCCCTCACCCGAACCCTCTCCCCACGAATGAGGAGAGGCGGGCGTTGCCCGGCGCACTGCCGGGCAACAGGTTACGCTTTCAGCAGCGTCAGAACTTCTTCAACGCTGGTGGTTTTCGCCAGACGCTCAATCACCGACTCATCGTCCAGCGCGTTGGTCAGGCTGGTAATCACCTGGATATGCTCGTTATTACGGGCGGCGATACCGATAACCAGGCGAGCCACCTCATCCTCTTCTTCACCAAAGCGCACGCCTTCCGGGTACTGGCAGAAGACGATGCCGGTTTTCAGAACGCGGTCTTTGGCTTCAATGGTGCCGTGCGGTACCGCAATGGACTCACCCAGATAGGTGGAGGTCAGCTTTTCACGATCCAGCATCGCCTGGACGTATTCCGGTTCAACGTAGCCGCCTTTCACCAGCTGTTCGCCGGCAAACAGAATCGCTTCTTCTTTCGTTGCCGCTTTACGACCGAGGAAGATGTTCTCCGCGCCGAGTTTGAACAGGTTGGTGTCAGACGCGTCGAAGCTGTCTTTCAGGCTATCGCGAACTTTCTCTTCGTTATCCGTGTGGCGCTGCGCCGCAACCAGACGTTCGGTCAGGCTGGTGTACAGGCCGCTGTCGAGGAAGTTAGTCAACGAAATATGCTGCGCCTGCGGCACCTGGCGCATCGCACGCTCGGTCAGGTCGCGGTGGGTGATGACCAGGTCAACATCCGGCGGCAGGTTGTTGATCGCACAGTTGGTGACGGAGATATTACTCAGTCCGGCATCGTGCACTTTTTTACGCAGCACGCCTGCGCCCATTGCGCTGGAGCCCATACCGGCATCGCAGGCAACGATGATTTTACGCACGTGGCTCAGGTCGTTAGCCACGTCTCCCGCGGCCAGCGGAGTGGCGCCGCCTTTGGACTGCGCTTTCATATCCTGCATACGGCGGGTTGCGGCCTCAATATCATCTTCTTCTTTAACTTTGCTGGTTTTCAGCAGCACGGCTGAAACCACGAAGGAGACGGCCATGGCGGCAACAATCGCGGCGATGTTAGCGAAGTAGGCGCCTTTCGGCGTCATTGCCAGCACGGCGAGGATGGAGCCCGGAGAGGCCGGAGAAACCAGACCGCCGTTGAGAAGGGTCAGGGTAAACACGCCGGTCATACCGCCGAGGATAACCGCCAGAATCAGGCGCGGGTTCATCAGTACGTACGGGAAGTAAATTTCGTGAATACCGCCGAGGAAGTGGATAATTGCCGCACCGCCCGCAGACTGTTTCGCGCTACCGCGACCAAAGAACATGTATGCCAGCAGGACGCCCATCCCCGGACCCGGGTTGGCTTCAATCAGGAAGAAAATAGATTTGCCGAGATCGTGAGACTGCTGGATGCCCAGCGGCGAGAAGATACCGTGGTTGATGGCGTTATTGAGGAACAGGATTTTTGCCGGTTCAACAAAGATAGACGCCAGCGGCAGCATGTCGTGCGCCACCATGAAGTTAACGCCCGCAGCCAGGATTTTCGACAGAACTTCAACCGCCGGGCCAATGCCGAGGAACGCCAGGATAGCGAGGATCATACCGATGATGCCTGCGGAGAAGTTATTCACCAGCATCTCAAAACCGGACTTGATCTTACCGTCTACCCACACGTCGAATTTTTTAATAGCCCAGCCGCCCAGTGGACCGGCGATCATGGAGCCGAGGAACATCGGCATATCCGCGCCGACGATAACGCCCATGGTGGTAATCGCGCCGACTACGCCGCCGCGCTCGCCGCCAACCAGCTTACCGCCGGTATAACCGATCAGCAGCGGCAGCAGATAGGTGATCATCGGACCGACCAGCTTCGCCAGCGTTTCGTTCGGTAACCATCCTGTCGGAATGAATAGTGCGGTGATAATACCCCACGCGATAAACGCGCCGATATTTGGCATCACCATATTGCTGAGGAAACGACCAAAGCTTTGCACTTTGATCTTGATATCGGATGACATAAAACACCCCTTCTTCTGTTTTTGCTATCGGCAGGCTGAAAGCCCGAGGCTTGTTGTTAATAAGGCGGCAGAGGTAGCCGGGCCCTGAGTGATAGTGCGAAATCTGGCACTGAATCGTTAAGCTGTCCAGTCGATGGATTTTTATGTGACTTGGATCACATGAATATAGGGCGACGAGGGTCTTTTGTAGTGATCTTCGTCACAAAATTGGTGTGTAAAAAAACAACAGACCCGGTTTTAAGGGGGGATAATGCATTTTTATGTGATTAAAATCACAAATTTACTTTGACTTTTTGTTATTTATTTGTGATGTGCATCACAAAATATTTTCACCTGGATTTTCCCTGATGTGATCTCGCGCAGGTTATACCGCGTTCTGCTTGCTGATGCGTCATTCAGCAACGTGAGGGCTTAAAGAACATTTTAGTCGTCAATGGCGAAAATGAAACGGGTGAATTATGCTCAATTTGTCCGCCCTTTTTTTTGTCGGGCCCGGCATACATCCTGGAAATAATTAGCGTAAATCCGAGGAAATTATGTTTCTCAATTATTTTGCGCTCGGCGTTCTGATCTTTGTATTTCTGGTGATTTTTTATGGAATCATCATTCTCCATGATATTCCTTATCTGATCGCGAAGAAACGTAACCACCCGCATGCCGATGCCATTCACGTTGCGGGTTGGGTGAGTCTTTTTACTCTGCACGTTATCTGGCCGTTTTTATGGATCTGGGCCACGCTTTATCGGCCTGAACGCGGCTGGGGGATGCAGCACTCGCGGGATGAGATGTCGCCGGAGGCGACGGAAAGCGAGGATGAACTTAGCGAACTGCGGCAACGGGTTATTGCGCTTGAAAAGCAGATAACGGGTATTCAGCCATCTACCCAATCCCCTACGGTGGAGAAATAACTCATGGATCTGCTGATTATTTTAACCTACGTGGCGATAGCCTGGTCGATATTTAAAATATTTAAGATCCCGGTAAATAAATGGACGGTTCCCACCGCGGCGCTGGGCGGCGTATTAATTGTTAGCGCGCTTATTTTATTAATGAACTACAACCATCCTTATACCTTCACTGCGCAGAAGGCGGTGATTTCTATTCCGATTACCCCGCAGGTTACCGGAGTGGTCAGCAGCGTTACGGATAAAGCCAATCAACGGGTTAAAAAGGGAGAGGTGCTGTTTACCATCGACCCGACACGTTATCAGGCGCGGGTCGACAGACTCCAGGCCGATCTTGTGACCGCGCTGCACAGTATCAATACCCTTAAAGCCCAGCTTTCTGAGGCTCAGGCCAACACCACGCGCGTTTCGGCGGAGCGCGACCGTCTGTATAAGGATTATCAGCGCTACCTGAAAGGAAGCCAGGCGCGGGTTAATCCGTTTTCGGAAAGCGATATCGATAATGCCCGGCAAAACTACCTCGCCCAGGATGCGATGGTGAAAGGATCGGTGGCGGAGCAGGCGCAAATTCAGAGTCAGCTCGACAGCATGGTTAACGGCGAGCAGTCTCAGATAGTGAGCCTGCGCGCGCAGCTGGCGGAGGCGAAATATAATCTTGACCAGACCACCGTGCGCGCGCCCAGCGACGGTTATATTACCCAGGTCCTGATTCGTCCCGGTACCTATGCCGCCTCGCTGCCTCTGCGGCCGGTGATGGTCTTTATTCCGCAACAGAAACGCCTCATCGTGGCGCAGTTCCGGCAAAATTCGCTGCTCAGGCTGGAGCAGGGCGACGATGCCGAAGCGGTATTCAACGCGCTGCCGGGACAGGTCTTTCGCGGCAAACTGGTGAGTATTCTGCCGGTCGTGCCGGGCGGAACATACCAGGCGCAGGGCACGCTGCAGGCACTGACGGTGACGCCGGGTACCGATGGCGTGCTGGCGACCATTGAGCTGGAGCCCAACGCTGCCGTCGACGCTCTGCCTGACGGGATCTATGCCCAGGTGGCGGTTTACTCCGATCATTTCACCCACGTTTCGGTGATGCGTAAAGTGCTACTGCGCATGACCAGCTGGATGCACTATCTCTATCTGGATCATTGATGAAATCGTTCTGGCATGAGGTGATTTCTCTCTCTGCTATTTGCCTGCGCCTGCGCCATACTTAATACTTTGTTGGCGAAAGGAGCAGGCAATGAAACTGATCGGCAGCTACACCAGTCCCTTTGTGCGCAAAATTTCCGTCATACTGCTGGAAAAAGCGATCCCCTTTGAGTTCGTCAACGAATTCCCTTACCACGAGACTAACGGCGTGGCGCAGTATAATCCGCTGGGAAAAGTGCCCGCGCTGGTCACCGATGACGGTGACTGCTGGTACGATTCTCCCATTATTGCTCAATACCTGGAGCTGCTCGGCATCGGCCCGGCTATGCGAGTGACGGAACGTTGCGCCCTGATGAGGTTAATCTGGCGACCATTTCCGCAGCCTGCGCCATCGCTTATCTCAATTTCCGCCGCGTCGCGCCAGGCTGGTGCGCCACCCGACCGAAGCTGGTCCGTCTGGTGGATTCCCTCTTTCAGCGCGCCAGCTTTGCGCGCACCGAACCGCCGGTGAGTTGACCCAGGCAGGTAACAGTTTTCTCGTGAAGGGATTACAATTGCTGCTCATTTGTTGACTCCCTCTCCCGTCGGGAGGGGGGAAAATAGGCTCATTCATGACTACCGAGATTCGTGCGCTTTATACCCGGCTTCCGGCCATCGACCGTTTACTCCGCGATCCCGCATTCTCACCGCTGCTGATGCAATATGGTCACTCCCAGACGGTGGCGCTGCTGCGCCAGATGCTGGACGAGGCGCGGGAAAATATCCGTCAGAACCAGGCGCTGCCGGGCTGGTGCGATGACTGGCTGCAGGAAACGACGAGGCGGCTGGCGCTGACGCAGCAGAGCGCGCTGCGTCCGGTTTTTAACCTGACCGGTACCGTGTTGCACACCAATCTTGGCCGGGCGATTCAGGCGGAAGCGGCGGTTGAGGCGGTTGCCCGGGCGATGCGCGCGCCGGTGACGCTGGAATACGATCTTGATGATGCCGGACGCGGCCACCGCGACCGAGCGCTCGCCGACCTCCTGTGCCGTATCACCGGTGCGGAAGACGCCTGTATCGTCAATAACAACGCGGCGGCGGTACTGCTGATGCTGGCGGCGATCGCCGGCGGCAGCGAGGTGGTGGTGTCGCGCGGTGAGCTGGTGGAGATCGGCGGCGCGTTCCGTATTCCTGACGTGATGCGCCAGGCGGGCTGCGTTCTGCATGAAGTCGGTACCACTAACCGCACCCACGCGAAAGATTATCGTCAGGCGGTGAACGACAATACCGGCCTGCTGATGAAGGTGCATACCAGCAACTACAGCATTGAGGGCTTCACGAAAGCGGTCGATGAAGCGGAGCTGGCCGAGCTGGGGCGCGAGTTGAATATCCCGGTGGTGGCCGATCTCGGTAGCGGTTCGCTGGTAGATTTAAGCCAGTACGGCCTGCCGAAAGAGCCGATGCCGCAGGAGATGATTGCCGCAGGCGTCAGCCTGGTGAGCTTCTCAGGCGATAAACTGCTGGGGGGCCCGCAGGCAGGAATCATCGTCGGCAAAAAATCGCTAATCGCCCGTTTGCAGAGCCATCCGCTCAAGCGCGCCCTGCGGGCGGATAAAATGACCCTCGCGGCCCTGGAAGCCACGCTGCGCCTCTATCTGCACCCGGAAAAGTTGGCCGCAGAGCTGCCGACTCTACGCCTGCTGACTCGTCAGGCGGATGACATTCGTCAGCAGGCCGAACGTATACGAACGGCTCTGGTCGCGCATTATGCTGATTTTGACCTGCGGGTTGAGCCATGCCTGTCGCAGATCGGCAGCGGCTCGCTGCCGGTGGACCGTTTGCCCAGCGCGGCGTTGACGTTGACTCCGCGCGATGGTCGCGGCAGCCAGCTGGAGGCCCTGGCGGCACGCTGGCGTCTGCTGTCCGTGCCGGTTATTGGCAGGATCTATGATGGCCGCCTGTGGCTGGACCTGCGCTGTCTTGAGGATGAAACCCGGTTTATGGAGATGTTACTGAGATGATTATTGCCACCGCCGGACACGTTGATCACGGCAAAACCACGTTGCTGCAGGCGATAACCGGCATCAACGCCGATCGCCTGCCGGAAGAGAAAGCGCGCGGGATGACAATCGATCTGGGCTACGCCTACTGGCCGCAGCCCGACGGGCGGGTACTGGGGTTTATCGACGTACCCGGTCACGAAAAGTTTTTGTCCAACATGCTGGCCGGTGTCGGCGGTATCGATCACGCGCTGCTGGTGGTGGCCTGCGATGATGGGGTGATGGCGCAGACGCGCGAACATCTGGCGATCCTCCAGCTTACCGGGCAGCCGACGTTAACCGTCGCGCTGACCAAAGCTGACCGCGTAGAAGCAACTCGGATCGAGGAGGTAAAGGCGGAAATCGATGCGGCGCTGGCGGAGTTCGGCTTTACCGGCGCGACCCTGTTTACCGTCGCGGCGACGGAAGGGCGGGGCATTGACGAGTTGCGCGAGCATCTCCTGCGCCTTGCCGCGCGCGCGCATCCGCAGCATCAGCGTTTTCGCCTGGCGATCGACCGGGCATTTACCGTCAAAGGCGCGGGGCTGGTGGTTACCGGGACGGCGCTATCCGGCGAGGTCAACGTTGGCGAGACGCTGTGGCTGACCGGCGTGGATAAACCGATGCGCGTGCGCGGTCTGCACGCGCAAAATCAGCCGGTTGAGCAGGCCCGGGCCGGCCAGCGTATTGCCCTGAATATTGTCGGCGATGCGCAAAAAGAGGACCTCAATCGCGGCGACTGGCTGCTCTCGGTACAGCCCCCGGAAGCCTCTGACCGGGTCATTGTCGAGCTCGAGTGCCACACGCCGCTTAGCCAGTGGCAGCCGCTGCATGTCCACCACGCTGCCAGCCATATTACCGGCCGGGTGTCGCTGCTTGAAGGCGCGCTGGCGGAGCTGGTCCTCGATACGCCGCTGCGGCTGGCGGATAATGACCGTCTGGTGCTGCGCGATACTTCCGCGCGCCTGACGCTCGCCGGTGCGCGAGTGGTGACGCTCAATCCGCCGCGCCGGGGCAAGCGTAAGCCGGAGTATTTACAGTGGCTGCACGCGCTGGCTGCTGCGCAAAGCGATGACGTCCAGGCGCTGGATATTCACCTTCAGCGCGATGCGGTGCGTCTCGATGATTTCGCCTGGGCGCGTCAGCTCAGTAGCGATGGCCTCAACGCCCTGATTAACCGCCCTGACTATCTACAGGCGGGAAAGAGCCTGTTGAGCGCCCCGCTCGCCGCGCGCTGGCAGCGCAAGCTGCTTGAAGCCCTCGCGCGCTATCACGATCAGCATCGCGATGAGCCGGGACCGGGCCGCGAACGGCTGCGGCGTATTGCGCTGCCGATGGAAGATGAAGCGCTGGTGCTGCTGCTGATTGAGCAAATGCGAGAAAGCGGTATTGTTCATAGCCACCACGGCTGGCTGCATCTGCCGGAACATAAAGCGGGCTTTACCGACGAGCAGCAGGCCATCTGGCAGCGGGTCGCCGGACTGTTTGCCGATGAGCCCTGGTGGGTTCGCGATCTGGCGCGGGAAGCCTGCGTGGAAGAGTCGTTAATGCGTGCGGTGCTTCGCCAGGCGGCGCAGCAGGGGATGATTACCGCGATCGTCAAAGATCGCTACTATCGCAACGATCGGATCGTGGAGTTTGCCAAAATGATCCGTGAACTGGATCTGGAAAGGGGGTCAACCTGCGCGGCGGATTTCCGCGATACGCTGAACGTCGGGCGCAAGCTGGCGATTCAGATCCTCGAGTATTTTGACCGCATCGGTTTTACTCGCCGTCGCGGTAACGACCATATTCTGCGGGATAAGGCATTGTTCATAAAAGAATAAACAGAAGTTGCCGGAGGCGCCTGGCCGGGCTATCAGGTCTGGTCTGATGGCCCGGGCAGCGGGTTGCATTAACCCCGCTCGGTGGAAGAGATGCGCAGAGTCAGCGGGCGAAACTGGCCGTAAATCCATAATCCGAGCCAGGCCAGGCTGCCTACGATGCCGGTCAACACCAGCGCCAGGATGAAGCAGAAGATCGGGCTGATAATAATCGCGCTGAAGCCATGGACAGCTTCTCCGTTCCAGCGCAGCGTCAGTAAATTGACGCCAACCGCCGCGAGAATGCCGTTTAAAAGGCCGAGCGGCACTAATGAGCAGGTCAGGCCGATAAGCAGGATTTTATAAATACTGCCCGCGCTCATTTTTTTTAAAGAAACGGTAATGAATTCATCCATAAATCAAAAGATCCTGTTCTAAAACACCGGGAGACATGACGTCGCTTGCGCCATCAAACCCCCGCTAGCAGCGGGGGGCGGGAGAAAGTATGTGGCCTGGGAGCGAGGGAGGTCAATCTGAAATAGCCCGCTTATTGCTGCTTCTGAGTTCGTTTCTCAGTTGTTACCCCCTGAAATGGCGGGAGCGAAGCGTTTACTCAAGCCGCTGCGCGAGACGGCAGAGGCGATTTCTCGCGAACTGGGCTTTTCCGTGCGGGAAGGCTAAGGCAGATGACCTAATTGTCCCGGGCATCTGAGAGAAAACGCCGCTGACTCCATTCAGGATCAAGGCGCGGAAGCGGCTTTTTCTGGCACTCTGCATTTTTATCCCTAATGGAGCAAGGATGAACCGGTTTATTATCGCGGATGCGCAAAAGTGCATCGGCTGCCGTACCTGTGAAGTCGCCTGCGTGGTGTCCCATCAGCAGAATCAGGATTGTTCTGGCGTATCCGCTACGCGCTTTGCACCGCGGATCCGCGTGGTAAAGAATGATGAACTTTCGACGGCGACGTTGTGCCGCCAGTGTGAAGATGCGCCCTGCGCCAACGTCTGCCCCGAGGGCGCTATCCGCCGAGAAAATTCGGTCTGGCGCGTGGATCAGCGCCGTTGCATTGGGTGCAAAAGCTGCATGGTGGCGTGCCCCTATGGCGCGATGACGGTGATGCGGGTGGAGGAGGGCGTACAGGCGCTGAAGTGCGATTTGTGCAGCCATCGTGAAGAGGGCCCGGCCTGCGTGGCGGCATGCCCGACGCAGGCGCTACGCTGCATAGAGCCCATGGAGCTGGAAAGAATAGCCGCTGAACGTCGCCAGCGGATGGCGCTGGCGATGTAGCGTATTTCTCGTAGACGGCGCTACGCGCCTGTCGGGGCTACTGATCGGCAGACGATGGTGGCCCCGCCGGTCTGCTGATGCACATTACGCGTCCTGTTCGCTCCATGCGCGTTCAACTTCTTCGGCGAGAATCTTCACGCCCGCTTCAATCTTCTCCGGATCCGGCACGTAGTTCATGCGCATGCACTGATGCGTGTGCGGCCACGGTTTATCCAGCCCCGGGAAGAAATAGTCGCCTGGCACCATCAGGACGCCGCGCTTTTTCAGGCGCTGGTACAGCAGCTCGGTAGATATCGGCAAATCTTTAAACCACAGCCAGAGGAAAATGGCCCCTTCCGGCTTATGAATCAAGCAGCGATCTTCCGGCAGGTAGCGGCGAATAATAGCGATAGTCTCCTGAACGCGCTGGTAGTAAAACGGCTTAATCACCGTTTCCGACAGGCGCAGCAGGTCGTTGCGTTTAATCATCTCGCACATCATGGCCGGCCCCATTCCACCGGGGGCGAGGCTGATAATGCCGTTCATATTGCTGATGGCGGTGATGATTTTTTCGTTAGCGATGATAATCCCGCAGCGGCTGCCCGGCAGGCCAAGCTTGGAGAGGCTCATGCACAGGACGATATTCGGATTCCACAGCGGTCGGGCGTCGCTGAAAATAATGCCCGGGAACGGAACGCCGTAGGCATTATCGATAACCAACGGGATGCCGTGCTGATTGGCCAGCGCATCGAGCTTGATCAGCTCATCATCGGTGATCACGTTACCGGTTGGGTTGGTGGGACGGGAAACGCAGATCATTCCCGTTTCGTCCGTCACCTGCAAATGTTCGAAATCCACATGGTATTTAAACTGGCCTTCCGGCAGCAGTTCAATGTTCGGGCGAGTGGCGACAAACAGCTCTTCTTCGAGGCCGGAGTCGGCGTAGCCGATATACTCAGGCGTCAATGGAAACAGCACTTTACGCGTGGTTCCATCCGCGCGGCGTCCTGCGAAGAGGTTAAACAAGTAGAAAAACGCGCTCTGACTGCCGTTTGTCAGTGCAATATTCTGCGGCTCGATCTCCCAACCCAGTTCATCACGCAGCATTTGCGCCAGCAGGGTCAGCAGCTCGCTTTTACCCTGCGGGCCGTCATAATTGCAAAGCGCATCAAGGGCTTTGCCGTTATTCAGCATGTCGCTCAGCAGGCTGTGGAAGTAATCATTCATTTCCGGAATCTGTGCGGGATTGCCGCCGCCCAGCATGATGGCGCCTGGCGTACGCAGGCCGTCATTGAGGTCTTCCATCAAGCGGGTGATGCCCGAATGACGGGTAAATTTGTCGCCAAAAAGTGAAAATGTCATCGCGATTAGTCTGTCGGTATTCCAGGAAAGTGGGTAACCATAACGCCAGCGCAGACAGGGTGCAAATCGGGGTATCAGGAAGATAATTCGTTTTTATGCTTTGAGGTAGATGATTTTTGGTCGTTTATCCTGAAAAGGCTCCCGCGATCGTCGGGGGAGCCGCTCATCAAAAAGCTACTGCTGTCCTGCCCACACCACCATGACTTTGTCATCACCGCTCTCGCGGATAAAGCCGTAGCCTGTCGCCATCGATAGCGTGGTTTGTTTACCCATGCCAATGGCCGGATGACGGGCGCGGAACTGGCCCAGTTTCTCCCAGTGGGTCACGCTGCGCGCGGCTTTGCCGTTGATGTCCTGCCAGTTCATATCTGAACGCGTTCCCTGAAGCGGGTCGGAGCCGGTCGGACCGAATGGCCGTGAGGATTCATCGCCGTAGTAGATCTGCACTGCGCCAGGCGCAAGCAGCAGCAGTTCCGCCGCCGTGCTACCGCCTTCACGGAACAGACTGGTATCGTGCGAAGAGAGGTAGCTTAAGACGTTGAAATCCTGGAGCTTCTCCGCCATTTGTTGCCAGGTCAGATCCATATTGGCCAGGCAGCTTGTCGCTTTTGCTGCCTGATCCTGATAATCAAAGTTCAGCATGGCATCAAAGCCGTGACGATAGTAGTCGCTCTGCATCACGCCGTGGCCCCAGGCTTCGCCGGTCATCCAGAACGGGGCGTTATCCAGCGCTTTATCCGGATTGGCTTTTTTCCATTCCGCCAGCGCTTCACTGGCCTGGGTTTTTAGCTGCAGCCAGGCCGCCTGCTCGACGTGTTTGGCGGTATCAACCCGGAAACCGTCGATGCCATAATCGCGTACCCATTGGCTCAGCCAGTGGGTCAGATAATCGCGCGGCGTGTAGCCGGGGATCGCTTTAGCGGCGGTATCCGGCTTATGGCGATAGAAGTTCGGCAAGCCGGGGGGCTCCGTGGATTCGGTTTTCAGATCCGGCAGGAAGGCCAGCGACATGGTCAGATCGTCAAAGCCGGGGTTGTCGTAATCGCCGATATCGGTGCGGATCCATTTTTTACCCCACCATTTCTCCCATCCGGCTTTATCGCTGAAGTTAATGTAGTCGTTAAAACTGTGCCAGCTCTGTCCTGCGCGAGGCTTCCAGTCGGTCCAGCGCTCTCCGAGCGTCTTTTTCAGTTCGTCACCCTGGATGTACAGCGAGCCAAACTGAAACTCCTGCATATCGGCCAGGGTCGCGTAGCCGGTATGGTTCATCACCACGTCGAACAGAATGCGAATCCCGCGCTTGTGGGCCTCGTCTACGAGACGGCGCAAATCGTCTTCCGTCCCCATATTGGCATCCAGCTTAGTCCAGTCCTGGGTGTAGTAGCCGTGATAGGCATAATGCGGGAAATCACCTTTCGTACCGCCGCCGACCCAGCCGTGGATTTGCTCCAGCGGCGAACTGATCCAGAGCGCGTTAACGCCGAGCTGCTGGATGTAATCAAGTTTGCTGGTCAGGCCCTGCAGGTCGCCGCCGTGGAAGGTGCCGATTTCCTGCATGCCGTCTTTGTGGCGGCCATAGCTATTGTCGTTGGCCGGGTTGCCGTTAACAAAGCGATCGGTCAGAACGAAATAGACGGTGGCGTTGTGCCAGTTGAACGGCGCGGCGGATTCGGTTTCCGCGCGCTCAAGCAGCAGAAGACCATTGCTGTTAAACGCCGGCTGGAGGGTAATTTTACCGCCGCTGACGGTCGCGATATTGCCGCTGTAAAAGTCGCGAACTTTACTGCCTTCGGCAAAGGATTTACTGACGTCAATGGTCAGCGGCTTGCCATCCCATTTCGGACACTGCTTGATCTGCGGCGCGGCGGCAGCGGACTGTTTCTCCTCAAGGGAGACCATCAGAGTCGGCGTACCCGAACGGGTGTCCACTTCCAGGGTATAGCGCCCGTCGCGAAAGATGCGCCACTGCGGCACCGGGTCGCGACAGGGTTCCATCGACAGCATCTGGTTGAGCTTGATCATGCCAGCGGGCTGCCAGCACTGTTGGTCAAAATTAATTCGCAGCGGGCGCGTACCCTTTGCTACCTCGTTTTGACTGATAAATCTGCCGGTGCCCTCTTCGGTGAAGGCGGGGAAGTCTGCGGTAGTCCAGGCGGCGAAGGCCATCCCAGGCAACAGCAGCGACGCAAGCACAGCGAGTTTCATTGCGGAGTCCTGTAGGCGGTGTTTTGTTCAGTTTGCGCGTCTGCCCGCCTGATGAACTCATCCCGGCCGCGCTTTTCCAGGGAGGATGAAAAGGGGTGAGTGATCGCGCTCAAAAAATGCGCAGAAAATGAGATGGCGCTAGCATTTTTGCGCCTTCGCAGGCCGGCAGAAACCGATTTCAGGTGACACCATTTCGGAATTGGACTATTTCTGTGGGTGCGTCATCTGGGTATTTTTGATACTATTCGCGATTCAACTATCGATTTTTTGTGAAAAACAAGGCGTTGGAATGATTGCATCCGACCAGGAGACCTAATGATATCGACTCCCATTCGACGATATGGGGCCGCGATACTCATGTTACTTACCTGCATATTTTCAGGTAGTGTGCTGGCAACAACACACACAGCAACAACGAGTCATAAAGCCCCAATAGTTAAAAAGAAAAGTGCCGTTAAAGTAAGCAAGGTAAGCAGTAAACAAGAGTATTCTCGCAATAGTGTAAAGAGCAGTTCACTTCCTGATTTGCGAAAATACCCTTCCGGGACACCAAGGAAAAAAGCGTTTCTCCGGACGGTAATGCCTTATATTACGAAACAGAATCAGGTGATTACTGCCGATCGTAACTGGCTGGTTTCCAAGCAGTACGATGCGCGCTGGTCGCCGAGCGAGCGTACGCGCCTGAAAGAGATCGCCTCGCGCTATAAAGTGAAGTGGTCCGGCAATACTCGCCATATTCCATGGAACTCGTTGCTTGAACGCGTCGATATTATCCCGAACAGCATGGTTGCAACCATGGCGGCGGCGGAAAGCGGCTGGGGAACATCAAAACTGGCGCGCGTTAACAACAATCTGTTTGGTATGAAGTGTGGCGGTGGAAACTGCCGCGGCGCGGTGAAGGGCTACTCGCAGTTTGATTCGGTGGAAGAGTCCGTTCAGGCCTACGTGAGAAACCTGAATACGCATCCGGCTTATTCATCGTTCCGTAAATCGCGTGCGCAGCTGCGCAAGGCCGATCAGGAAGTGACCGCCAGCACCATGATTCATAAGCTGAAGGGCTATTCGACTAAAGGGTCGAGCTATAACAACTATCTCTTCGCCATGTATCAGGATAACCAGCGGTTGATTGCCGCGCATATGTAATGGCTTATCCATGACATTATTAATGCCCGGCGCGCAAGCCCGGGCATTTTTCTTTGCTCTCTACATCATGACTTCACTGTGCCGATCGCGATACTCCTTCGGCGTCACGTCGTACTCTTTCTTAAACACCGAATAGAAGTACTGCAACGACGGATAGCCGCACATCTGCGAGATTTCATTAATCGACAGGGTGGTTGAAACCAGCAGGCTGCGCGCTTTTTCCAGCTTCTCGCTGTGGATCACCGTATGAATTGTCTCACCCACTTCCTCTTTGAAGCGTTTTTCCAGATTCGAGCGGGAAATGCCTACGGCGTCCAGTACCTGCTCTACCTTAATCCCTTTACAGGCGTGGTTACGAATATAGTGCATCGCCTGGATAACCGAAGGGTCGGTTAGCGATCGGTAGTCGGTGGAGCGGCGCTCTACTACGCGCATCGGCGGGATAAGCTGTCGTTGAAGCGGCAGCTCTTCATTCTCCAGCAGACGATGCAGCAGCTTTGCCGCCTGATAGCCCATCTGGCGGGTGCCCTGAGCAACGGAAGACAGCGCCACGCGCGACAGATAGCGGGTAAGCTCTTCGTTATCAATGCCAATAACGCACAGCTTTTCCGGAACGGGGATATGCAACAGCTCGCAGGCCTGTAACACATGACGGGCGCGGGCGTCGGTGACGGCGATAATGCCGGTTTGCGGCGGCAGGGTTTGTAGCCAGTCGGCGAGGCGATTTTGCGCATGCTGCCAGTTTTCCGGCGCTGTCTCGAGCCCCTGATAGACCACGCCGCGATATTTCTCTCTGGCGACCAGCTGACAAAAAGCATGCTCGCGCTCTGCGGCCCAGCCTTTACAGCTGGATGTGGGCAGGCCATAAAAGGCAAAGCGGTTGATGCCCTTTTCCTTCAGATGGAGGAAGGCGCTCTCGACCAGCGCGGCGTTGTCGGTAGCGATGTAGTGAACCGGCGGATAGCACTCCGGGCGGTGGAAGGAGCCGCCGACGCCGACAATTGGAACATTAACGTCGAGCAGCAGGTTTTCAATCTCCGGGTCGTCGTAATCGGCAATAACGCCGTCGCCTAACCACTCCTTGATGTTTTCAATTCGCGCCCGAAAATCTTCCTCAATGAAGATATCCCATTCCAATTGCGATGCTTGTAAATATTCGCCGACGCCCTCAACGACCTGGCGGTCATAGGCCTTGTTGGCGTTGAATAACAACGTAATACGGTGACGCTTTTCAAACATAGTGTTGTTCCTGGTCTCTCTTGCAGGCCATACAATACCGGCCAATGCCCGGATTATTTCAAGCTACTTGTGCCTAAGTTTGGCTGTAGCGCAAAGAATTCGGGCATTTTTTTCAAAGCTCTCAGCTCCGGCGTTTGGTGGCTGAATCCATCCACACCGCGAGTAATAAAATGACCCCTTTAACGATGTACTGCCAGAAGGTGGCGACATCCATCATGCTCATGCCGTTGTCCAGCGCGGACATGATAAACGCGCCCATGACCGCGCCGGCAACGCTGCCGACGCCGCCGGCGAGGCTGGTTCCGCCGATCACGCAGGCGGCGATGGCGTCCAGTTCGGCGATGTTGCCGGCAGAAGGAGAACCGGCGCCCAGACGTGAACTGAGAATCAACCCGGCAATCGCCACCATCAGGCCATTAATGGCGAACACCGCCAGCTTGGTGCGTTCCACGCTAATGCCGGATAGACGCGCGGCTTCCAGGTTGCCGCCGATGGCGTAGATGCGGCGGCCAAACGCGGTGCGGGTGGCCATAAACATACCCGCCAGCAGCAACGCGGCGAGAATCAGTACCGGCGTCGGGACGCCGCGATAGTCGTTTAATAGCCAGATAGCGCCCAGCACAATAACGGCGGTAATCGTCTGGCGACCTACGGTCGAAGCGGAAGCGGGCGTGGCAAGTCCCAGGGCCTGACGTCGCATACGGCCGCGCCATTGCCAGATAATAAAGGCCGCCATTCCCGCCACGCCGATACCAAAGCCAATACCATCAGGCAGATAGCTCTGGCCGATTTGCGACATCGCCGGGCTGGTGGGAGAGACGGTGGTCCCGTTGGTGATACCTATCAGAATACCGCGGAATGCCAGCATACCGGCGAGCGTCACGATAAACGACGGGACTTTACGGTAGGCGACCCACCAACCGTTCCATGCGCCCAGCAGCAGGCCAAGCGCCAGCGTGACCACAATCGTCAGCGGCAGCGGCCAGCCGAGCCAGACGTCAAATATTGCCGCTGCGCCGCCGAGCAGGCCCATCATCGAGCCGACGGAAAGATCGATCTCGGCGGAAATAATCACAAACACCATGCCGACCGCGAGAATGCCGGTGATGGCGGTCTGGCGCAGCAGGTTAGAGATATTACGCGCGCTCAGATAAGCGCCTTCGGTAGTCCAGGTGAAAAACAGCATAATGGCCACGATAGCGGCGATCATCACGAATACCTGGAGATTCATCCCTTTTAGCCCGGAAAAAGCCCCGGAGACGGGCGGGGTGAGTTTCATTTCAGACGTGTTCTTCGACATGGCGTTCGCTCCTCAGTGCGGCTTCCATCACCTGTTCCTGTGTCAGGCCCTGATTAATCAAATCGGCCTTCAGTTTGCCCTCATGCATCACCAGCACCCGATCGCTTAGCCCCAGTACTTCGGGCAGTTCGGATGAAATGACAATGACGGCGATCCCCTGCTGCACCAGCTGATTAATCAACTTGTAGATTTCGTACTTGGCGCCGATATCAATGCCGCGGGTAGGCTCATCGAGTATCAGAATGCGCGGGTTCAGCAGCAGGCAGCGGGCGAGGATCGCCTTTTGCTGATTGCCGCCGCTCAGGCGACCGATCGCCAGCTCTGGCGATGAGGTTTTGATTTTCAAACGCTGGATGGATTGCTGAATGCAGTGTTGCTCTCCGGCATCGTCAAGGCTGCTCAGCGGGCCGGTAAACTGGTTTAACGCGGCGAGGGTGATATTTTTACCCACCGCCATCACCGGCACGATGCCGTCTTTCTTTCTGTCTTCCGGCACCATGGCGATGCCCTGCGCGATGGCCTGCTGGCAGTTGTGAATCGTCACCTGCTGGCCATCGATGAAAATTTTCCCCTGCCAGCGGCCCGGCCAGACGCCAAACAGGCACTGTACCGCTTCGGTACGGCCCGCGCCGACCAGTCCGGCTATCCCCAGAATTTCGCCGCGCCGCAGTGAAAAAGAGACGTCATTGACCCGCTTAATGTGGCGATTGACCGGATGCCAGGCGGTTAAATTTTCTACGCGCAGGATTTCATCGCCGCAGCTATGGGCTTCGTTCGGATAGAGGGCGGTAAGCTCGCGGCCGACCATCATGGTGATGATGTCATCTTCGTTCATGCCGTCAGCGTTACGGGTACCGATATGCTGCCCATCGCGGATCACGCAGATAGTATTGGATATCGCTTTGACTTCATTGAGTTTGTGGGAAATGTAAATACAGGCAATACCGTGATTTTGCAAATCGCGAATAATATTCAGCAGAATGGCCGTTTCTTGTTCCGTTAATGAGGCGGTGGGTTCGTCGAGAATTAACAACCGTACCTGTTTATTTAGCGCTTTCGCTATTTCGACCAGCTGCTGCTGGCCAAGGCCTAAATCGCCGACGCGGGTGTCGGGTGATATGGCTAAATTGACCTGGGCCAGCAGCTTCTCGCAGCGTAAGGTCATGGTTTCGTAATCCAGCAGACCGTGGCGGGAGATCTCCGCGCCGAGAAAAATATTCTCCAGAACGGTCAGGTGTTTTACCAGCGCCAGCTCCTGATGAATGATGGCAATTCCTTTGCGTTCGGTATCGCGAATATGGCCCGGCTGCAAAGTTTCTCCGGAAAAAATAATCTCTCCCTCATAGCTACCGTGCGGGTATATTCCGCAAAGCACCTTCATGAGCGTAGATTTCCCGGAGCCGTTTTCTCCGCATAATGAGACCACTTCCCCGGCGTTCAGCCGCAGGCTGACATTATCAATCGCCTTCACCGCGCCGAAGGTTTTAGTCATGTTTTTCATTTCGAGTAACCAGGACATAGAGGCTCCGCATAAGCGATATCCGGCTGGATGGAGTAACGCCCCCGGCAGAGGGCGTCAGAGATTACAGCTCGCTTTTTTTATGGAAACCGTCTTTGATCACCGTCTGGTCAATGTTGTCTTTATTGACTTCAATGGGCGTCAGCAGACGAGAAGGGACATCTTTCAGGCCGTTGTTGAGCGTGGCGTCAGCCTTCGGCTGTGTGTCGTTGCCCAGTTCGACGGCAATCTCCGCCGCGGTGGTGGCAAGGGTGGCGATCGGTTTGTAGACGGTCATCGTTTGGGTGCCAGCGATAATGCGCTTCACGCCGGCGAGGTCGGCATCCTGACCGGAGATCGCCACTTTGCCTGCGAGCCCCTGGGCGCTCAGGGCCTGAATGGCGCCGCCGGCGGTGGCATCGTTAGAGGCGACAACCGCATCAATTTTATTATTGTTGGCGGTCAGGGCGTTTTCCATAATTTTCAGTGCGTTTTCAGGTAGCCATCCGTCAACCCACTGATCGCCGACGACTTTAATTTTGCCTTCATCAATATAGGGCTTAAGGACTTTCATTTGGCCGGCGCGGAAAAGCTTGGCGTTATTATCAACGGGCGAGCCGCCCATTAAGAAATAGTTACCCTGAGGCACTTTATCGACCAGGCTTTGCGCCTGCATTTCGCCCACTTTCTCATTATTAAAAGAAATATAAAAATCAATGTCAGCATTATTGATGAGACGATCGTAGGCGAGAACTTTAATTCCCTCCTGTTTAGCCTCTTTTATCACATTACTCAGCACTTGACCGTTATAGGGAATAATAACCAGAACGTCGACGCCGCGATTAATCATGTTTTCGATTTGCGACATTTGCGTTTCTTCGTTGCCATTGGCTGACTGGACGAATACTTTTGCACCTAATGATTCAGCTTTATTGACAAAAATATCGCGATCTTTTTGCCAGCGCTCAAGACGCAGATCGTCAATCGCCATGCCAATTTTAACTTCTTTCGCAATGCCCGACAGGCTGGTGAGGAGGAGTGAAGCACAGAGCGTTAGGCAAAGGTTCTTTATCTTCATAATAATAACACCTTTTTTGTAAAGTGCAGGATAAGACGAACGATAAAAATAAACGGCCTGATACGTAGCAGATTTTTAACGCGGAAAGGGGCGCTGGCAATTATCTATGCTTATTTTGCCGTTATGAAATTTTGTTTATTTGTTAATTTATGACCGGGATCGTACTTTAATAATTAGTTCTCATCGTATTTCATTGATCTCTCGTGGCGTAAGCAGCGAAGTGAGGGCGTTGTTCTATTGTTTTTGCGACCTGGCGCACGTTTGTGGATTCTCTCAATCACGGTGTGAAATAACGTAATTGAGGAAAGTAAAAAGAGAATTCTATATTGGCTTATGACTTATTACTCGCCGCATCCCTGAATATGGAGTTCATTATGCAGACCTATTTTGATCAACTCGATCGCGTTCGTTATGAAGGCCCGACATCCGCTAACCCACTGGCTTTCCGTCATTACAACCCGGATGAACTGGTGCTGGGCAAACGGATGGAAGACCACCTGCGCTTTGCGGCCTGCTACTGGCACACCTTCTGCTGGAATGGTGCTGACATGTTTGGCGTGGGCTCCTTTAACCGCCCGTGGCAGCAGCCGGGCGAAGCGCTGGAAATGGCGAAACGCAAAGCGGATGTCGCGTTTGAGTTTTTCCACAAACTGAACGTACCGTACTACTGTTTCCACGACGTTGACGTTTCCCCTGAAGGGGCATCGCTGAAAGAGTATGCCAACAACTTTGCGCAAATGGTTGAAGTGCTGGCGGAAAAACAGCAGCAGAGCGGCGTCAAGCTGCTGTGGGGAACGGCAAACTGCTTTACGAACCCGCGCTATGGCGCCGGGGCGGCAACCAATCCGGATCCGGAAGTGTTCAGCTGGGCGGCGACTCAGGTGGTCACCGCAATGGATGCGACCCACAAGCTGGGCGGCGAAAACTATGTCCTGTGGGGCGGCCGTGAAGGTTATGAAACCCTGCTGAATACCGATCTGCGTCAGGAGCGCGAGCAGATTGGCCGCTTTATGCAACTGGTCGTTGAGCACAAACACAAGATTGGCTTCCAGGGTACGCTGCTGATTGAACCCAAACCGCAGGAGCCAACCAAACATCAGTATGATTACGACGCTTCTACCGTCTATGGTTTCCTGAAACAGTTCGGCCTGGAAAAAGAGATCAAACTGAACATCGAAGCGAACCACGCGACGCTGGCCGGTCATACGTTCCATCACGAAATTGCGACTGCCATTGCTCTGGGACTGTTTGGTTCCGTTGACGCTAACCGCGGTGACCCGCAGCTGGGCTGGGATACCGACCAGTTCCCGAACAGCGTTGAAGAAAACGCGCTGGTGATGTACGAAATCCTGAAAGCGGGTGGTTTCACCACCGGCGGCCTGAACTTTGATGCTAAAGTGCGTCGTCAGAGCACCGATAAATACGACCTGTTCTACGGCCATATCGGCGCAATGGACACCATGGCGCTGGCGCTGAAAGTTGCCGCGCGCATGATTGAAGGCGGCGAGCTGGATAAACGCGTTGCCAAACGTTATGCCGGCTGGAACGGCGAGCTGGGTCAGCAGATCCTGAAAGGCCAGATGAACCTGGCGGATATTGCTCGCTATGCCACTCAGCATGACCTGGCGCCGCAGCACCAGAGCGGCCATCAGGAGCTGCTGGAAAATGTGGTAAACCGCTACCTTTTTGATCGCTAATGAAGGCGATGATGCCCGGCGGGACCGGGCATTGGCTATAACCGATGCTTTATTCGCGCCACGCTTAGCCGTGGCGCGTCAGTAAGGAGAGGCTGTATGTATATCGGGATTGATCTGGGCACCTCGGGCGTCAAAGCTATTCTGCTCAATGAGCAGGGCGAGGTCGTGGCTTCGCATACTGAAAAGCTCAACGTGTCGCGTCCGCACCCTCTATGGTCTGAACAGGACCCCGAGCACTGGTGGCAGGCGACGGACCGCGCGATGAAAGCGCTGGGTGCGCAGCACTCGCTGCGCGAAGTCAAAGCGTTAGGTATTGCGGGCCAGATGCACGGCGCGACGCTGCTGGATAAGCAACAGCGTGTCCTGCGCCCGGCGATTTTATGGAATGATGGCCGCTGCGGTGAAGAGTGCGCGCTGCTGGAAGAGAAAGTCAGCCGCTCGCGGCAGATAACCGGCAACCTGATGATGCCGGGATTCACCGCGCCGAAGCTGCTGTGGGTACAACGCCACGAGCCTGAGATCTTCGAGCGGGTTGATAAAGTCCTGCTGCCTAAAGATTATCTACGTTTACGCATGACCGGCGAGTTTGCCAGCGATATGTCCGATGCCGCTGGAACGATGTGGATGGACGTGGCGCGAAGGGACTGGAGCGATGAGATGCTCGCCGCCTGCGGTCTGAACCGCGACAACATGCCGACGCTGTTCGAAGGATGTGAAGTCACGGGGGCGCTGCGCCCGACGGTTGCGCAGTCGTGGAATATGCCGGAAGCGCTGGTGGTAGCCGGCGGCGGCGATAACGCAGCCGGTGCGGTTGGCGTAGGTATGGCGGATGCGGGGCAGGCGATGCTGTCGCTGGGGACCTCGGGCGTCTACTTTGCGGTCAGCGACGGCTTTCTTAGTAAGCCGGAAAGCGCCGTACACAGTTTCTGCCACGCGCTGCCCGGGCGCTGGCACCTGATGTCGGTGATGCTGAGCGCGGCTTCCTGTCTGGATTGGGCGGCGACATTAACCGGCCTTGGCACGGTTCCGGCGTTGATTGCGGCGGCGGAGTCGGCGAACGAGAGTGCCGATCCTATCTGGTTTCTGCCTTACCTCTCCGGTGAACGTACGCCGCACAACAATCCGCAGGCGAAAGGCGTCTTTTTCGGCCTGACTCATCAACATGGTCCGGCGGAGCTGGCGCGGGCGGTGCTGGAGGGCGTCGGTTATGCGCTGGCGGATGGCATGGATGTGGTGCACTCCTGCGGCGTGAAGCCGGAAAGCGTGACGCTGATTGGCGGCGGCGCGCGCAGCGCGTACTGGCGGCAAATGCTGGCGGATATCAGCGGTCAGCAGCTTGATTTCCGCACCGGCGGCGACGTGGGACCGGCGCTTGGCGCGGCGCGACTGGCGCAGCTGGCGCTGCATAAAAACGTCGCATTCTCCGATCTGCTGCCGCAGCTCCCGCTGGAGCAGGCCCACTGCCCTGATGACGAGCGTTTTGCCCGCTACGCCCCCCGTCGGGAGACATTCCGACAGATTTATCAGCAGCTTTTACCGCTGATGTCGTAATATTTTGCCCTCGGTTAACGAGGGCAAATTACATCCATGAATGCATCGTTCGCATTTATCTGTCCTGCGTATTTATATATTCCGAATTTGTCGTTTCTGCTTCCTGAAGCATCAGCAGTAAAGCTTTACCGGTACATAATGGACGCCATCTTTCGCAGGGAGGCTCCATGAAAAATAAGAATATTGCGCCGAAACTGTTGATGGTCATCGGGGCGCTGGTGTATCTGATGGGGATCTGGCACACCTGTCCGTTATTTAGCGGTAAAGGCTATTTCCTCGGCGTACTGGTGATGGGGATGTTCGCCATGCTGGCCCATCAGCGCACGATGCAGGAGGAGCGCAGAAATGACGACGGGTTTGTATCGCTATGCCGACTGGTGCTCCTGCTTTCGCTTGGCCTGTTAATGGTCGGCGCGAGGTTTGTACCTGCCGGTTGGGATGAGAAAAGCATCTACGTGGCGGCCTGGTTTGTGTGCATGTACGGCGCGTCAGCCTTGCCGCATAAAGCACTGGCGGCGGGCGTGGCGCCGCAAGACCCTACGGAATAGCCTTAGCTGACGAAACGGCGGCTATCAAACCGCTGAACCAGAGCCGAGAGCAGTAAGCTGCCCAGCAGCGCGGCGCTGAATATCCAGATAATATCCAGTAACGGCCAGCGGCTTAGTTCAAGCCCGCTGGCGCGCAGCGCGTGAATGATCAGCGCATGAAAACCGTAAATCCCTAAAGAATGGCGCGCAATCGGCGCAATAAGCGGCAGCTGACGCCGATTGAGCGTGTTTTTTACCAGCGTCAGCAGAGCGATGGCGCAGACAAAAACCGCAGGACCGCAGTATAAATACCAGGTATCGCCGAAATCGCCGCGCCAGCGCAGCTCGTGCAGCGTGCCGCGTGAGATTACCCACACGCCGGCGATGAACAGCGCGGCGCAGAGGGCGGTCAGCCATTTTTTCTCGGTATCCAGCATGCCGATAGCCCGTCCCAGCACGCCATACATCACGTAGTAAAACGTGTCGCCATTGATATAAAGATTGAACGGCAACCATTCAACGCCTCCGGCTTTTACCTGGACCATATTGGGGTTCGCCAGAATGCCCAGTACCAGCATCAGCGCCAGCAGCATCCTGCCGCTTACCTGTTTAACCTGCACCAGCGGCGAAAGCAGATATATCACGACGATGGCGAAGAAAAACCACAGATGGTAGAACACCGGTTTTTGCAGCAAATTCTTCAGCGACAGCTCAACGTTGATATGGGTGAACAGGGTGATATAGAGCAGCGATAGCGTGCTGTAGAAGAGAATGCACAGCGCGATACGCAGAAAATGGCGGGGCTGGGCGCTGCGCTCACCGAAAAACAGATAGCCTGAAATCATGAAAAATAGCGGTACGCTGACGCGGGACGCAGAGTTGAGGATATTGGCCAAATCCCACTCCAGCAGGCTAATCGCGTGCGGGTGCGTAATATACCAGGTAGTGCTATGAATCATGACGACCATCAGACAGGCAATGCCGCGCAAATTAGTAATCCAGTGTATTTTTTCCTGCATCAGAACCTCAGTTTCACCTTCTCCATCTGGCTCTGACTATCCATATTCGACCCTGTCGCAGTGGAATAATCTGAGTTTTTCGCCATAGACTTGTCGAGGTGTGGCCCAATTCGCACAATGAGCCGGTTATTTTACGTAAGCTGCACGATAACAATTTACTAACAAGGCGGTCGAGAACAAATGGTGATGAAATATGCGTTTTCTGGACTACTGCTGTGCCTGCTGGCGGGCTGTAGCGCAACGCCGCCTCAGCCTACGCAGAAGGCGCAGAAAGCGCGGATAACGCCGCAGACCACCCTCAATATGGAGCAGCTTTGCAAGGATAATGCCGCCGTCCGTTATAATACAGGCGTGCGCCAGGTGGACGTCAGCCATTTCGAACAGTTCCAGGGCAGCTTTGAGCTTTCGGGCAAGACTGCGCGGAATGAACGCTTTATCTGTTCTTTTGACCCGGACGGGCAGTTTTTACATCTTTCGATGCGCTAACGACGGCCGCGCTGGCGCTAATTTCCGCAATTTTCCCTAAACAACCCCGTTTCGTACTGTATATCTCGCAGCCAGCGGGTATACTGGCTCCTTCCTTTAAATCCACACGTATCCAGCACGAAATCATATGCAAAAGTTTGATACCAGGACCTTCCAGGGCCTGATCCTGACCTTACAGGATTACTGGGCTCGCCAGGGCTGCACCATTGTTCAACCACTGGACATGGAAGTCGGCGCAGGCACCTCTCACCCGATGACCTGCTTACGCGCATTGGGTCCAGAGCCGATGGCGACCGCCTACGTGCAGCCGTCTCGTCGCCCGACCGATGGCCGTTACGGTGAAAACCCGAACCGCTTACAGCACTACTATCAGTTCCAGGTAGTGATAAAACCCTCCCCGGAGAACATCCAGGAGCTCTACCTTGGCTCGCTGAAAGAGCTGGGTATGGACCCGACCATCCACGACATTCGCTTCGTCGAAGACAACTGGGAAAACCCGACGCTGGGCGCCTGGGGTCTGGGTTGGGAAGTGTGGCTGAACGGTATGGAAGTCACGCAGTTCACCTACTTCCAGCAGGTGGGCGGTCTGGAGTGTAAGCCGGTTACCGGCGAGATCACCTACGGTCTGGAACGTCTGGCGATGTATATCCAGGGTGTCGACAGCGTTTACGATCTGGTCTGGAGCGATGGCCCGCTGGGGAAAACGACCTACGGCGACGTGTTCCATCAGAACGAAGTGGAGCAATCCACCTATAACTTCGAATACGCTGACGTGGACTTCCTGTTCTCCTGCTTCGAGCAGTACGAGAAAGAAGCCCAGCAGCTGCTGGCGCTGGAAAACCCGCTGCCGCTGCCTGCCTACGAGCGCATTCTCAAAGCCGCCCATAGCTTTAACCTGCTGGACGCGCGTAAAGCCATCTCCGTCACCGAGCGTCAGCGCTATATCCTGCGCATTCGCACCCTGACCAAAGCAGTGGCTGAAGCTTACTATGCTTCCCGTGAAGCCCTTGGCTTCCCGATGTGCAACAAGAATAAATAAGAGGCAGCCATGTCTGAGAAAACTTTCCTGGTGGAAATCGGCACTGAAGAACTGCCACCAAAAGCCCTGCGCAGCCTGGCTGAATCCTTTGCTGCGAACGTGACCGCAGAGCTGGATAACGCTGGCCTAGCGCACGGTAAAGTTGAATGGTTTGCCGCGCCGCGCCGTCTGGCGCTGAAAGTGGCGAATCTGGCGGCTGCGCAAGCAGACCGCGAAGTCGAAAAACGCGGTCCGGCGATTGCCCAGGCGTTTGACGCCAGCGGCCACCCGAGTAAAGCGGCCGAAGGCTGGGCGCGCGGCTGCGGTATCACCGTCGATCAGGCGGAACGTCTGACGACCGATAAGGGCGAATGGCTGCTGTATCGTGCTCACGTGAAAGGCGAGAGCACCGAAGCGCTGCTGCCGAACATGATCGCAACCTCGTTGGCGAAGCTGCCGATCCCGAAACTGATGCGCTGGGGCGCGTCTGACGTCCACTTCGTGCGTCCGGTTCATACCGTGACCCTGCTGCTGGGCGACAAAGTCATCCCGGCAACTATTCTGGGCGTCCAGTCCGATCGCGTTATTCGCGGCCACCGCTTTATGGGCGAGGCTGAGTTCACTATCGACAATGCCGATCAGTATCCGCAGATCCTGCTGGAGCGCGGTAAAGTCATCGCCGATTACGAACAGCGTAAAGCCAAAATTAAAGCCGATGCAGAAGAAGCAGCGCGTAAAATTGGCGGCAACGCCGATCTGAGCGAAAGTCTGCTGGAAGAGGTGACTTCACTGGTGGAATGGCCGGTAGTCCTCACCGCGAAGTTCGAAGAGAAATTCCTTGCGGTGCCTGCCGAAGCGCTGGTTTACACCATGAAGGGCGACCAGAAGTACTTCCCGGTTTACGACAACGCGGGCAAGCTGCTGCCGAACTTCATCTTCGTCGCCAACATTGAGTCGAAAGATCCGCAGCAGATTATCTCCGGTAACGAGAAAGTGGTTCGCCCGCGCCTGGCGGATGCTGAGTTCTTCTTCAATACTGACCGTAAAAAACGTCTGGAAGATAACCTTCCGCGTCTGCAAACCGTCCTGTTCCAGCAGCAACTGGGTACGCTGCGCGATAAGACCGATCGTATTCAGGCGCTGGCCGGCTGGATCGCCGAGCAGATTGGCGCTGACGTGAATCATGCCACCCGCGCGGGCCTGCTCTCCAAGTGCGACCTGATGACCAACATGGTCTTCGAGTTCACCGATACGCAGGGCGTGATGGGCATGCACTACGCGCGCCATGATGGCGAAGCGGAAGACGTTGCGGTTGCCCTGAACGAGCAGTATCAGCCGCGCTTTGCTGGCGATGACCTGCCGTCTAACCCGGTAGCCTGCGCGGTTGCGATTGCCGATAAGATGGACACCCTGGCGGGTATCTTTGGCATCGGTCAGCATCCGAAAGGCGATAAGGACCCGTTTGCGCTGCGCCGCGCCGCGCTGGGCGTGCTGCGTATTATCGTTGAGAAGAACCTCAATCTGGACCTGCAGACCCTCACCGAAGAAGCGGTACGTCTGTACGGCGATAAGCTGACCAACGGCAACGTCGTTGATGATGTTATCGACTTCATGCTGGGGCGCTTCCGTGCCTGGTATCAGGATGAAGGCTATACCGTCGACACGATTCAGGCGGTGCTGGCGCGTCGTCCGACCCGTCCGGCAGACTTCGATGCGCGTATGAAGGCGGTTTCCCACTTCCGTACCCTCGAAGAGTCCTCTGCGCTGGCGGCGGCCAACAAGCGTGTTTCTAACATTCTGGCGAAATCAGACGTTACGCTGAACGATATCGTCCATGCTTCGGTATTGAAAGAAGCGGCCGAGATCAAGCTGGCAGGCAATTTAGTCGTGCTGCGCGATAAGCTGCAGCCGTACTTCGCCGAAGGGCGTTACCAGGATGCGCTGATTGAGCTGGCGTCCCTGCGCGAGCCGGTGGATGAGTTCTTTGAGAACGTGATGGTGAACGCAGAAGATCAGGACGTGCGCGTAAACCGACTGACGCTGCTGTCCAAGCTGCGCGATCTGTTCCTGCAGGTAGCGGATATTTCCCTGCTGCAGTAAGTGAATGGGTAATAATAAAAAACCTGCCTGCGGGCAGGTTTTTTTATGCATGGAATATAAATAAATGAACCGTTAATAATTCTCTGAATAATATTTATTTAATTTGCATTGATTGCCAGGAATTATTTTAGGAATATGCCAACGTAATCTGGTCAGATATTTACGGTAGAATGCTGACGGGTGCTTGAGACTGTTTGTCTCAGGCGTTCAGCGGGAGACAGACAGAGAAAAGCCCCACCTGATGATAAATCAAAGTGAGGCTCCCCTATGCATCAACACCATAAGAGTAGCCTCTTACCTGTTGAAAATCAACACGGGAGGCGAGGAATGCCGCAAAAGTATCTGTTGTTTAGCTTAATAGTGATTTGCTTCACTATTTTATTATTTACCTGGATGGTGCGTGATTCGCTGTGTGAATTACAGCTCAGACAGGGGAATATTGAGCTGGTGGCGTTCTTAGCCTGTGGGATTAAAACGTAAGAGACGGTGGCGGAGAGCGATCCCCGCCATTCTTACGGCGTGAAGCATTCTCAAGGCACCCTGTTTTTTTCATCAAATAAATAATTTGCCTCCTGTTTTCAGGAGGCTTTTTTTTACCGTTTTGCCATCCGGTGAAAAAACAGGCTTGAAATTCATATCAGGGTGTGGCTATCCTATGGCCCGACGAATCCCTCGTCTTACTGGAGAGCACGCGCCAAATGAACAAACACGACTGATGAATCTCATGCCTTGCTTAGCGCTATTGGCGAGCAGGGGAAGTATTGATTTCATTCAGGAGTGCTTATGGCTCATTGTGCCCAGATCCCCTCTTTTATTTTGCATCAGGTCACCTGTCACTTTGCGACAGGAGATACCCTTTTTGGTCCGCTGAATTTATCGCTGGACTCCTCTCTTTGCGGCCTTGTCGGGCGCAACGGCGTCGGTAAAACCCGGCTTTTACGCTTGCTGGCGGGCCATGACACGCCGTCGAGCGGCCACATCGAGCGCATGGTTTCCGTGAGCTACGTTGCTCAGCTGCGGGATAGGGCTTCAGAGATGACGCTGGCGGAATTGCTGGGCCTGGAGTCCATTTTCGCTGCTCTCGCTCGCCTTGATCGAGGGGAGGGACGAAGTGACGATCTTGAACGTCTTGATGGTTTTTGGGATCTCCCGGATCGTCTGGATACGGCGTTTCTTGCGGCTGGCTTAGGTACATTTTCTCCTGCACGGCCCGCCCCTTCGCTGAGCGGCGGTGAAAGAGTGAAGGCGCAGCTTTGCGGGGCATTCCTGTCCGGCGCCGATTTTCTTCTGCTTGATGAACCCACCAACCATCTCGACCGTCCGGGACGCGAGTGGCTGTATCAGCAGCTTAAACAATGGCGCGGCGGGGCGCTAATTGCCAGCCATGACCGGGAGTTATTAGCGGTCATGCCGCGTATCCTTGAGCTGACGCCTGCGACTTTGCGTCGCTACGGCGGCAACTATGCGGATTATCAGCAGCAGCGTGAGCTGGAACAGCAGGCGGCTCGCTCCGCGCTGGATCATGCCGTCGCTGAACGGCGCCGTACCCGCGCACGGATGCACAAAGAGCACGATGCCTGCCAGCGGCGTTCCGCGCAAACGTTACGCACCGTCGATACGCTAAATATCGCGTCATTCGAGCGGGTTGCCTGGAAAGGCGCAGCAAAAGAACGTCCCGGCAGCCTGCAGCGCCAGCATCGACAGCAAAATGGCGCCCTTAACAACGCGGTAGTACAGGCGCGGGAGAGAGTGGAAGAGGAGAGCCCGGTGATGTTTACGTTACCTGGCAACCGGATAGCCCCGGGAAAACAGGTGCTGGAACTGGATGCGGTGCGGTTGGCGCATACGATGTTGGCACCGCTGAGCTGGCGGATGGATGGGCCAATGCGGGTGGCGCTGCGTGGTCCCAACGGCTGCGGTAAAACCACGTTGCTGAAAACGCTGCTGGGTCTGGAGCTGCCGATCGCTGGACGCTGCCGCTTATCGGTTAACGTGGCGTATCTGGACCAGCATCTGACCCAACTGGACCTGTCATTATCGGTTATGAAGCACCTGAACCTCGGCGATACGCCCTTAAAAGAAGGCGCGTTGCGTAGCCAGCTGGCGCAGCTACAGCTGGGGGCGGATAAAGTCGATCTGCCGCTATCGGCACTGAGCGGAGGCGAGAGATTGAAGGCGGCGCTGGCCTGCGTACTCTGGCGGCGTGATGCCACGCAGCTTCTGCTGCTGGACGAGCCCACGAATCATCTCGATTTGGCATCCACTCAGGCGATTGAAAAAGCGCTGGCCCGGTTTCCCGGTGCGATGCTGGTGGTCTCGCATGATGAAGCTTTCTTGCAGGCGCTGAAGCTGACCCACAGTCTGACATGGCGGGAAGATGGCTGGTGCTTTGAGAGGCTATAAAAGAAAAACCGCCATTTACGATGGCGGTGAACTACGCTGAAAATAAAAAAAATCCCCGCCGTATGGCAGGGACTTAGAATTTTGAGCTTTTTAAGCTTACAGGCTGGTTACGTTGCCAGCTGCCGGGCCTTTAGCGCCGCTTTCGATGGTGAAGGAAACTTTCTGACCTTCGTCCAGAGATTTATAGCCATCGTTCTGGATAGCAGAGAAGTGTACGAACACGTCTTTAGAACCATCGTCAGGAGTGATGAAGCCAAAGCCTTTGTCAGCGTTGAACCATTTTACGATACCAGTCATTTTACCGGACATAGTGAATTACCTTTAAAAAAATAAATGAGCCTTGCGGCGTTACGGTCTGGACTACAGATTTAAAGCGATAAAGGGAAAGTTCACTACCGGGGTATCAACGGATAACCTTTGAAGGACTGCTCTATTCGAATGCTCTGTGGTCTTTACTTCAAACCTGCGAGCATTAACGCATTTTCACGTCGTGATAGCAAACTTTTTTTTCGTTGGCTTGAAAACGGTCCTTTAGCAGGACCGCTAGCCGAAACCTATAAACGCTAAAATTATGAATCAATAAGCTGTCTTGAAAGCTGCGGATTGGCCTGTATCAGGCGCATCAGCTTAAGCTCCGTGGGCGAAGGCCGTACGCGTCTTGACTCCCACTCTTGTACCATTGCTACGCTGACGCCCATGGCGTTGGCAAAATCATCTATTTTCAGCCCGGTACCTTTGCGTAGCTGGTCAAATTCAATGCATGCGGCGGGCTTACGCGTCAGGGAGGCCGCCTGAGCCTGATGATTAGAAGTGAGATAAATGAACAGGGATAAGCGAGATAATTGTGGGATTCTGTGGTTGTCCCGGGGATTTATTGGGATGGTTACTGTAAAACTATTACATACAGTGAAAAAGAAATCGGGCAGAGAAATTTCTTCATCTGCCCATTATTTTACTCGTTATCACCGAAGGAAAACAGCTGTGGTTGACGGTGAGCCATCACTTGTTTGTGTACACGGTGAATCAGCTTGCGTAACCCCCGTTCAGTAATGCCATATTTCGTACTTAGCTCAGCCCAGTTATTCCCCCGGAACTCTTCATAAATCTGCATATCGCGTAGAGATAGTTTATACGCGTAGTCACGAGGAAAAGTGAAGTTTTGCCCGCCAAAGTGAGATGCCAGAAAATCTGCCACAGCCAGCCCCAATTGTTCAGCCTGCTCGGATGACAAACCGTAATCAACGCCTGTCTCGGTGACATGGTCAGCAACCTCAGACAGCAGTTTATGCCGCTTATGCTCCATTGGTGTTGTCATGGTGACCTCCCGACATCACTTTACACTCTGCAGGGTTTCCTGCGCCTTACGTTCGCGAGTCTGCCACTGCTTCAGTGTCTCAATCACACGGCTTGCTGCCCGAGTATTGAGCCAGTCAAGGCGGCTGATGCCGGTTATGCGGTGCACATAGACGTTGATTGCCCGTTCGGAGCAGTCACGAATAAAACCTTCGTCAGCCATTTCAAGCCACAGCGACCGAATTTTCTTCGACTGGTCGTCGGTGGCCGTCAGCTTCTCTTTCTTCTGGGTCCGGACCTTGAACCCGATTTTCTTCATCGCATCGAGGATCTGGTTCAGTTGCCCGATATTCATTTCACGCGTGGATTCAATGCCAGCGTAGGTATTCAGCAACTGGCGGTAAGTATCCTCATCCATGCATAGCTCGCGCTTTGCCACATGGATGATTTTAATCAGCTGGGAACGGGTCATTTATTCAGTCCTCCCATTTGATTTGCGGTCGATACGCTCAATTTCAGCGATAATGAGTGCGCCTGCTTTTACTAGATTCCGTCGCTCGTTTGTCGGCTTGAAACTGTCGTCATGCCAGTCAGCGGGCCAATAACTCATCGCCTCCATCGGTTCGATATAACAGATTGCAGCTGCCGCCAGTTGGCAACCAACATACGTATCATCCTGCTCTGTCGAAAATCCCTCTACAGACTGCTGCCGTTGACGTTCAGCGATAATATCGGCAATCGCGCAACTATCCCGAGCTGGTTGTCCCTGGCGATATAAATTATCGCCAATTTTTAGCCCCAAACTCATTGGTGGAACGTAATAGACCAACATCCACTGTTTATCGATGTACGCCACAGGCTCGCTGTCCATTGTCGCCAGCGACTGACGAATCAGAGCTTCTAACTGGCGATCAGTTGCATCACAGCCACCATCACTATCAAGCTGTGAAACCCAATTTGTTAACTGCTCTCTGGTTATGGTTAATTTGCTGGTCATTGGTTGGCTCCTTTGGGCGTACACACACCACGCAGCGCTAGCTCACCACCGTTAAGCTCTTTAATTTTGGCAAACGCAGCACGGCAGGCTGATTCTGTATTAAATTCCTGAGTTGTTATTGTCGGTTTAGCTTCTGAATAGCTGTAACTCCCGAACATCCAGATAATTAGAATCCACATCATTCAGCCCTCACTTTTGAATTGTTCAGCCAACTCAATAAGCTCAAAATCATCGCGGCTCATTCTCGATATTCGCACCTGAACACCACAGCACTCACATGCATCAGAAGTAAATTCCAGACCACGGCCTCGTTTTCTTACTTCCCCCTCAGTACCGGTAGGCAAAGATGCCATCATGTTTCCTGCTGGCCTGGCAAGTTTTACCCGAGCCCAGTCCCATTTATAAAGCTGCCTTGGCGGTTTACTCTTCATGAATTTCACCTCTGTTACTGGAAATTGAAAAGAATAAAGAGCGTTAAGGCTGCGGTTAACGTGCCAATAATTAACCACCAGAATCCTTTACGCTCATGTGATGACTGAAACCGGGAGGCTTCAGCGATGAGTTTTTTATTCATATGTGGAACCCTCTTACGGCTTATGAAAGTAATCCCAGGCTGAAGTAACGGCGGGGTAACAAATAAATGCAACAGCCACCCAGAAGACGATACAGCCCAGCACGAGCAATAAACGAATGTTGCCGATGGTTAATTTCATGGTTTGTACTCCAGAGAAAGGGATGAATCTTTACCGGAAACACCGTGATTTAAACGAGCTTTTAATCCCTCGTTAAATCCCGCTTCCGCTGCATCCTGATCACCACGACATTTTTTAGCTTCACGGGGTTTCAGATCGGATAAATCCTGCTCTTTCTTCATCTTTGCCAGGAAATTTGCCATCAATGTTTTTTCGGTTTCCGTTACCATAAATGGCTCTATAGCCTGATATGCGCCTTCGGCCCATCCTTCGCAGAACTGGTCGGCGCGGGCTGTTTTGGTGGCTGGCTTAATATTTTTACGCAGAGAACCAATAAAGGTGCGTCGGGCTTTTACCATCTGTCGGGAAAGAACGTCGAAGGCATAAGCAGCGATTTCCGGACGTTCGTCAGGACCATAAAAAATGACGGTATTTTGGTTCTGGCTGTTCATATAGTTGCGGCGGAAAGAGTAATAGCAGTTAACACCCATAGCACGGCAAATTAACTGGCCCAGAAACGTCATATAACGGGGGATGCTTTGTGCATGGGATGGCGCACCTTTACTGGCCTTGCTGGTGATATCCATCAGATCGATATCATTCTGGCTCAGCTTGTGCTTACGCATCAATGCCTGCGCCTGATTGAGCGCAGTGGCCGCTTCATGAGAATTCGAACTGCGACGGGCCAGATTCAGAAGCTTTTTGATTTTTGCCAGGTACTTTTCAGTTTCATTTGTCATTTTCATCACCAGTCAGAGGTTGTAATTCAGCTGTGGGGACAAAAGCGTTATAGGAAAGTCCGCAGTGAGGGCATTTCAGAATCAGGTCGATACACCACGTACCATCAAAACTTTCCATAATGGTCGCTTGCTCAAAATCCAGATCATCGACCGGGTTGTCGCAACGTTTGCATAACAGAGACATTTATTCTTCCTCCCGCCAGACTTCCCCACAAATCAATAAAGCGCCCGGTGAGCGCTCATGAATGACGTCTGCGACCAGTTCGCAGGACTGCTTATTCAGATAGATATCTTCAGTAACAGGCAGTGCGTCACAGGCATCTGTTCCGCAGGCTGATACCAGTAAAATAAAACCGGCTAATGTCAGCATAAATAGTCCTATTGCTAAATCCGGCGTGCAGAATCCCACGGCACTGACGCCGGATTAAAAAGAAATGGAGAAATAAATTAAATAGCAGCGATATCTAACGGTATATTAACCAGCTTCCCGGACTTATCTTTCTCCCGGAAATTAATATAGGTTTTGGACATGGCCACCTGCAGCGATTCCGATATCGCATCCATTGCCTTAATCCAGCGCTCATCCTGGATTTTTACCCTTCGCAGGGAGAGAATACGCCCGGTGTTAAGCTGTCCCTCTTTATCAACCTGGAAAGCATCGCTCACAATAGCCCGCAGGTTAACATTGGCATCTTTCGACCATTCAGTGACGCATTCATCAAACAGATCTTTAGCAATCTGTAGCTCCGGCCCGAACGTCAGCGTTTCCTGTACACGAATAGTGATTTGCTCGCTACCGTCAAAGCTGCTGAATGTCACATTACCCTTTGCGCCGCCGCGAGTTCTGCCATATTTTTCAGCCACAAGGTCAAGCCAGGCATAACATTCATCAAAGGCGCGACGTTTAAACTCGCTGAGTTCATCACGCTTTATCTTTGCAGCAGAAACCTGTTCCCGGACAAAACTGTCCATTGCCAGATCGTAATCAGAAATCTGGCTTATCGGAACCAGGCGACCTTTACGGTCTTTCATGTATTCGTCCTGATTAATTGTCGTCATAATATGACCTCAGTGTTTAATGTGATTTGCCGGAAGGCTGCAGATAATCAGCTGCAACCCGATATCCGCTCTGTTTCAGTTTGTTGAGAACAGATTCATTTACAACGGGCTTTAATGACTCAAGCGTCGCCAGCTCACTTTCACTCGCGTCTTTTGTATTTGCGCCGGTCATTTTGCAATAGATAAATCCTTCTGGCGTCAGCGCGATTAAAATCTCTATCTTTATTGCCATTATATTTTCCCTTCAGTGAAGTAATGACTCTGACCAGATAACCCTGCAACCATACATCTCAACTTCCCCCTGACGGTAACGCCCCTGATGGTCAATACCTGTCATGGTATAACCCGACTTTTTCCCCCTGAAATGACTGACGCACGGACTGTCGCGAGAAACACGAATAACCGGCTTTCCTGAATAAATCATGATGCTGGTGACAGGCGTATTCATTGCATTGAGTGCCGCAATGGCATTCATCAAATCAGCCAGCTGTTTATTAACGTTCGGTATTGTTTTCATTTAAACCGCCTTAATAACGTCGGCATTAACAACTGGAACACCGAGCTGCGCCGCCATATTCATGGCTGCAATCACCAGATTGCTGACCGCCAGAGGATATAACAGGCTGACAACCCCTCTGCGACCGCCGATATTGTTACTGAGGCGGGCACGGATGGCATCGACAGCGGTGTTATCCAGCACATCAGTTATTGGTTTTCCGGCACGTTCGAATTTGAACTTCAGAAAGCGCTCCAGTTCTGTGTCCAGCGGCAGCAGTTCAACCACTTCACAGCGCTGAACCACCTCACGGACTTCCTGGTTGCGTTCAGACAGTTTCATCGCCAGTTCCGGCTGGCCAATCAGCACGATGGACAGCAGTTTTTTAAAGCCATGCTCCAGCTCAAAGAAGCGTTTCAGGTGCTTCAGCGTGGGAAGCGGCAGTGAATGTGCCTCCTCAATCACCAGAACGTGGCTGTAACCGGCGTTGCTGGAGTCCTTCAGCACGCGGTGTAACTGGCGAAAGCGGGCCTCCTGACTGCGTTTGACGTTCTCCAGTGGTGCGATGGTGTTAATGATGGCTTCGGCGATACTGGCCGCTTTCAGAGTCTTGCCTTTGTTGTCGTTGTCCTCCATCGCGATGATGTAGGGCTCAATGACGATGGCTGGCGCATTTTCACGGTGGATACGCTCAATCAGGTCACGGCGCAGTGTGCTTTTCCCCGCGCCGGATTCCCCGATAACAGCCATAAATCCACCAAAACGGGCTGTCTGATACAGTGCCTCGCGGACGTAGCGAATATCCGGCGTGGTGAACACGTCCTCTGAACTCTGCATGGCGTCATCCGCGAACGGGTCACGGAAAATGCCGAATTGCTTTTTGGTGACTGGATTTAATACCTGTTTTGCCAGTAACATATTTTCGTCCTCTTCGTTATTTGCCTGTTGCGGGACGGAGGTACTGGCGGGTTCCGCCGCCAGTACCTCATCAAACGCCCGGGATAATTCCTCCCCGAGCCCGCGTGATGCCAGGAATGTCATAATCTTCTGCCGCACTTCTTCAGGGCGACGCTTCGGCCAGATGCCGTGGTTAATCAGCTGTGAAACGGCGGGCTGCGAAACAGCTGCAGCTGCAGCGACTTCCGTCTGTTCAATACCGTGCTGTTTCATCAGGTCTTTCAGTACCAGCATGGGTGCCTCCCGTTAATGGCCGTTAACGATACTGAGTCGTGGCGCTTTGTTCCCGGCCAGTTCCTTCGCAATGGCGTCAATATCTTCTGCCGGAACGCCTTCAGGAAAGCGACTGACCAGCTGCGCGTAGTGTTCCGGGAACCAGTTATGGCCAGCCGCCGTCAGGCGCTCACGCAGCAATTTAGCCGCCTCAACATGGGATAACGGACGCTGCTCGATGCGCGGGCCTCGAACCTGACTTTCCTGGCCGCGTTTTGGCAGGTAGGTCGGGTGATCGTCGCGCTCAATATCGAGATATGGGTTGAAACGCCCCCCGAACGGCAGGGCTTTGCCTTTTCTCGCAGCCTCGGTTTCTTCCTTACTGGCCGTGCCGAAGACGTGCTGCTCAACTTCATTAAGATGCTGCTGGGCAACGGTCTGGGGCAGCGGTTTGAAGCTCTCACCAATAACCGGGGCATCAACAGCAAAGCCGTGTTCGTCTTTCTGCACCTCGTCAACCAGGAAGAACGATTTCAGCCCGTCCTCGCCGGTCATCACGACCTGAGCCTGATCGTCACGGTAGAGGTTGCGGGCTACCATCACGCGGTCATTCACACAGACACCCGGCACAGCGGAAACGTCGTACTGCCGCCCCCGGAAACGTACCCGGACAAAGCTGTCCACCTTACAGCTGACCGGCGCTGACACCGCGGCTTCCCGGCAGACCTCAACAGAGGGGGCCTTGACCAGCTGTTCTTCGGTGATCAGCAACCATTTATCCGTGCGGGCCATGCCGTAACGGCTGTGAATGGCCGTGCGGTTGAACTTCATCCGCCACAGACGCGCCAGGCGGTTCAGTTCGTCGATGCTTTCCACCCGGCAGAAGCGCAGGCCGTGTTCGAAATCCCGTTCCAGAATGTCACGTGCCTTTTCCACCGAGCCGGTGGCCCGGGCATTGCGGGCTTTGTGTGCAATCAGCCTGATACCCAGCGCCTGGCACAGGTTGCCCATCGTGGGAGACTTCAGGGCTGCGCCGGGGTCGGTGAACAGCACCTTCGGTACTCCGTGCAGCACGTCAGCGCCGCCGCGTTCCTGCATCATATTGATGAGCACCGAGGTGAAGTTCTCGGTGGTTTCGCCACCGAACCGGTACTCCAGGTAGATCCACCCGGTGGTGTGGTCGGTTCCTTCAAAAGACCAGACGCGGTCATTGACGACTTTGGCCACGTTGGCAGGTTTATTTTTGTTGAACTCTTTCTCATCCATGATGCGCAGTCCGGTATCACCTTTAACCCCTTTGGCCGGGTTCTTGAGGTAATAAAGCACGCAGATAGACGCATCCAGCTGCCAGACGTGGTTCGGGTGGCGGCTGGCCAGCTGCACTGCCGGAGCCGGTGCCCGCAGCTGGTCAGGGTGCAGGCGGTACTGGCGCAGGGCGCGGATAATGGCGCTGGCCGACAGCGGCACAATCTCACCGGTGGTCTCATCAAGCCTGCCGCTGACGATCAGACCGTTATCGCGCAGGCTGTTGATGGCTTTTTCCACGCTGAGGGTACGTTTGCCCGTCCCGCGAATGGTTTCCATCAGAGTGCCGGAAATGGTCATCGCCTCCTCGCGGGTCAGCGCGGAATCACCAGCATCAGAGCGTTGTTTTCTCGGCTTCTGCAGGCGGACGGCATTCAGTTTTTTGAGCAATGTCGCACGTGACATACACAATTCCTCGCAGGCGGCCTGATACACCGCTTCTTTGTTGCCATGACCGGCAGCACTGGCCGCTTCGGCAATGGCGACGAGTCGCTGAGTAAGGACTGGATTCATCACTGCCCCCTCAGATACTGGTCGTGGACTCAGTATTTTTGCGTAACGCCGCCGCCCGAATAATCTGGTCGATGCGTTCCCATTCTTCGGATGTCAACGTGGGAAAACTAATTTGGACGATTTGTTTGATTGCCAGCTCGTTCAGTCTTTCACCACCACTTTTAATCCGCTCGATGATCTGCAGGTTGTTAGCTACAGTCTTGTCTTCTCGTCTGACCTGCTCGGCAAAGATCTGGTTAGTTGCCTCAATCTGAGCCCACCTTTCATCCAGAACGCGCTCCTGATGCCCACGCTGGATCTGGCGAATTTTTCCCTTCAGCAGACGTTCCATCGCCGCCATGAAGGGTCTGGTATCTTCAGCAGTTACGATCAGCTGCAGCTGGCTGTCGCGAGTGGTGATGGTGAAACCGTTGGCCATATCGGGTACATGGCGGCACAGGGCAGCGCCCAGCGCTTCAGGTGAATCAATAACATCCGTCGTTTTACGCATTGTTTTCATCCTCTTGCTGTGCTTCTTTTACCCAGTCCGGTATCACGCTGGTCTCGCGGGCTTCCGGCAGGCTGAATTCCTGACGCAGCTCTTCAAACTGCGCCTGAAGGTCATCAAGCAGGCCCGCCATCATGCCGGTATGGTTGATGCCGGTGCGTTCGGTGTGCTCGGTCAGCGCGTTGAAACCGCTTTTAAGGTCAAAGAATGCGCTGAGAACCCCGCTTTTAAAGCCAGTGACTTCCGTCTCAAGCGCCACGCCTTCTTCGTCCGGTGTTTCAGTGGTGGTGCGGCGAACCAGGCGGGATTTCAGCTCCTCTTTTTCATTGCGCATCGTGCCGAGTTCTTCTTTTTTCTCGGCCAGCATCTGGCGACTGATTTCAAGGTCGGTCTTCAGCTCTTCCTTCTCGCGGGCATGTTTGGAAATCATCTCTTCGGCCAGCTCAAGCAGCGCGGTTTTGTCGCCTTCTTTGGCCACTTCGATCAGGGCGCTTTTCTGGTCTTCCGGCAGGCGACGGAACTGGCGCAGCTCGCGGTAGCCGATGCCCATGCGGGACATGGATTCCAGGGCTTCTTCGCCGAAGGCGGTAAGATTGGCAATATCTCTGTCTACTTGATCAACAGACCTGCCCAGCAAGCCGCAAAACTCTTCCCAAGTTCCAGATAGTTTTTCCGCACCGTGCGGATTTTTTGCATCCTTTAAATTCCGGTACAGCTTGTTTTCCTTAACAAAAGCCAGTTTAGAAGTCCGCACCGTGCGGGAAAAATCTTCGAAAGCACCCGCCATCTGAGCCTGACCCAGTAGCTGGTTCAGCAGGTCACGTTCGTCATTCATCTGGCTGCTGACCGTGGCTATCAGGTTCTGGGTGGCCTCAAGTTCTGGATTTAACGCGACGTCCGGTATTAGTTCAGCAGGTTGCGATTTGGTACGTGCCATTTGTGTCTTTCCTTAATTAGTGGCTACCAGAGACGATGCGCTGGTTCATCTCATCAATGCGGCCCTGAGCGCGAGCCATTTCATTGCTGTGAGCAAGGGCAATTTGCAGAAGCTGAACGCTCAGAGCGAAACGACCATTGTCCAGCTTCTGGGCCAATCCTTCTTCAATAAGGGTATTGAGGGCGCGGTTGATATTGGCCGGTGATTCGTCCAGTGCTTTAGCAAGCTCGCTGTTGGAGCGGCCTGTTAGTGAGGCACCTTTAAGCGCCTTGAGCACCCGCAGGATGCGACCACCGGATGTGGATGTGATTACCTTGTTCATGTCACATACCTCTTTTCTATATACGAAACACTGTTACACTTATTGCAGGTATTTCAGGCTGCAACGTTGCCGGATTTGAGGCCCAACTTGACGGCGATCTCGTGCGATTTACCGTAGTTGGCTTTGGTCTGGCCGTTGAGAACCCTGTAGACCTCGTTCCGGGAGTAGCCATGCTCTTCAGCCCACTGGGTGAAAGTGACCCCTCGCTGGCGAAAGAGTGCTTTGACTTGTTCTGCAGTCATCGTTGTCCCCTTTATTGATGCAATGATGTTTGCCTTATGTGTGTTAGATTATTGCTCATTATTTTGAGCATATCAATGTCGAGATTCATTTTTATGAGCATTTCTGTGGGTGAGAGAGTGATTTCTATTCGAAAACAAGCTGGATTAAACCAGCGTGATTTTGCCGCTCGCCTGGGGATATCCAATGGAGGCATTAGCCAAATTGAAAATGGTAAAGCTATGCCTGGCGGAGATTTCCTCCTACGGATACATCAGGAGTTCGGCGTTGATATAACATGGTTGCTCACAGGAGTGAGCAATGATCATTCTGTAAAGGAGGTGCAGGTGATGTCTCCAGAAAAAAAAGAGTTACTGGATGCATTCGATGGGATGACACCAGAGCAACGGAGGGCGATTCTTGAGGTCGGTAAAGGGCTTGCACAACCAAAACCAAGCAAGTTCGCAAGCTAGTAATGAGAGTTTGGGAAAAGTAATGTGGTGAGCATTGCTGACTATCTGAAAAATAAAACGTCACCCGATAGTAATAATTGAGCGACGGGGATGTCTTTGGGGCTGATTTGCCCCACTAGCACAGCAAAGTAAGGAATAAATATGCGTTATCTCTGGGGTAGTGCAGTTGCTTTGGTTTTAGTGACTGGGTGTTCAACAAAGAATTATGGTCGACAAGGTGAACTTACTCAGTATGAGAAGGAGACTATGTCTTGCCGTGAAATAGAGTTAGAGGAAGCCAAAGTTCATGGTTTTCTGCAACATGTTGATAAAGAAAGTCAGTTCGATGGTCGTTCAGTTCTTTCCTTTTTGGGTGATTTTGGCATCGGCAATACTATGGAAAAAAATAGTGCTCTTGAGAGTGCAAACACCCGACTGTCACAACTGCAACTACTTAGGGTAAAAAATGGCTGTACTCCAGGTGTGTCCAAAACGCCCTCAAACACATAGAACGCAGAGTAATTGAACTAGGGTCAGAATGGCCGATATCGGCCATTCTCTTCAGGATATGATTAGAAATTGCAGATAATTAGCTCTCGCTTGAGTTCAGCTTTACCCGTTGTCTGCAGGTTGTAGCGGATATCGACCGTCTGAAGCCGCAGCCCGGCAAAGGTTTCCCTCATTTCCTCGATATCGTTCACCGAAATAACCATTTTCCCGCTGATGGTTCGTGCCAGTTCCGCCATGCGCACATATTCATCTAGCCCAAATTCAACCCCATACCCCTCCGTTTTCAGGTACGGCGGATCACAGTAAAAAAGCGTATGGGGACGGTCATACCGCTTAATGCAGGCAGCCCAGTCCAGATGCTCAATCGTGGTTCTGGAAAGTCGCAGGTGAGCAAGCGACAGTTCCTCTTCGATGCGTAGCAGATTAAGGCGTGGTGCGCTGGTGGTAGTGGTGCCAAAGGTATGATCGGCCACCTTACCGCCAAAAGCCTGTTTCTGCAGGTAGAAGAAGCGGGCCGCCCGTTGAATGTCGGTCAGTGTTTCTTCCGGGGTATCCTTCATCCATCGGTATATCTGGCGACTGACCAGCGCCCATCTGAACTGCCGGACAAACTCATCAAGGTGATGCTTGATCACACGGTAGAGATTGATCAGCTCGCCGTGAATATCATTGATGACCTCAACCTTGCTGGGCTCTTTCATGAAGTACAGCGCCGCTGCGCCACAGAACGGCTCCACGTAGCAGGTGTGTGACGGAAATAACGGAAGAAGGTGTCTGGCCAGGCGGCGTTTACCCCCCATCCACGGTAATACTGGCAAAAACTGAGATTTCATATTCTGTAAGCCTTTTTCATTGAATGAAAATGCAGTAGGCTGAATCTGTCTCGCGAGACGGACTGAGCCATGATGTGACTCACAGGTACATGCTGTGTGTTACTGGCCTGCAGGATGTTTGCGCATCCTGCAGGCCGCTCTTTCTAAAGAGTGCCAATATTTTTTCTTAAACACACAGCAAGAGTCATCTGCCCTTGGGCGGAATACGTTGGGGAGCTGTTAGATGAATGAAAAGGTAGATATACAGGAAGCCTTTGATGCTTTAACAAACAGAGTTTGTGCTCTTGAAGCTGAGCTATTTGCAGTCAGAGCCAGAGACGAGGTGTTGCATGGCTTTCTGACTTGTCAACTGATAGCCCATCCATCACCAGAGAAAATAGAGCGGCTGTGGGAGCACTTTGTAAGTGATGGTCTTGAACAACAGATGATTGCACGTTACGAAAAAAGTGATGCTTTCAAACGTGAGGATATAGTCAAGGCTTTCAAAAAATCCCTAAAGGGAGCCGTTGAGCAGTGGAGCGAACAAGCTAAGGCCGCTAGAGAGCTTAAAGAAGACCAATAGAGGCGTGTTATCAGCTCGGAGTGACAAACAATACCTGATAGGGGAAATTTAAAATGAATGATAAATCAAAACAAAAACCATCTAATGGCAGGCCTCAAAGACCCTCCGGCCCAATAACAGAAAGCCATAAGGACAAGCGACCAACTGACTTTGGCGATATCCGTGATGGTATTGTAATATCGAACACATTCGCTCCACCGGACCCACTTCCAACAAAAGGGGATAAAAATGGAGGAAGCACAAGATAACATCACCAAAAAATGGCATCACTTGCTGTTTGATATCCGTCGTTCTGTAAGATATCACAACCGTCGTCGGGCGTTTTACGACAGGTTAGATCAAGTCAGCAATATGTTATCCGTGATGCTGGGTTCAACAGCCATTTACGGGGTACTCGAACAATCGTGGAAAACCGTGGCACTTGTTGCCCTTGGGTTGGTGACTGGTCTATCAGCTATTAATCTGGTGTTGGGGTCTTCTCAGAGGGCTCGACTTCACTTCGATCTGGCACGTCAATTTGTAGAGATCGAGAAGGCGATGATGAAAACCGAACCCTCGGAGGAAAACATTGCTGAATTCACAGATAAGCGCCTGACCATCGAAATGGATGAGCCACCGGTTCTCCGCGTGTTGGATGCGTTGTGTTATAACGAGCAGCTTCGTGCAATGAACTATCCGAAATCAGAAATGGTAAACATCGGCTGGTTCCAGCGTAAGATGGCTCCTTTTATTGACGTTCACAGCGATCAACTGAAGAAAATAGGTAATACACCTCAACAACAGAATTAACCTTCAGGAAGCCCGATATCTGTCGGGCTTTTTTCTGCCCGGGGGCAAATTACTCTGCACCCCATTCTGACACACACTATCTCCTGATCTATTTAGCCCACGGGCACATTCATCTTCAGGAGTCACCTCATGTCGTTACTTCACAAGGTCCGTCACCAGCGGCTGCGCAACTGGATCATCCTTGCCGTTGCGCTGCTGGCCGCTATCGCCCTCATTTCGCCCGAACAGCTCGGCGTCACGCTGTACAAACTGTCTCTGGTTTCCATCGCTGCCATTCTCGGCTACCACCTTGATCGGGCTCTGTTCCCATATGCCAGCCCGGGTGGGTACCTGGCTAACGACTGGAAAAAGCAAAACACTAGGCAAGTTAGCAAGTTCAGTGGTGTTGAGTATTTCAGTGGACCTGAATATCCCGTCGCAAAAGGCTATGAGCTGATCTTCGCTGTGGTACTGATTCGCCGGGCGCTAATTGTCGCGGCGATCTGCCTCGGCGTGACAATGGGGCTCTGACGATGATCCGACTCGCGCTGTCCCTCATCCTGCTTTGCCTGCTGAGTGGTTGTCACCCGGTCTTTGCGGCCAGCATTCCGGTTGAGGCCCGGCAATACCAGCGCGAGCTGACCCGTAATGCGCGCGTTGTCTGGGGGCTTAATGCCCCTGTATCCACCTTTGCCGCCCAAATCCATCAGGAATCACAGTGGAACGCCCGCGCCCGTTCTCCGGTCGGAGCGCAGGGGCTGGCACAGTTTATGCCTGCCACCGCCAGCTGGATTGCCGGTATTTACCCCGACCAGTTGAAAGACCATCAGCCATACAACCCGTCGTGGGCCATGCGGGCGTTGGTGCGGTACAACCGCTGGCACTGGCAGCGTATCCCGGGTACCGCCAGCGACTGTGACCGCATGGCTTTTGCGCTGTCGGCCTATAACGGCGGTCTGGGCTGGGTCCAGAAAGACCGGAAGCTGGCCACCAGTCGCGGGCTGGATGCCAGTCGTTACTGGAACCAGGTCGAAAAGGTGAATGCGGGCCGGAGCGCAGCCAACTTTCGCGAGAACCGGGGCTATCCCCTGAAAATCATCTACACCTGGCAACCGCGCTATCTGGCGGCGGGCTGGGGACCGGGAGAGTGCCATGACGTCGACTGAGTGGCTGAAAGTGATCGCCCGTTATCTGTTGTGGGCAGCGCTGATACTGGGATCGGTCTGGTTTATCTGGCATCAGGGATACGAACGCGGGGAAGCGGATGTGCGAATTGAGGTTGCGAATCAGAAGACTCAGCAGGCCGCCGACTCCCTGAATCAGTTTATCGACGGGGCCAGGCAACTGACTGCGCAGGCGAATCAGGCCAGCAGCTTACTGGCACAACAAATTAACGCCCGCCAGCAGGCGGATGAAAAATCCACGGAGGCCATTCGTGAGGCTCTCAAAAAGAACGCTGCCAGCCGTGCTGGTTGCAGGTTTGATGCTGACGTCATGCAGGAACTCGCCGGAGCCCGTGAGAGAGCAGCAACAGCCGCTTCCTCGGGTCTTACCCGCGAGGATGACCGTACCATGTCCTCGTCCGGTGTTTCCGGCAAGTAGCAGCATGGACGATCTCGCGGTGGCTCAGAAGCAGTTATATGACCAGTACGGCCTGTGCGCCGGTCAACTGGTTGAAGTCATCAAGTGTGCCCAGGAGGGTAACTGTGGGAATAAATGAACTGAGATTCGACTGGGCATTTTTGCAATGGGCAGTGATGGCGGTGGTCGGTGTCTATACCTGGCTGATTGGTCGCCAGTCCGCCAGTCAGAAGGAATTGCTGGAGCTGCGCACCCGCATCACCACCGTTGAGGCGCAGATTAAATCGGTGCCAACGCAGTCGCAAATCACCGAACTCATCGCAAAACTGAGCCGTACTGAAGCCCAGATGCACGGGATGCAGGAGCAGATAGCGGCCACCTATCGTCGTACTGAGAATATTGAAGCCTATCTGCTGCAGAAGAAATAACGGAGGACCCATGAACTTTGCCAGTTTTTTGCGTGAGGACCAGCGCCTCGTCATGCTGCGTTTTTTATCCGAAATGCCGAGCTATAGCTCCAACAGTTCAGTCATTTACCAGGCACTGACCCGCTATGGCCACGCCCCCAGCCGCGATCAGATTAAATCAGAGCTGCGCTGGCTTGAAGAGCAGGGTCTGGTGACAGTTGAAGATATCGGGACGGTGCTGGTTGCCCGCCTGACCGAACGCGGCGCTGATGTGGCTGCGGGTCGGGCGATTGTGCCTGGCGTGAAGCGTCCCGGCGCGGGGGGCTGATATGGGAAGAAAGTCCACGATTCACCGTCTGGAGCCTGACGTCCGCGCCCATATCGAGCGCCGTCTGCGGGAAGACCGTATGACGCTGGATGAGCTGCTGGCCGATATCAACGAACACTTCCCGGGCGAGGACGCACCCAGCCGCAGTGCGCTGGGTCGCTACAAACAGAACTTTGGCCAGCTGGTTGAGAGGATGCGCCAGCAGGACCAGATGGCCCGCCTGCTGGTCAGTGAGCTGGGTGAGAACCCAGACGAACGCGCCGGTGCCCTGATGGTTCAGGCCGTCACCACGCTCACCACCCACGCCGCCTTTAACGCTCAGCAGGAAGAAGATCCGGATATCGACACGGTGCGCCATCTCGCCCGGGCAGCAAAAGACGTTCTGCAGTCGCGTAAGGCCAGCCTCGATGAGCGCCGCGAGATTGAGCGTGCCGCCCGTGAGCGGCTGCTGCGCGAGCAGGAAGAGAACCTGAAAGAGACGGCCAGAGCGCAGGGGTTAAGCGAAGACCAGGTGCAGTTCTGGCGTGAGCGCGTGCTGGGGATCAAGTGATGAAACCATTAACGTCCACCATCCGTACCGTCGAATGGGACGAACTTCCGGCGCGGGCCAGGGAAATCCCGTTCGGCTTCAACCCGTTTGCCGACGGCGTGCTGATGGCCCACCAGGTCGAATGCCTTAAGTATGACGTCTCTATTCTGGCTATCCCGAAGGGGCGGCGTACCGGTATCACCTTTGCCTGGGGGCTTAACTCGACCCTGATAGCCGGGGCGCAGAAAGCCGCTGGCGGCGACAACGTCTACTACATCGGTGATACCAAAGAGAAAGGGCTGGAATTCATCGGCTACGTGGCCAAGTTCGCCCGCGTCATCGCAGCACAGCAGGCACAGGACGTCTCTGCCATCGAGGAGTTTCTCTTCGAGGACCAGGACGAACAGGGCAACACCCGGATGATTGCGGCCTATCGGGTCCGCTTTGCCAGCGGGTTCCAGGTTGCTGCGCTCTCGTCCAGGCCAGCCAACATCCGTGGTCTGCAGGGCGTGGTGGTTATCGACGAAGCGGCATTCCACCAGGATGTACAGGGCGTACTGGATGCAGCGACGGCACTGCTTATCTGGGGCGGGCGTATCGTTATCATCAGTTCCCATAACGGCAAGAACAACCCGTTCTGTCAGTTCTGTAACGATATTGAAGCGGGCCGCTATGGCAATGACGCCGCCGTATTTACCGTGACCTTTGATGATGCTGTCGCCAATGGCCTTTTTGAGCGGGTCTGCGCGATGAAAGGCGAAGCGGCAACCGTCGAAGGGAAAAAGACCTGGTATAACCGCATCCGTAACGCCTATGGCCCGCGTAAAGCGGCGATGCGCGAGGAGCTGGACGCCATACCGCGTGACGGTAACGGTATCTGTATTCCCGGTGTCTGGATCGAGCGGGCCATGCCGGAGGAACGGCCAGTCATACGTCTCGCGCTTGATGATGACTTTATCCATATGACCGAGGCAGAGCGCGCGTCATGGGGTAATGACTGGATTGACAGGGAGCTGCGCCCGGTGATGGCAGAGACTCTGAACCCGGAGCTGCGTCACGTGTTTGGTATGGACTTCGCCCGCCACCGTCACTTTTCCTCCATCGTACCGATGGCCATCATGCAGAACCTGTGCCGCGATGTCCCGTTCCTGCTGGAGCTGAACAACGTGCCCTCAGCGCTGCAGCAGCAGATTTTGTTCTGGATCATCGAGCATCTTCCCCGCCAGTCAGGCGGCGCGATGGATGCCACCGGGCCGGGGATGGTACTGGCCGAGTATACCGCCGACCGCTATGGTCGCCCGCGTATCGCGGAGATTAGCCTGAACCGCAAGTGGTATGGCTTCTGGATGCCGAAATTCACCGGCCTGTTTGAGGACAGCATGATCATCCTGCCACGCGATGAGAACACCGCACAGGACCTGCGGGCCGTGGAAAACATAGATGGCGTGCCAATGGTCGCCAGTCTGGAGAAAAAAGACCTCAAAGACCCCGAACTGGTGCGTCACGGCGATACGGCCATTGCCGGTTGTCTGGCGAACTATGCCGCCCTGAATCTGGCCACTGAGATAGCGTTTGAGTCCACCGGTGAGCGCGATATTTTCCGCGTGCTGTCAGGCTTCGGCGACAGCAGCAGCGCCGGTGAATTCACAGACACCGGGTTCGGTACCGTGCGTGGCATTAATGACTTTGGAGGATACCTGTGAGTCGCAAAAAACAAAAAAGACAGATGCCATCAAAACCCTCATCCACACCGCGTCCTGAACTGGGGCGCGAGTTTGCCTCGACCGGTGACGGGCGCGATATCACCCGCCCGTGGATTGGTGCGCTGGCATTATCCGATGACAGCGTTCTGCAGCATCGCGGCGCACCTGACCTGAAGATTTACCGCGAGGTACTGAGTGACGATGAGGTCAAGTCAGCCTTCAGCCAGCGGCAGGATGCGCTGATATCCCGTGAGATTAAGGTCGAGGCCGGAGGCGAGCGCCCGGTGGATATCGAGGCCGCAGACGCCATGCGCCAGCAGATAGACGCGCTGGGCTTCGACCGCATCACCCGCCTGATGCACTATGGCGTGTTCTATGGCTATGCGGTGTCAGAGCTGATTTATGGTGTCCGGGATAATTTACTGTGGATTGACGACATTAAGGTCCGCGACCGTCGCCGCTTCCGTTTCAGCCCGAAAGGCGAACTGCGCCTGCTGACCCCACAGAATATGATGGCCGGTGAGCCCTGCGAGGGGCCGTATTTCTGGTCATTTTCCACCGGCGCAGATCATGACGATGAGCCCTATGGTCTGGGACTGGCGCACTGGCTGTACTGGCCGACGTTCTTCAAGCGCAACGATATCAAGTTCTGGCTGATTTTCCTGGATAAGTTCGGAATGCCGACCGTCGCCGGGAAACACCCCGAAGGAGCGACTCAGGAGCAGAAACGTAACCTGCTGGCGCTGACCCGGGCCATTTCGACCGACAGTGGCGTCATTATGCCCGAGGGGATGAGTGTCGAACTGATGTCTGCTGCCCGTTCCGGTGCCGCTGACTATCAGTCGATGTACAACGCGATGAATGAGGCCATCCGCCGCGTGACGGTGGGTCAGATATCCAGCTCAGGTGGCGCGGCAAAAGGTATCGGTGGTAACGAGTCCCTGCAGGACAAGGTGCTGGACTCCATTGTCAAGGCCGATGCGGATGTTATCTGCGAGTCCTGGAACCGGGGGCCGGGGAAATGGTTTACCGATTTTAATTTCCCCGATGCCGCAGTGCCGGTGGTGTCCCGTGTCTTCGAAGAGGCGGAAGACCTGAAAGACCGGGCTGAGCGCGACAAAACCATCAGCGAGACCACCGGCTATCGTCCGACGCTGGCCACCATTAAAGAGACCTATGGTGGCGAGTGGGAGCAGAAGCCTGAACCAGTATCCGTTCCCCGGGGCGCTGCGCCATCGTCATTCGCGGAACATGACCCGGACCATAACGACACGTCCAAACTGATGGCCGGTCGCCTCAATACCGAACTGCGCCCGGTCATGGACGGCTGGATCAATCAGATAAAAGCGCTGGTCGACTCAGCAGAGACCGCCGACGAGCTGCGTGACGGCCTGACGGCGCTGATACCCGATATGTCGCTTGATGACTATGCCCGTATTCTGGGCGAAGCCATGTCCGCTGCCGCCCTGGCAGGACGCAACGATCTGCTGGAGGAAATGAATGGCCGGTAACGTCAGCTATGGCTCGCTGCCGTTCAGCGAGCAGATCGCCTTCTTCCGTCGCAAGTTCAGTACAAAGACCGATGCCTGGACAGACGTCTATGGCTCCGCGCATGACAATGAGTTTATGGTTGCCGGAGCCAGCCGCGATGCCCTGCTGGCAGACCTGCGTACCGCAGTCGAGAAAAGTCTTGACGGTGGTACGCTGGAAACCTTCCGCAAGGACTTTGCGGCCATCGTTGCGCGGTATGGCTGGAGTTATAACGGCGGCTTTGAGTGGCGCTCCCGCACTATTTACGAAACGAACCTGCGCAGCGCTTACATGGCCGGGCGCTACCAGCAGCTGATGGACATGCGCGACACCCATCCGTACTGGGAGTATGTCCACAGCGAGGCAGTGGAGCATCCCCGCCAGGAGCATCTGGGCTGGAACGGTATGGTGCTGCGGGCAGATGACCCCTGGTGGATTTACCATTTCCCGATCAATGCCTGGGGCTGTCAGTGCAGTGTGATTGCCCGCACCGAAGACGACCTGCGACGCATGGGCAAAGACGGCCCGGATACTGCGCCTCCGATTAAATTCATTGCCCGCGTGATTGGCCAGCGCAGCCCGGGTGGCCCGAGGACCGTTATTGTGCCGGAGGGGATTGACCCGGGCTTTGAGCATACCCCGGGCCGCAGCCGGTATTTCAGCGAGGTGCCACCGCCCAGGAGCAGTAACCCGGTCGGCGACGGACCGTTCACCCCGGTGGCGGAAGCGCCAGCCACAGCGGAACCGCTGCCTGCGCCCCGTCCGGCTCCGGTGCCCGAAGGCGATACTGACGCGGTGGACGCCTTCCTGAAGCTGTTTGGCGCGACCGCTGATCACGATGCAGCATTCCAGGACCCGACGGGACAGCGCATTGCCATTGGCAGCGACATGTTCGTGTCACCAGAGGGTAAGGGTCAGATATCCCTGACGCTGGCGCAGGCACTTCAGCTGGCCGAGGCTGTCCGTCACCCCGATGAAATATGGGCGCAGATCGTCTGGTTGCCGGAAGAGCAGCAGTCGCTGGTGAGGCGCTATTACCTGGCACGCCTGCAGCAGGAAGGTGAAGCGGACCCGCTGTCGGTGGTGTTCGCGACCGGGCGCGATGGCTGGGCCGGAAATATTTCAACTGACGATACGCTGCTGCAGTCACTGCGACAGGGTATCAGCCTGTGGTCGCGGGAGGACTGACGATGTCGGGTGTGACGCTGACGTTTGATGCTCAGGATGCGCTGAGCCGACTGTGGGATGCCCGGACCGAAATGATGCGCCCGGCACCGCTGCTGCGTTCAATGGGAGAGCGCCTGCTGGAGTTTCACCAGCAGCGTTTCACGGAGCAGACATCGCCGGAGGGCGTACCGTGGCAGGAGCTGTCGGCCCGGTACCAGAAGCGTAAGCGGAAAAATGCGGACAAGGTTCTCACCCGCGACGGCTATCTGCGGAATACCCTCCGCTGGCAGGTGAATGCCGATGAGCTGCTGTTCGGTACGAACCGGATCTACGGTGCCATTCACCAGTTTGGCGGGACCATCGAAATCGCCGCCCGTAGCCAGCAGGCGTATTACCGGCAGAAGAAAAGCGGCAAGGTTGCCAGCCAGTTCGTCCGAAAGTCGAAATCAAACTACTCACAGTGGCACACCATTCCGGCCTACAAAATCACGATCCCCGCCAGAAAGTGGCTGGGTGTGTCAAAAGCGGAAGGGGAAACCCTTATCGATATGGCAAAAAACTACCTGCAGGGGGCGTTTAACTGATGTCGCCGTCAGACGCCCTGTAACGCGTTCTGGTGGTCGCCTTGCTACGATGACGCAATCCACGCTGGTGACCCGTATTATAATACGTTTTAATACGGTTCCCGGCCCTTTTCCTCCCCTGCGCTGGCCCTCAGTTTTACCTTCCGTCCCGTTTTTATCTGTCCGTGGGCAGATTACCCCCTGAGCACGTTTCGTCATGATGTCGCCATAACCCCTGACAACCAGAATGACGACAGCCATGACGACGAGCACAGCTAAAGCAACACTTGCGGTTTTTGCCCCCGGCACCCACACCGCGATGGATGGACGGACCATCACGTTCACCCCTGAAGACTGCATTGATCTGGCCAACAGCTACGACCCTTTAGTATCGGAAGCACCATTTGTCATCGGCCACCCGAGCCTGACCGCTCCGGCGTATGGCTGGGCGGAACGCCTTGAGTACCGTGATGGCATCGTCTATGCCGCGCCGCGTCAGGTGAATCCGGCCTTTGCGGAAGCCTTCAACGCGGGCAGCTACAAAAAACGCTCCCTCTCTATTTATCAGCCTGACAGCCCCGGCAACCCGAAACCCGGTCATTTCTATGCCCGGCACGTGGGTTTTCTGGGGGCCGTCCCTCCTGGCGTCAAAGGGCTCCCTGATGCGCAGTTCGCAGAGGCCAGCGGCGATAACGGCCCGCTGGAGTTCGCGTTGCCGTGGGAAGCCGACAATCTGGCCAGCCTGTTTCAGTCGATTCGCGACTGGGTGATTCAGGAGACAACCATCGAGCAGGCCGATTCCATCATTCCTCAGTGGCGTATCCAGTCGATTCTGGACTCGGCCACCGATGAACGTAAGTCAATTTCACCACTGGCATATGCCGAGGAGACCAATGTGGACCCGAACAAAAAGACCCCCAGTACGGCGACGGATTTCGCCGAGCGTGAAGCCGCGCTGGCAGCACGTGAAGCCAAACTGGCTGCAGACGAGGAAGTTGTCCGTACCCGACAACTGGAGGAAAAACGCACTGCCACAGTGGCGTTTGCCGATGGTCTGGTTAAGGGCGGTAGCATTCTTCCGCGCCAGAAAACAGCCATTGTCGAAGTGCTGATGAACCTGTCTCAGGAGCCGCTCTCTTTCTCTGAAGGGGAGACGACTATCAGTCAGTCGCCGGAGGCGCTGCTACGCGAGATCCTCAGCACTAAACCTGCCGTCGTGAATTTCAGCGAAAAAACCGGCACGACTGATGATCCTGTCGATTTTGCCGATGCTTCCGCGCTGGCCACTGCCGCACAGAACTATCAGGCAGAGCAGGCTAAACAGGGTCGCACCATCTCCATGACGGACGCCGTTAACCACGTGAAGAAAGGAGCCCAGCAATGAATATTCCGGGTCTGATCACCTGCCATAAGGCAGAAGTGGCACTGGCTGCGCGTCGTATGGTCACGCATGGAACGGTGCCGGACGAAATCACTCTGGCCGTCGATGGCAGCAAGCTGATTATCGGTGTCACCACCCTCGTTGCTGCCAGTGTCGGGGAACCCGCCGATGTGGTTCGCAGCCAGCTGACCCCGGTCATCTATGGTGGTGATGTTGTCGCCGGTGACCCGCTGACGGCTGATGCTGACGGCCGTGCAATTCCGGCTACAGCGGGTCAGTTCTATCTCGGCTTTGCGGAGTATGACGGTGCCGAAGACGATCTCGGCTCTGTCTGGATTGCACCGGGTCAACTGGCCGCTGCTGCAGCCGGTGGCGGTTGACAGCAGCTCCAAGGGTAACAACAGAATTTTTCATCTTATTTTTCCGGAGTAATTCAGAATGGCCAAAGCACCGTTTCCGATTGACCCCCACCTGACGGCGATTGCCATCGGGTACCGTAACCTCTCCCTCATTGCCGACAGCGTGTTACCGCGAGTGCCGGTGGGGAAAGCCGAGTTTAAATGGTGGAAGTTCGATCTCGGTCAGGGCTTCACCGTACCGACCACCACCGTCGGACGGACGTCACAACCCAATCAGATTGAGTTTGATGCAGAGGATGAGACCTCCTCGACCAACGATTACGCCCTTGATGCACCGGTTCCGCAGTCCGATATCGACAATGCTCCGGCCAATTACGATCCGCTGGGCCGTGCGACCGAGCGCGTGTCCGATATCATCATGCTCGACCGCGAAGTTCGCACCAGTAAAGAGGTGTTTAACGCGGCCAATTACCCTGCGGGTAATAAAGAAAACCTGGCTGCTGCTGACCAGTGGGACAACGACGCGAGCAAACCGATTAAGAAAATTGTCACTGCGCTCGACAAGATGATCATGCGCCCGAACGTGGCAGTACTGGGACGCTCTACGGCAACAGCCCTGCGTCAGAACCCGTCGGTCGTGAAAGCCTATAACGGCACACTGGGTGAAGATGGCCTGGTACCGCTGGACTTCCTTCGCGGCCTGCTGGAACTCGACGAAATCGTCGTCGGATCGGCGTTCGTCAATATCGCCCGACCGGGCCAGAAGCCGGTACTGGTGCGTGCCTGGGCGAACCATGCCGCCTTTATCTACCGTAATCTGCTGGCCGATACCCAGGGTGGCGTGACCTTCGGCTTTACTGCGCAGTTTGGCTCCCGTGTCTCCGGCTCCATTCCTGATCCGGACATGGGGATGCGCGGTGGCCAGCGCGTCCGTGTCGGTGAGTCCGTGCGCGAGCTGATTGTGGCTCAGGACTGTGGCTACTTCTTCCAGAATGCCGTATCGGCATAAGCGGAGGCGAGTGATGGCCGTGACCTGGTATATCTCCCTTGCTGAACTGGCTGACCGCCCGGGCGCGGTCGAACTGTCTCAGGTGACTCAGCTTCCGGGTAAGCCTCCGGCCCGACCGGAGCTGCTGGATGCGGTATTGCGTGGGGAAGAGACCACGTCATGGCCTCCTGCTGAAGTGGCGGTGGCCCTTGAGGTGGTGGAGCGCATTGGCGGTGCGGTGGAAGAAGCCCAGAACCTGATTGACGGTTATCTCCGCCAGCGTGGTTACACCCTGCCGCTGGTGAAGGTCCACCCGATCCTGAGCAGCTGGAGCCGCTCCGTTGTGCGCTACAAGCTCCATCAGCATCGTATTTCTGATGAACGGACAGACCCGATTGTCCGTGATTACCGCGATGCGATGAAGCTGATGGAGCAACTGGCCAACGGCAAATTCAGCCTCGGCGCAACCGATACGCAGAAACCCGCTGGCGGTCCGCCGATGGTGGATGGCCCCGGTCGCACGTTCAGCATGGACTCACTGAGGGATTTCGGAAAATGAGCAGCGAACCGTTTTCCATCAGTCTGATCGTCGAGCGCCTGCAGCCACTGACGCCGTCCCCGCTGAGCTTCCTTGGCACCATCGTCGAATACAGCCAGGTAACGGAGTTATCCGGTTTTGCGGTCCCCGGGGCGTATGTGCTGATGGGGCCTGAGCGCGGTGTTCCGGGGAACGGGAGCCGGGCACAGGTTGCCGAGGCGGTCTTCGGCGTGGCCGTTGCCGTGCGCAACTATGGTCAGGGTGCCGACGGTCTGACCCATGAAATCAGCCCGCTGGTCGGTCAGATACGCGACCAGCTGATTGGCTGGGTCCCCGGCAAGCTCGCAACCACCGGTATCCAGTGGCTCAAGGGCGACATTCTGGACTATGACGGCGGTACCCTGCTCTGGATGGATACCTTCCAGGTCAATCATGTTATCGGAGGCAGACGATGCCCGACGTAAAACTCCTGCAGCCGCATACCCATCAGGGTAAGCGCTTTGCAGCCGGTGAAAGCATCACCGTGACCGAAGCCGAAGAAGTCTGGCTCCGGGACCATCAACTTATCGGGGTTGCCACTCCGGTCGTCAGCGACACTCAGGGCAACCGTGGCAAAAGCAAACAACAGGAGCCGGAAGACAATGGCACAGCTTGAAACCTACTACTACGGCCAGGGGAAAGTTTTTCTGGCCCGTCGTCTGGCTAACGGGAAGCCCGGTGCATTCCGCTGGGTTGGCGATGTGTCGGCCTTATCGCTGGCGCTGACGGTTGAGCGTCTTAACCACAAAGAGAGTTATTCCGGACGCCGGGGCACGGTGCGCAGCTTTGTCACCAACCAGGACGGTACGCTGACGTCAACCTGGCACGATCTGGCCCCGGAGAATCTGGCCGTGGTGCTGTACGGTGAGCAGGTTGTGATCCCCGCAGGCACCATCACCGGCGAACTTCTTCCGGCAGGTATTGTGGCGGGTGAACGCTACATTCTGGACCATCAGCGCGTCAGTGACGTGGTTATCGGTACCCTGGTGGAAGGGACCGACTACGAAGTGGATTACACCTACGGGGCGATCACCTTCCTGACCGATCAGGCAACGGCACCGTCCGTGAATTATAAGTATGCAGGTTCGGTCAACACCACGCTGTTCACGCAGCAGCCGGAAGATTTTTACCTGCGTTTCGAGGGGATCAACCTTGCCGAAGGCGGTGCGGCAAAGATTCTGGAGCTTTACAAAATCTCCTTCTCCCCGGCCTCAGCGCTGGCGCTGATTCAGGGCGACACCTCGCTGGCCGGGCTGGAGACCACCTCCACCGTGCTGTACGACAATGCCCGTCCGGACGACCCGACCATCGGTCGCTTTGGCCGCGTCATTGATGTTGCGGAGCCTGTCGCATGAGCAAGCAGAAACCCGCCGATACCGAAGATGAGCTGAGCGTGCTGCTCTCGACCCGCAATATCACCATTGCGGGCCGGGGGCTGGTTATCCGCGAATACACCCTGGTGGATATGCTGCAGTTGGGCGACAAACTGGATGCGCTCACCCACAGTCTGGCGGAGGTCATGCAGACACCGTGGCCCCTGATTGAAGAGATTGAAGCCGTGCTGCGAAAGCATGCCGGTGATATCCCTGAACTCATCGCCTGTTCTGTGGACCAGCCCGTTCAGTGGGTGGCGCTGCTGCCCGCCGGTGAGGGCCAGAGCCTGATTGACTGGTGGTGGACCCAGAACCGCCGTTTTTTTATGAACGCTGTCGTCCGGCTGGAAACCATCAGGGCAACACGGGCGAAATTGTCGGCTTCGGCAGCATCTTCGCAACCCTCATCCGGGCCGGACACGACCCGGGCAGGCTCGGAACCTACACCCTCCGCCAGTTGACGCTGTATTACAGCGAAGCGCTACGGCAACACCGGCAGGCGTGCATTGACCGCGTATTTGACGTCAATGCTGCATTTGCCGGTGGCAATACCGCCACTCAGCGGGTGAATGCCCTGAAATCCTGATCGGGGCTTTTTCTTCCTTTATATACAGGTGCGTCATGGCCGATAACTCCACCCTCAATTTAATGCTGAAAATCCGCGCCGACCTCGCGGATGCCAGCCGTGCCCTGCAGGGGCTGGCCGGAGATGTGGAAGACGTTGGCTCTGCAGCAACAACCAGCTCGCAGAAACTCAGTACCACTGCCCGGGCACAGGATAGCGTCGCCGAATCAGCACGTAGCCATGCTCAGGCAGAACAGAGCGCCGCCGCCGCTGCGTCACAGACCGGCGATGCGGCCCAGCAGGCGGCGACAGATTATGCCGGTTATCAGGCAGCTATCGCCCGCACCCGGGCTGAGATGGGCTCGCTCCAGAATGGTATGGACGGCACCACGGCAGATATTGATGCCCAGCGTGCTGCGCTGACCGCCCTGGTCAACCGTATCGATCCGGTCGTCGCCGCCTATGGCCGACTGGATGACATGCAGGAGCAACTGAGTGCATTCCGTGGCGCGGGTCTCGTCGGCGATGATGATTTCGAGCAGTACTCCTCACGCCTGAACGAACTGCGCCTGCAGGTGGAAAAATCCGCTCATGCCGCGACCGATGCCGGGCGCAAGGAAGCGGCTGCAGCCCGGGAAGCCGCACAGGCTGAAGCACAGGCTGCAGCCACCAAAGAACAGTTCATCAACCGGCTGCGCGAGCAGGCCGAGACCATGAACCTGACCACCGCCGAGCTGCTGCAGTATAAAGCGGCACAGCTTGGCATTTCGGCAGAAGCTGCCCCCTTTATCCAGAAGATTACCGACCAGAATGCCGCCATGAGTAAAGGCGGTATCAGCGCCGGTCAGTATGCTCAGGCCATGCGATACCTGCCGATGCAGATAACCGACGTCGTCACCTCGCTGGCCAGCGGAATGCCGGTCTGGCTCGTGGCCATTCAGCAAGGCGGGCAAATCAAGGACTCATTTGGGGGCGTGGGCAACACCTTTAAAGCGCTTCTGAGTATCATCACCCCCGCCCGTTTAGCGATGGGAGGGCTGGCTGGTATTGTTGCTGCTGCGGGCATTGCGGCCGTTTCGGCGATGAATGACCAGGATGAATTCAACCGCTCGATCCAGAAAACCGGCAACTATGCCGGTGTGACCTCCGGCGAACTGGAGCAGATGGCGCAGCAGGGTGGCCAGTTGCGCGGTAATTACAGTCAGGTGCGCGATATCCTGAATGGGCTGGTCAGCAGTGGTCGGTTTACTGGCGAAACGCTGACCTCAGTGGCCCAGGCTGCGACGTTGATGGCGGAACTGTCCGGCGACTCGGCGGATCAGGTCGTGTCGAACTTCCTGAAGATGAGCGACAGTGCAACCACGTGGGCCGCCAATACCAACCAGCAGTATCATTTTCTCGATCTGGAGACCTATCAGCGAATCCTGAGCCTGGAAGATCAGGGGCGAAAAGAAGAAGCGATTGAGCTGGCCTCTCAGGCATTTAAGAAGGCGAGCGAAGAACGCCTTCGCACAATGGAGCAACAGCTCAACCGGGCGGCGAGAGCATGGAATAATGTAAAAATTGCGGCAACTGGCGCATGGGAATCGTTTAAAGATAAAGCCGGTGGTGCTCTTGGTCTGGATGCTCCGGCTGACGAACTGACAGATAAAATTAAGGAATTAGAAGCCAAAATTGCAGCTGCGGGTAGTGATACTGAGGTTGCCATGCAGCCTCGAGAATACCAGGAGTCAGTGAAGCGATACAAAGAGGATCTGGCTGCACTGAAGGAAAAGCAACAGGCTGAAGAAAAAGCCATTGCAGCCGAAGCAAAGCGCAAACAAACCGATGCCGAGAGCATTGCTGCAGCCGAGAAACTCCAGAAACTCTGGAAAGGCAACCGCTCCGAGCTTGAAAAAGAAGCCGACGCGGTAGAAGAAACCCGTAAGAACTATGAAACGTTGTGGAAGAGCGCCAGCGGTCGGGACATGCTTCAGTCCCGTGGCGTCACATCCACCGACGGTAAAAACTTTTCCGGCGGTCAGTGGGATACCGACACAAAAGCGCTGGATAAATCCGGTCAGAAGGCGGAGCAGTACAACAAACAGCTGCAGCAGACACTGAACCAGAAAAAAGCCATCACCGAGCTGGACCGCGTCGAGGCTGAAATCCGCAATGGCACGCTCTCAAGTGCGACCAAAGCCCAGCAGGATGAAGCCCGGGCGCTGGCCAAAAAAATTGACGCGGCCAACGCGGCCAATAAGGCGACAAAAGAAGGTCAGTCCCTCGCCAAACAGCAGGAAACCTCCAACAAAAATTTCGTTAAACAGCTTGAGGATCAGGCCGCAAAACGCACTCAGGGTGCCGCAGCGACCCGCGCCCAGGAGATTGCCACCCGCAACCTGACCGCCGAGCAACGTCGCCAGGCGGAAGCAGCCAACGCCGCCATCACCGCCCAGGAGTTTAAGGGGCAGAACCTCCAGCTGCAGCTGGAGTACATGCGCGATACCGGCGACACCGCTGGCGCATCGATGCTCGAGCTGCAGAACCGCGTATCTGACCTGCGCCGCGAGTTTGAAGCCAGCGGTAACACAGAGGGGCTGAACTGGCTCGATAAGCTGTTGCCGGTCGCGGAAACCAAAATCCGCGTCGATGACCTTAAAAAGCAGCTCGACGACCTGTTCACCTGGCAGTCCCAGCAGGAAACCAGCATTCAGGCGCAGGTTCAGGGTGGCTTGCTTAATGAGATTCAGGGGCGGCAGCGCCTCGTCCAGCTTCACCAGGAAGTTGGCGACAAAATCAAGGGCTACCTCCCGCAGCTGAAAGAGATGGCCACCGCCCCCGGTGAAGCCGGTGACAAAATCCGGGAGATGATCCGCCAGCTCGAAGAAGAGCTCGGCAAGCTGAATCAGGCGGGGAATGAGCTGACTCAGGCATTCCGCGACGGTCTGCAGAGCGGTATCGAAAGCTCTCTGATGGGGCTGGCCAAAGGCACCATGAACCTGCGTGATGCGGTGAAAAACCTCGCCCTCACCATCATTAACAGCATGGCACAGCTGGCGGCACAGCAGCTGGCGCAGATGGCCACCTCCAGTCTGGTTGGCTCTTCAGGTGGCATGGGCGGTTTGCTGGCCAGCGTTTTTGCGGCTGATGGTGGTCAGGTTCGCGGTCCGGGCAGCACCACCTCGGATTCCATTCCGGCGATGCTCTCGGACCAGGAATTTGTGACCCGCGCCGCTGTGGTTCAGCAGCCCGGTGCGCTGGACTTCCTGCACGCGTTCAACCGCCACGGTATGGCTGCAGTGCAGGGCTGGTTGCCCCGCGTTCGTCATGCCACAGGAGGTCTGGCGGGCATCCCCGCGCAGAATATGCCGGTCCCGACCTCCGTGCCTGAAACCGCGATGGCCACACCCGCCGCTGCGTCGCAGCAGCCCATCAGCCTGCAGCAGCAACTGGTGCTGGACCCGTCCGAGGTTTATACCGCCGGAGCGCAGACGCTGGCTGGCCAGCGCCAGTTCACCACGTCGCTCAAGGCGCAGGTGCCGACCCTGAAACAATGGCTGGGGCTGAATAAATGACGACGTTATTTCCCTGGCTGGCTGACCCCGACTGGTCCCGTGGCGTGACTGAGACGCTGGAGTGGAAGACCGATGTGCTGCAGTCGCCAACCGGCGCTGAGCAACGAATTTCCCGCCGACTTTCGCCGCGCCGGACGTTCGAGTTCACGACGCTGGTACACGACACGGGTCGTCAGCGTTTTGAAAATATGTTGTGGCAAGGTTGCGCGGGTACCTGGGCCATGCCGGTTTATCCGGATGTTTATGCGCTGCCGGCAGCGCTATCCAGTAGCGCGACCGCGCTCTCCATTCCGACCGGCGGACGTGACTTTACCGTCGGCGGAACAGTGTTGCTGAAAACCGATGAATCTCCTGATGCAACCAGCCGGATGGCCACCGTCGCCGGTATGACCGGAGATACCCTGCAACTGGTCTCCCCGCTGACCGACAATTGGCCTGCGGGCTCGCTGGTTTATCCGGTACGCCCGGCAGTGCTGACGGAGCCGCCGTCGCTGTCACGTATCACCGATACCGCGACGACCGCGCAGGTGCGCTTCCGCATCGCAGAGCACAATGCCTTAAGTGATGCGCCGGTGCTCACACAGTACCGTGGCCACCCGGTGCTTGAGTCCGAAACCGACTGGGGCGAATCGGTCAGCGGCAGCTATCAGCCCCTGATTCGTGAGCTGGACAACAGCAGCAGTATTCCTTACCGACTGGATACTGCCGGTCGCCCGTTCTGGCGGCAGACGCATAACTGGTTCACCGCTAACCGTCCGGCGCAAACATCCCTGCGTCAGCTTCTGTGGTACCTCAGGGGGCGTCAGCGCCCGATATGGGTACCGGGTCAGACGCTGGACTTTTCCCCGACGTCCGCCATCAGCGGCAATTCTGTTGATGTTGTTGAGGCGGGCTTTACCGAACTGGGCATCCGCCCGGGTCGCCGCGATATCTGCATTCTGCTGGCAGATGGCACCCGGCATTACCGCCGCATCACCGCTGTCAGTCTGGTCAGCGGTGTGGAACGTCTTGCGCTCGATGGCGACGCCATCACTGTGGGCCAGAACCAGATTGTTGCCATTTCCCTGATGACCCTGGCCCGCCAGGACTCCGACACTGTGTCCTGGGAGCATGCGACCGACGCCGACGGCGTGGCCCGGGTCGCCACCACTTTTACCGGAGTACGTGATGAGCTGGAGTGATTTTGAATATTCCGTCGCCGATGGCCAGCCGCTGACGCTGTATGAGTTTCGGCTGGGTGACAGCCTGTTCTGGCGTTACTGCAACGCCGACAAAGATATTGATTTTGCTGGTCAGGTCTGGGAGGCGCAGGCCATCAGCAACAGCGGCCTCAGTTCCGGTAGCGGTGACGGGATGGATATCACCGTTCCGGCCAGCAATCCGGTGGCGCTGCTGTTTCGTGCCACGCCGCCTTCGCGCGCCGTCAGAGTCCGGGTGATGCGCTGGCACGCGACGGATGCCTCCGGCGAGTTTCGGGTCGTCTGGATTGGGGAGATCAGCAGCGTCAAACGCGAGCAGATTGAGTCCTGCAAGTTGATCACCATCAGTCTGGCCAGCACGTTCTCACGGGTCGGACTCCGTCTGACATGGGGACGTCAGTGCCCGTATGCGCTTTACGATCATAACTGCCGTGTTGACCCGCTCCGGTTTGCGGTCAGCGGTGTGGTGGTCACCGCTCTCGATGGCTCATCCATCACCGCCAGTCTGCCAGCCGGGCTGGCCGGTGACTGGTTCTCGGGCGGTTACATTGAATTTGACCGCAACGGCTATACCGAGCTGCGTGGTCTGCGGGCCCAGGATGGTAACACGCTGCATCTTTTTGGCGGCACAACCGGTCTGCAGGTCGGGCAGTCCGTCACGCTTTACCCGGGCTGCGACCGCACGATTGCGACCTGCGACAGCAAGTTTGCCAATCATCTGAACTATGGTGGCCAGCCGCATATGCCCGGTAAGTCGCCGTACACCATTATCAAACTGTTTTAGGAGGGGTACGCCATGTGGTGGGCTGTAGCTAAATTCGTAGCGGTTCTGATTGCATCATATGTGATCAATACCGCATTAGCGCCGAAGCAGAAAAACTCCACGCCGGAAGCAGCCACTGAGGATGACTGGAATATGCCTATGCCCGATGAGGGCACCCCGCAGTGCGTCTTCTTTGGTGACTGCTGGACGGCTGACTGGTTCGTCCTCGGGTACGGCAATTATCGTTATCAGGCCATCAAAAAATAACCGGAGGTGAACATGTTGATAACGATGGAGCATATTCGCGCCGGTGGTGGCTGTGCATGGGGGCTGCGGACCTTTTTTGCCCGCTATAACCTCGACCTGCAGGCGTTCATTCGTGACGGCGGGATTGACTCAGAACTGCTGGCCGGAACCGGCGACGCGCTGGCGATTCAGATCGTCGAACTGGCGCAACAGACTCAGAAAGAAGCGGGAGCATAAATGGGCGGTAAAGGTTCAAAAAAAGTCACCGTAGGCTATCGCTATTCCTGGGATGTACAGGCGGGGCTGGGGCGCGGTCCGGTTAACGAAATTGTGTCGATCATGGCAGATAAAAAGACGGTCTTTGCCGGTACGTCGGGGCAGATTTCATCCAGCACCTCGGTGTACATCGACAAACCCGGCCTCTTCGGCGGCGACGATACCGGTGGTGAGGGAGGCATACAGGGTCAGCTCGATATCATGATGGGCGAACCGGATCAGGTTCCATCGGCATCGCTCCTGAAGTTGTTGACAGGACTGGTGCCGGGATTTCGTGGCGTGGTGACCACCTTCTTCAGTGGTCTGGTCAGTTGCTACAGCGCCAGCCCCAAACCGTGGTTATACCGCGTTCGCCGCACCACGAAAGGCTGGGACGGTGATGTCTGGTACCCGGAGAAAGCCACCATCATGCTTGAGAATACCGAGGGCCAGCTGGATGACGAGAGCGATCTGCTGCCGGACCAGATTGCCAATCTGCGGGCCATTCATGCCATGAACCCGGCTCACATCCTGGTGGAATGTGCCACTAATCGCGACTGGGGACGTCAGCTGACACTCGCCGATGACCTGAACCTCGACAGTTATCGCGCTGCTGCTGATACGTTGTATGAAGAAGGTTTTGGCCTGTGCTTCCGCTATAACCGTCAGGACGGGCTGGATACGTTCGTTCAGCAGGTACTCGATCATGTCGGCGCGGTACAGTATGCCGACCTCGAAACCGGCAAACTGACCCTGAAGCTGCTGCGCGGGGATTACAGTGTCGATGACCTGCCGCTCTTCACCTACGATAACGGCATTATTGCTGTTCAGGATGATGACAGCGCCAGTACCACGTCGAACCCGAATGAAATTGTCGTGACCTGGAATGACCCCGTCACAAATGCCGATGGTGAGGTCCGGGCGCAGAACCTCGGGGCGATACAGAATACCGGACTCAACAGCAGTTCGGTCGAGTACAAAGCGATCCCCACACATTCACTTGCCGCCCGCGTAGCCCAGCGAGACCTGGAAACGGCCCAGTCTGAACTGACCCGTCTGGTCATCCAGTTCGACCGACGCGGGGGTATTCTGCGCCCGGGTGATGTTTTCCGTGTCCAGTTGCCCGACCGCAATATCGACAATATGGTGCTGCGCGTGGGGAAAATTGAGGAAAGCGATACCGGCGTCCTGACGCTGACTGTTGTTCAGGATGTTTTTGGCCTCCCATCCACCTCTTACAGCTCCGGACAACAGGACAGTGGCTGGACACCGCCGGATAAATCCGCCCGACCTGTCACCATCCAGCGGCTGATTGAGCTGCCTTATGCTGTTCTGGCCGGGACCCTCAGCGAGGCTGAGCTGAACTATCTGAAACCTGAATCCGGCTATCCTGGCGTGATGGCCATCGCACCAACCTCACTCAGCATCAACTATCTGCTGCAGACCCGCGCAGCGGGAGCCACGTTCGCCGACCGTGGCCAGGGTGACTGGACACCATCAGGAACGCTGACGGCTCCAGTCGGTCGACTCGATACCGTCCTGCATGTCAGCATGGCCATCTTCCCGACCGTTGGTGAAGGTCTGATGATTAATGATGAAATCATGCGTGTTGACGCGGTCGATATTCCTGCAGGCACTCTCACCGTCGGACGTGGTTGCATGGACTCCCTGCCGTCAGGGCACTTTGCAGGGGACAGGTGCTGGGCGTATCAGGATGCGCTGGATTCGGACGGACTGGAATACCTGTCCGGTGAAACGGTGGAGGCACGTTTGCTCACCCGGACCAGCACGGAGACGCTGGCAGAATCTGCCGCTCCGGTGGCTGCGCTGACCATGACCGGGCGTCAGGCCAGACCGTATCTGCCCGGGAATATTCGCGTGAATGGGGTCCTGTACCCTGAGGCCGTGGCCACCGCCGATACTTTTACGCTGGCATTCTCCCATCGTGACCGCCTGCTGCAGGCCGACCGCCTGATTGACTGTACCGAAAACAGCATCGGCCCCGAACCCGGTACAGAGTATGTGGTGAAACTGATTGCTCAGAGCACTGGTAGCGAGGTCTGGTCGTTGGTCACCAGTGACGCCAGCATTCCGATCCCCTATGTCACCGGCGGCGATGGTGCTGATGTGCATACTCTGACGCTGCAGAGCCGCAGTGATGGACTGATGTCGCTTTATACATTCCGGACGGGACTGCCTTCAGGTCGTTATAAGGCGTTCCCGATCACCGTCACTCTGTCCCTGACTATTATTGGTGGTAACGACTGGGCCACGGCAACGCCGGAAGATACCACTTCCGGTGCAGTGCCGGAGCTGCATGCCATTGCCGATGCCGCCGCAATTACTGCCTGGTACCCACCCGACCTGCTGGCCAGCGGTCTTTCCATTCCTGCCGATGATATTGAATGGCCAGCCGGTACCTGGCCGACGTCGCCGTGGACGTTCGGCACCCATCCAGTGCTGGCCATCGCGCAATGGACGGAAACCAGCGGTCCACTGACCGTGCTGGCGCTGGAAGGCGATGCCTCTGCGTTGCTGCTGGATTCTGCAACCGGGGCGGCAGCGGATATCGAATGGGACGCCGGTATTTATCTCGCAGAAATGGATATCACTATTTTCACGACAGGCAGTCCCGTTTTGAACGAGGGCATAATCTCCCTGAAACTGACTGAACGGAGTATCGGACCATGAGGGAAAACTATTATTATGGTCAGGGTAAGGTGTTCCTGGCTCCGAGAGATAATAAACGTGCATTCCGTTGGGTCGGTGATGTTTCATCATTGAAAATAGCGTTTTCGTATGAGCAACAAATAACAAAAGCATCACGCGGCGGGCAGCTCTATCAGAATCAGAGGATCATTACCGGGGCCAGCGGTTCAATCAGTTCAACCTGGCATAATTTCTCGGTAGAAAATCTGGCGTTGTTATTGGGTGCTCAACCGGTCGATGAACCGTTTGCTATTAATGAACAGTTCTCATTACCTGATGGAATTGTTAAAGGGGATATTATCGCACTTCCCCACACCACGGTTTTTAACGTCAGTATTAACGGACTGGAGCGAGATACAGATTATGTTGTTGACCGCAAGTTCGGCACGATTGAATTTCTGGTGTCTCCTGAGTCGACAGGTCTTGTTGTTGCTTACGAGCATTTGTTTAACCAGTGGTTACCGTTTTTCTCAGCGAAAATGCAGGAGTTTTATTTACGCTTTCAGGGTGTAAATCTTGCAGAAGACTCAGCACCTGTACTGTTAGTGCTGTATCGGGTCTCTGTTGACCCTCTGGCTGCATTAGAAATGATTAGCAGCGGGAATGACATGACAGGCATGGAAATGACCTCGTTAATTCTTCCCGACTTTAATCAACAGACCGAATCGGTCTTCAGCTATTTCGGCAAACTACAGGTAGTTAACTCTCAATCAACTCAACCACCGCAGTCACCCCTGACATATAACGGGCGGGCTAAGTATGACGGTCAATATCAATACCGAGGTAAGTAATATGTCTAATTTGCAGGAAAGTCCTGTCTGGGCCGATGGAATTTATCAGCTCACTGATGAGACCCCCGTGCTCGGTAAACAAGAAAATGTTCCCGGTGGTGGACCATCAAACGTACAGGCTGAGCAGCTTGCTAACAGAACCCAATGGCTCAAGAGTAATCTCTTATCTATTCCTGATTATCGTGAATATACATTCTATACATCATCAGATGATCCCGATGGAACGATAGCCGGACTTGCAGGCACCCCTGATGGAAAACAATTCCGAGTGGCCCAGGGTTCTGATGCCGATTCCTCATTTATCTATTACCTGAATAATTCAGGTGTAGCGGTTGAAGTTGCAAAATTACCCGGTCAGGGGGCCATTGAGGCCCTAATTGCATTAATTAATGCTCTGGAATTACGTGTTGCACCGATTCAGGAGTCGCCTGATGCTCTGCTTGACATCGTGTCACGTAATGGCCTCCGCCCCTTTAAAATCGATGACGATAATGGCGAAACCTCATTAAGTTTAATCGCCCGCTTATTAACCGGGGATTCCGGTCTGAATTTCAGCGGTAATATCCTCGATAATAATGCGCCCGAGGGTTGGTTATTCTTAATTTATGCGAAAAACGGGCTGGTTATCGCAGGAGTGAAAGAAGATGGAACAAAGGTCGGCTGGGGCGGGAGTGACAGCGGTGGCGGGCAGGCTGGTGGCATTACCCCTGGCGACACGGCAGTGGGTTATGACGATATTCGTAACTACACTGGCGACGCTACGGTTCGTGATGTTGTGGGTGAGCGTATTGGCGGCAGGTTCGTTGCCGATGCTTCTGATACGACTTCCGCTGATGACGGTGGTGGCGTTCTGGTCGGTGTTGACGGTCGTCGCTGGGTCCGACAGTGCGATTTCGTTTCTTACGACATGTTCGGCGCTCCCCGCATACCGGAGGACACCTATCAGTCATATGCCCTGCTTTCCATGCAGGGAAATGAAGCCTCTGCCCAGGCGCTACTGGCCGACCAGGCGGCCGCTGATCAGGCCATGATAAATTGCCATGCTTTTGCGAATAAGCATGCGATCCCGGTTGTGCAGAATGCTGGCCGCTTTCTCTGGATCGGCGAGTCTGTGATTGTTCGCACGTCATCGTACCTGACGGGCTGTACTGTCGTGACCTGTAACCGAAGTGGTCTGGCAGAAAATCGTTGGGGTAAAGTTGACGGTGTTAACGATGGCGCGCCGGACCCGGTTTACATGTACCGCATCCAGGGAAAAAGCCGCATTGACTTTACGACTTCGGAACTGAACGAGCTTAATACCACCTACGCGTCTTATCTCAGGCGTGGCAGTATGCGGCTTCCCATGCCTAAGTTGTATCAGTATCGCGGGGGATATTTCGGGTATATCTCTTCTGCAGTGGAGCTGTACCGCAGTGGCGGACGCGGTAACCCCCGTCAGCACGTTCATTTTCGGGATTTTACCCGGATAGGACGGAACGGGGCGATAACGGACGTGTTTGTGAAAAATACGCCAGCAGGTACCGTGTCAGAGGCGTGGATCCAGCCAAAAGAAAGCGCCTGGCTTAACTTTTACCCGCCAACATTCTTCGAGGCGGGTGCTGACCGCCGGTTCGTCAACATGCAGATTGAACGGTCGCAGGTGAACATTTGCGATCTGGTAATGGAAAACTGGGCGACAGGTAACATTGAGTCACGGGTGGCCATCAGCTCTTATGGTGTTTGCGATCTCCGCCTGCGCAACGCTACGGCTGAATGTATGCCAAACGCGAATAACGGGGCCTACGTCATCTGTTTTCGTAACAGCATTGAAGTCCATGTTGACGGCTATTACGGGCTGCATGGCTGGGGATTCCAGGGGCATCACGGTGTGAAACGCCTCTTTATCGATCGCAGCGTCATGAACCGGTTTGATTTTCACTCGTTTGGCTATGACGTCTTTATCGACAATACCCGCTTCAAGGGGAAGCAGGTGAATCTCCAGGGCGGCGGGGTATTCTCAATGCGCAACATTGAATTTGACGTTGTCCCTGGCTCAACAGCGCAGAGCGGTACGATGGAGGATCGCCTTAACTACTTCATCAACATGCGTGAAGATTATGCCGGAGACTGCGAGTGTAACCTGTCCATTGATGGACTCGTGGTCAGATTCGATCGCACGGTCAACTGGGGAGGGAATAACACCTTTACGTTTGATGTTGTCCGCATGAACGCCGGAACGGCTTTCGACTACGGAATTGACACAAAAGACCCGCATACGGTTATTGGCAGGAACATCATTTTCGATCTGGACGGAATGTCGGCGATATTACCGGATAATTTCGCTTTCTCATTCTGCCGGCCGCTTAAAAATCTCTACACCCCGGCCGATCGCACGTACCTCCCGGGCCTGATAAAAGTTGAGAACATGACGGCGATTCATGTGCCGGACGATAAAAACGCGGTGATGGCGGTCTTCCGCTGCGGGGATGATATGGCGCAAAACCCGTTCGGCAGTCGGGTGAAGCTTCGCCCGAATGGCACCAACGCCGACATCATCGCTGTGGATGTTGTCAGCGTCATCAATAATCCGGTTGTGGCTCAGAACGCCAGCCCGACAGTCTATATGCCGGGTGAGGCATCGGCATGGGATACGGTTGTGGACGGGGCGACATACCGGACCAGCGAATATTCATGGCGACCTAAAGTCACTCTGCGTAACTGCTATCCGTCAATCATTAATGCGACGGGTGTAAAAGCGGAATTTGACATTCACGGGGGATTACTTGCCCGCTACAGCATCGGCAATACGGGAAACCGCTGTCGCGTGACAGGGGCTGATATTCAGCTTATTCCGGACTCCACCGGCACGCTCTATTTTGATGCCTCGAATGTCAGAGCAACAGGCTGTGACTGGTTTGACCCGATGAACGGAGCGACTTACAGCGGCATACTTAACGGCACCGGCAACGAGAACCGGGGCACCCCTGCGCACTCACCCAATATTTAAGGATTAACTCATGTCCGGAACACGTATTTTTTGCAATCAGATTATCTCCGTCACTGACTGGAATCACGACTATGTCATCGTGCCGTCTGCACTGGAAAGCCAGTCGCCGCTACCCACGCTTGCCTGCTTTGATTTACTCAATCCTCTGGATAACAGCGGACATGGCTATACGGTGAGTCCGGGCGGTGGCCAGGTGCGTGACTGGGGCCTTCATTATGACGAAGGCGCTCTTCCGTCCAAAACGGATTTTTCAAAATCAGGACAGGGCGCAGTGTCTTTTGTCACCGCGTTTAAATTATCTGCGCTGAGCCGCTACACACATATCATCAGCAATCGTGTTGCAGGTGGCGGATTTAACCTTTACTTCAATAACGGCCTCTACATGTCCGTCACTTACCCATCAGGTAATACCGTCATCGTGAGTGACGGCACTGTCAGTAATCCCGAAGTAAACACGTGGTACGTAGCATCAGGAATATTCGATCCGGCAAACAATAATGTGAGGGTGCAGTTCAGTGACCTGGGCGTGCGGCTTGGAAGCATCGGAACGGATTTTCCGGCGAACGCCTCACTGTTAGCGCCATTAGTTATAGGGGGCGATACAACAGGCAGAACAACCTCTTCGATGCTGGGTGATATCGCATTTGTTGCCCTGTATGACGGCGCATTTACCCAGGCCCAGCGCGAAGCTATGGTTGTTGTAGGTCAGGATGTTTTACGGGAGCGCGGGCTTATCTGACTGCTGCCACCCGCAAGGGTGGTGGTTCATTTATGGAGGGGATTATGACGATTTCTTGGTATGAACAAAAATCAGTGTCTTACTTTTATGCCATTATCATCGGCGCTTGCCTTCAGCATTACTTTCCGGGTGAGGTGCTTTGGCTCATATTGGCATTCATTCCTTTCGGATTCCATATAAGTCGATAATTATTTAATCGAACCGCTGCTGATGCCTTATCTGTAATTCCGTTTTATATATTGAAAATAAATCCACATTGATTTATCTCGCGCATTACACTTCATTTATCGCGCTCGGCATCAGCCTGATCTTTAAAAATAATTTGTTCAAGGTTGCTCAGCAGTTCAAATGCAGGATCTTTATATTCCATTGAGGACTCCTCTCTTTCATACGGCGGAGGGTGAATTATGTAGAGCCTTTTAAGAATAGTCGGAAAAAAAGCCCAGGAATGATTACCCTGATAATTATTTATCACCAGAGGTTCTTCAGGTCCGTTGCAGACGCTATAAGGTGCTGAAAAGTAATAGAGAGAGCAGTTAAGCAAATTATTGTAAACAGGTCAGAAGAAAAGCAGAAATGGCCAGCGCGCGCCCGCTGGCCGGTGTATTACGCCTTTTGCAGCTTCTCCACTTCGCCTGGCGCAGCCGCAGGTTGCCGCTGACCCAGCTTATATTTCACCAGCAGGGCGATGGCCGACAGAAATGCCGGGATAGCCAGCAGGGAGAAAATTGTTTCGAAAGAGAGCTGGGCCTGCATCAGGAATGCGCCGCTAAACGCCCCGAGAATGCCGCCAAAGCGGCCAATACCCAGCATCCAGGCCACGCCGGTTGCGCGTCCCTGAGTGGGATAGAAGCCGGCAGCCAGCGCCGGCATCGACGATTGCGCGCCGTTCATAATGCTGCCGGCGATAAATACCATAATCCCCATCAGCAGCAGGTTATGGGTTGAGAAACCGACCAGACAAACAAAGACCCCCGTCAGCAGCCAGCCTACCGCCACGACTTTGTTTGGATTGAGCTTATCCATCAGCGCGCCGAGAATGAGTACGCCAATGCCGCCACCCAGCGGGAACAGCGCGGTGATAATGGAGGCCTGGCTCATCGTCGCCCCGGTTTCGCGGATGAGCAGCGGCAGCCAGCTGGTCAGTAAATAGAAGATCAGCAGGCCCATAAAGTAGGTCAGGCAAAGCATCACGGTGCCGACGGCGTAGCGCGGAGAAAAAATCACGCCGATGGACGATTTCTCTTTTACCTGGCCCGCTTCGCGTAGCTCAAATTCCGCCTGCTCAGGAACAGGTGCGATGCGGCGCAGGATCGCGGCGATACGCTGCGCAGGCTGGCGTTTGACCACCATATAGCGCGCGGATTCCGGTAGAAAAAAGATCAAAACGACCGCCAGCAGCAGCGGCATTACGCCACCGAGCACCAGCACGCTTTGCCAGCCGTAATGGGGGATCATCCAGGCGGAGAGAAAACCGCCCAGCGAGGAGCCCATTGGAAAGCCAACGAACATCAGATTGACCATTAGCGCTCTGCGGCGCTCAGGGGCATATTCGCTCATCAGCGTCGCGGCGTTCGGCATGGCGGCACCCAGCCCAAGGCCGGTGAGAAAACGCAACAGCGTTAGCTGATTAAGGCTGGTAGCAAAGGCGGTCAGCAGGCTGAAGCCGCCGAAAACCACAATGGACAAAATCAGAACTTTTTTGCGCCCAACGCGATCGGCGAGCGGTCCGGCGGTCAGCGCGCCGACGGCGAGCCCGACTAAGGCGGCGCTCATCACCGGGCCTAACGCCGATTTTTCGACGCCCCATTCCTGTACCAGGTCAGAGGCGATAAAGCCGATTATCGCGGTATCGAATCCGTCCATCGCGACGGTGATAAAACATAAGGCCAGAATCATCCACTGGTATTTCGTGAAGGGATGTTCATTGATAAAAGCCTGAATATCGATGGTTGTTTTCTTCATGCGGCATTCCTGGCAGGCAGAGCGGGGGACAGAGATATACCCGTCATACTTCAAGTTGCCTGTGCGTTGGCTTCGCTCGTTCACCCCAGTCACTTACACCAGTAAGCGCCTGGGACTCTCTCACTTGCCGCGTTACGCGGCTTAAGGCCTCGCCCCTTACGGTGCCAGCGCAAGCGCTGTTCAAAACGGTTAACCGCTTTGTCCCGCAACTCGAATTACTTGGGGTATCGATTATTGTTATCTCCCTCGCGGTCGTTGATGTTGTTTGTGCGATTATCGAACAAAGAGCCGTTAATCGCTCATTTAATAAAATCATCGAACGGCGGTTCAGGCAATGCAGGCGAAAAGGGAAGCGTGCGATTATCGTCCACTTTGCGACGTGGGCAGAAAAGAGAATAGTTTAATAATAGTAAAATCAAATAGTTAAGCGTTTCGCTCGAATGCCGGATGATAGCGGTAATTGTGATGAACTTAACAGCCGACGCGACTGGCCGCTAAAACGCTAAAAAGCCGGCTTTCAGGGAGGAAGATTGTGAGGAAAAGGTATCCTGCAAGGCCGACCTGGACTATCCTTGTCAGCGTCTGGCACGTGTGTGTCTGTTTGCGCTTTTTTTGGCTGAAAGGAGTAAAAAAATGGCGACAGGAAAGTCCTGCTCTCGCTGGTTTGCGGCTATTGCGGCCCTGTTAATGGTGGTTAGCCTGAGTGGGTGTTTTGATAAAGAAGGCGATCAGCGCAAAGCGTTCATCGATTTCCTGCAAAATACGGCAATGCGTAGCGGCGAACGTCTGCCGACGCTGACCGCCGATCAGAAAAAACAGTTTGGGCCTTTCGTTTCCGATTATGCGGTGATTTATGGCTATTCACAGCAGGTAAGCCAGGCGATGGATGCGGGTTTGCGTCCGGTGGTGGATAGCGTAAACGCGATCCGCGTACCGCAGGATTATGTCACCCAGCGCGAGCCGCTGCGTCAGGCAAACGGCGCCCTCGGCGTACTGAGCCAGCAGCTGGAGAATGCAAAAATGCAGGCGGATGCCGCTCACGGCGCGCTGAAGCAGGGGGACGATCTCAAGCCGGTCTTCGACCAGGTGTATAATAAAGTCGTGACCGCGCCGGCGAATGCGCTACAGCCGCTTATTCCGGCCGCTCAGGTCTTTACCCAGCAGCTGGTGCAGTTAGGCGATTTTATTGCTCAGCAAGAATCCCAGGTTAGCTTTGCGGCGAACGGTATTCAGTTCCCGACTTCGCAGCAGGCCAGCCAGTACAATACGCTGATTGGCCCGCTGGCCGCTCAGCACCAGGCCTTCAACCAGGCGTGGACGGCAGCTGTTAACGCGACTCGTTAATGGCTCTGATAGCCCGGGCAAGGCTTCACCTTCGCCCGGGTTTTCTTTTTCCCCTTCTCACTTCACCTGCGGATTCACGCAGTTCTTTTCCACTTTACCGTTCAGAGCATCAATCAGGTTATCCACCGCGCAGGCCGCCATGTTATAGCGGGTTTCATGCGTTGCGGAGCCAATATGCGGCACGGCAACAACGTTCGGCATAGTCAGCAGCGGGGAGTCTTTCGCCAGCGGCTCTTGTTCGAAAACGTCCAGTCCAGCGGCGTGAATAACCCCTTCCTGCAGCGCGGCAATCAGCGCCTTTTCGTCCACTACCGGACCGCGCCCGGCGTTAATAAAGATGGCGCTGGACTTCATTTTGGCGAACTGTTCTTTGCCGAACAGATGATAAGTCTCGTCGGTCAGCGGTAGGATCAGGCAGACAAAATCCGCTTCCTGCAGCAGGGTATCGAGATCGCAATAGCGGGCGTTAAAGCGCTCTTCCGCCTGCGGGTGCTGGCGGCGGGCATTGTAGAGAATCGGCATACCGAAGCCCGCGTGGGCGCGCTGGGCGAGCGCCATCCCGATACGCCCCATACCCACGATGCCGAGGGTTTTATGATGCACATCGTTGCCAAACCAGTCCGGACCGATGCTTTTGGTCCACTCCCCGGCCTTCACGCGGTTGGCCACCTCAACCACCCGACGCGCGGTGCTCAGTACCAGGGCCATTACGGTATCGGCGACGGTTTCGGTCAGCACGGTCGGGGTGTGCATCAGCAGCACCTTACGCGCATTCAGCGCATCGACGTCGAAGTTATCGTAACCGACGGAAATGGTCGAGGTCGCACGAAGCTTGGGCATTTTCTCCAGTAACGCGGTATCGACTTTTTCGCTGGAACCCAGCAGGCCAACCGCTTCAGCGAACGCGTCGGCGTGCTGCGAAACGGTCTCCGGACGCAGGTTTTTCACCTGAGTGACGGTAAAGTGTTGTTCCAGACGCTGTTGCAGGTCGTCGGGAAGCGTTTTGTAGAGAATAACTGACGGCTTCATGCGGTTCTCCGTTGCGTTAAGGTTTCAGGCGTGACGTGCGCCAAGCGGAAGTTTTTGATTATTAGCAGGCTTAACAATCAAAGTAAGCCATACCGAGACGAAAAGCGCCACTCCCATGAAAATGTACGAGGCTGCGGGGCTGCCGGTAGTGCCGTTCAGGTAACCGACAAACCATGAACCGAAGAACGAACCCAGCGCGCCCATGCTGTTAATCAGCGCCATGGCGCCGCCGGCGACGTTGCGCGGCAGCATCTCAGGAATGATGGCGAAGAACGGCCCGTAGGGGGCGTACATCGCCGCGCCGGCAATCACCAGCAGGGTGTACGAGATCCAGAAATGGTTGGCGCCAACGGCCCAGGAACCAATAAAGGCGAAGGCGGCAATCAGCAGCAGCGGCCAGACAAACAGCTTGCGGTTCTGCATTTTATCAGAGGCCCAGGAGACTACGATCATCGCGATGGTCGCCGCCAGATAGGGAACCGAGGAGAGCCAGCCGACTTCGACCATGCCCATATTCTCGCCGCCGCTGCGGATAATGGACGGCAGCCACAGAACGAAACCGTAAACCCCGATGCTCCAGGCGAAATACTGCATGCACAGCAGGATAACATTGCGCGAGCGGAAGGCTTCGCCGTAGTTGCGCACCGGTTTGATACCCTGCTGTTCACGCTCCAGCTGCTCCTGTAACGCGGCTTTTTCACTTTCCGCCAGCCAGTTGACCTGCGACGGTTTATCTTTTACCAGCACCCACCAGCAGAAGGCCCAAATTACCGCCGGAACCCCTTCAATAATAAACATTTCCCGCCAGCCGAAAGCCTGGATGAGATAGCCGGATACGACCGACATCCACAGCACCGTCACCGGGTTACCGAGGATCAGGAAGGTATTGGCGCGGGAGCGTTCAGATTTCGTAAACCAGTTGCTGATGTAAATCAGCATCGCCGGCATGACCGCAGCCTCGACAACGCCAAGGATAAAGCGAATCGCCGCCAGCGCGGGGATATTGTGCACCATCCCGGTCAGCGAGGCGCAGGCACCCCACAGGATCAGACAGATAAAAATCAGTTTACGTACGCTGCGGCGTTCGGCGTAAATCGCGCCGGGGATCTGAAAGAAGAAGTAGCCGAGGAAGAACAGCGCTCCCAGCAGGGAGGAGATACCTTTGGTGATCCCCAGGTCTTCGGTAATACCGGCCGCCGAAGCGAAGCTGAAGTTAGCGCGGTCGAGGTATGCCAGGCTATACGTGATAAACACGATAGGCATGATGTACCACCAGCGTTTTGTTGCATTCGTTGAACTATTCATAGGTTTGCCTCTGTAATTGAGGTGACGCTCATCATAGAAAAGATCCGTTACGCCGCGCTGCATGTAGGGTACAGAACGGCCTGACGTTGTGCTGAATCTGTTTACTCGTCCAGCGCCTCGCGCGTGGGTAAGCCTTCGCTATCGCCCTGAACCTGTATGGCCAGGGAGCCAATTTTATTTCCACGTTTTACCGCCTGCTGCAGCGGTTTTCCTTCCAACAGGGCGCTGATGACCCCGACGGCAAAACCATCGCCCGCGCCGACGGTATCGACGACGTTATCCACTTTTATTGCCGCGACGGCCCCCTGTTCGCCGTCGGCGGTTTTATACCAGGCGCCATCGGTTCCGGTTTTAATGATGACCGCGCGAACACCGTGGCGGAGATAAAAGTCCGCAATAGCTTCCGGCGTTTGCTGGCCGGTCAGAATCATGCCTTCTTTTAAACCCGGCAGAACCCAGTCGGCCTGGAAGGCGAGCTGGTTAAGCTTCTCCACCATTTCGGCTTCGCTTTTCCACAGCACCGGCCGCAGATTGGGGTCGAACGAAATGGTTTTTCCCTGCGCCTTCATGGTGCGTGCCGCGCGGTCCAGCAGGGCGTATGAACTTTCCGACAGCGCGGCGGCCACGCCGCTTAAGTGCAGGTGGCGGGCGCTGGCGAAGTACGATTCGTTAAAGTCGTCCGGCGAAAGATGGCTGGCGGCGGATCCTTTACGGAAGTATTCCACGATGGGATCGGTTCCATTTTCAACTTTAGATTTCAGCTGAAAGCCGGTAGCGTAGCGGCTATCGGTGCTCACGCCGCAGGCGTCGATCCCCTCCTTCGCCAGCGTATTGAGGACGAAGCGGCCAAAGCTGTCCGCGCCAACGCGGCTTACCCAGCCGACGCTTAAGCCGAGGCGGGCCAGCCCGGTCGCGACGTTCAGCTCCGCGCCCGCCACGCGCTTCATAAAGTGTTCTACATCGGCCAGCTCGCCGGTTTCGGTGGCGACAAACATCGCCATAGCTTCGCCTATCGTGATGACATCTAATGGTTTTTGCATAACTTAATCCTCACGTAACAGCTTGACGTAGCGGCGGGTCACGGCCGTCAGGTCATGGCCAGTCAGCGGAAATTCGATCCCCCGCGGGGCATCGGCGGGCAGGTTGTTGAGCAGCGCCAGCCAGCGTGCGGAGGCCTCATCCGGCGGCACGGCGCGAAACTGCGAATGGTGCGGCTCAGCCGCCTTAACATGAATATAGCTAACGGCCGGGGCCAGGTGGCGAGCAGCCTCTTCCGGCGAGTCGCCGACCCATAGCCAGTTGCCCATATCAAAGGTGAGGGTGATCGGCAGCTGATTAACCCGGCAGGCGGCTTTGAAGCGCTGCATCGGCGCCAGCTGGCCGCAGTCGGTTTGGTCGTTTTCCACCACCAGCGCCATCCCGCTCTCCTGCAGAATTTCGCGCAGGGCTTCGAGGTCATCGTGGTGGATAAAGTGGCCCAGCGAGAGCTTCAGCCACAGCGCGTTGAGCGTTTGCGCTTCCAGCAAAAAGTCGCTAAGACGCGGGTTGAGCGAGCCGTCTGCGGCAAACAGGGCTTCCGGCGCGGAATAGCAGACCAGCAGGCCGCGACGCTCAATGTCGGCCGCTAATTCCGCCAGGCGGGACAGTTCATCAGGGGTGAACAGTTCGCGGCGGATCTCTACGCCATCGGCGCCGGAACCGGCGATAAACGGCAGGACGGCGGACTGCCCGCCCAGCGCTTTAACGTGGTCATTCCCGTACGCGGCGGTAACGACAATAATCTTTCTGGCCATCCCAATACTCCCGACGATTATCTGATGCGTTGCTTATTACGCTAGATGGTATCGGTTCCAAAGCAAAGGCCAGGATGTCTGATTTATGATCGCCATCACGAAGGATCGCTAGCGGGAGGTTGAGCCTCTGACGATCAGCTCTCCGGAAAATACCCTTTCGCAGACCGGGTCGGTGCTGCCTTCAATCCGGCGCACCACCTGCTCGACGGCGGCGAAGCCAATCTGCCAGGTCGGCTGTTTGAGCGTAGTAATCCCCACGCCCGCCAGCTCGGCCCACTCCAGTTCATCGAAGCCCAGCAGGCCGATATCGCTGCCCCAAATCAGGCCAACGCGTTTCAGGGAGCGTGCCACCTGCAGCGTCAGCGCGCCGTTGGCGGAAATTACCGCCTTACGCATGCCGCGATGGTGGGAGTGGAAATGACGCAGGACGTTATCCAGCATCGCGCCATCGTTCAACGGCACTTCGGCGTTTTCCGCGACGATGCCGGTATGGCGCTGGAGCGTCTGGCGAAACGCGCTCAGGCGCTCGCGACGGGTATTGACTGAGCCAAGGGGCTCGCTGAGGAACAACAGCGCTTCGAAGCCTTTCTCCACCAGATGTTCGGTGGCCGTGGTGGCGGCCTGGGTATTATCGAGGCCGACGACATCGCAGGCGAATTCCGGAATCTTGCGGTCGATAAGCACCATCGGCAGCGCCGACTGCTGCAGGCGGTTAAGGCCATCCTCACGCATCCCGACGGCGTTGACCACAATCCCCTCGACCTGGTAGCTGCGCAGCAGGTCGAGATAGTGCAGTTCCTGATCCAGCTCGTTGTTGGTATTACATACCAGTAGGGTGAATCCCTTTTCACGACAGGCCGCTTCAATACCGCTGAGCACGTTGACGGAGTAGGGATTGGTAATATCGGCGATGATCAGGCCGATCAGTCGGGTGCGGCCATGCTTCAGGCCGCGGGCCATCAGGCTGGGACGATAGTCGAGCTCGGCAATGGCTTTTTCAATGCGTCCCAGCAAATCGTCGGAAAGCAGGTGCTTCTCGCCGTTCAGATAGCGTGAAATGCTGGTTTTGCCGGTCTTTGCGGCTTTCGCCACATCGCTAATGGTTGCTCGCGCCGCTTTCGCCATGGTGGCTTCCTTTGCTGAAATCTGCACACACCTTAGCGCGAAAATCCGCTATATCAAGCATTTTGCCCGGCGATTCACCGGGCAAAGGGGGAGGTTACTGCAGCGGGCTGAGGGTAATTTCCACGCGGCGGTTCTGCGCTTTCCCTTCCGCCGTGCTGTTGCTGGCGATGGGGTTCGCCGGACCCATGCCGGTCGTGCGGATGCGACTGGCCGCTACGCCCTGGGTGATAAGCGCGCTGGCGACGCTCTCCGCGCGCTGCTGAGAAAGACGCATATTCAGATCCTGGCTACCGGTACTGTCGGTATAGCCAACCACGTTAACCGCGGTTTTCTCATACTCTTTGAGCACCATTGCCACCCCGGTCAGGGTATTGGCGCCTGCCGGTTTGAGATTAGCGCTGCTGCTGTCGAAGGTCACATTGTTTGGCATATTCAGTACGATATTGTCACCGTTGCGCGTCACGCTTACGCCGGTTCCCTGCATTTTGTCGCGCAGCTTCGCTTCCTGCACGTCCATGTAGTAACCGATGCCGCCGCCCAGCGCTGCACCGGCCGCTGCGCCAATCAGCGCGCCTTTGCCGCGGTCATGTTTGGAAGAGGAGAGCACGCCGACGCCTGCGCCGACCAATGAACCAATGCCCGCGCCGATCCCGGATTTACCCGCTTCGCGTTCGCCAGTGTAGGGGTTGGTGGTACAGCCAGAAATGACCAGTGCGCCGCTAACGATAGCCGCAATCATGAGTACGCGTTTTTTCATCTTAATTCCTTAATCCTTTTTATTCTTTGCCACAGCGACCGTGACGGTTGATTATGACGCCCGAAGCCGGAGAAAATTCCGCAGAGAGCATCTCAATTTGTAAATAACATTGAACGGCTGAATAACTTGTCGTCACTACACCTGCTATCGCTGACCAGGAGTCCGTTTTGCCAACCTCATCTGCCACCAAAACTATTCTGACCGCCGCCCACTGGGGACCCATACTGGTCGAAACCGATGGTGAAAACGTCATCTCGTCGCGCGGAGCGCTTGATACGCCTTTCGCCAACTCCCTGCAAACTGCCGTGCGCGATCAGGTGCACAGCAAAACTCGGGTACGTTACCCGATGGTGCGTAAGGGCTTCCTCGCCTCGCCAGAAAGCCCACAAGGCGTGCGCGGGCAGGACGAGTTTGTGCGGGTGAGCTGGGAGCAGGCGCTGGATCTGATTCACGCTCAGCATCGACGCATTCGCGACAGCTATGGCCCGAGCGCCATCTTCGCGGGTTCCTACGGCTGGCGTTCTAACGGCGTGCTGCACAAAGCGGCGACGCTGCTCCAGCGCTATATGAGCCTGGCGGGCGGTTATACCGGGCATCTGGGCGATTATTCCACCGGCGCGGCGCAGGCGATCATGCCGTACGTGGTTGGCGGTAATGAGGTTTATCAGCAGCAGACCAGCTGGCCAATGGTGCTGGAACATAGCGATGTGGTGGTGCTGTGGAGCGCTAACCCATTAAATACGCTAAAAATTGCCTGGAACGCTTCCGATGAGCAGGGCATCCCGTGGTTCGATCGTCTGCGTCAGAGCGGGAAGCGGGTGATCTGCATCGATCCAATGCGATCGGAAACGGCGGAATTCTTTGGCGACGCGGCGGAGTGGATCGCCCCGCATATGGGCACCGACGTGGCGCTGATGCTCGGTATCGCCCATACGCTGGTGGAAAACGGCTGGCAGGATGACGCGTTTTTGGCCCGCTGCACCAGCGGCTATGACGTTTTCGCTCGCTATCTGACCGGGGAGAGCGACGGAACGGCCAAAACGGCGGAATGGGCGGCGGCGATCTGCGGCATTAGCGCGGAGAAAATTCGCGAACTGGCACAACTTTTCCACGAAAACACCACCATGTTAATGTCCGGCTGGGGAATGCAGCGCCAGCAGTTTGGCGAACAAAAGCACTGGATGCTGGTGACCCTTGCCGCCATGCTCGGCCAGATTGGCACCGAGGGCGGAGGCTTTGGCCTCTCCTATCACTTTGCCAACGGCGGCAACCCTACGCGCCGCGCGGCGGTGCTGGCCTCAATGCAGGGCAGCGTGGCGGGCGGTACCGATGCAGTGGAAAAAATCCCGGTCGCGCGCATCGTTGAAGCGCTGGAAAACCCCGGGGCGTCTTATCAACATAACGGTATGGAACGCCGCTTCCCGGATATCCGCTTTATCTGGTGGGCGGGCGGCGCCAACTTTACCCATCATCAGGATACCAATCGCCTGATCCGCGCCTGGCAAAAGCCGGAGCTGGTGGTGATTTCCGAATGCTTCTGGACCGCGGCGGCGCGCCATGCCGATATCGTCCTGCCTGCGACAACCTCATTTGAACGCAACGATATGACGATGACCGGCGATTACAGTAACCAGCATCTGGTGCCGATGAAACGGGTGGTCGCGCCGCGCGATGAAGCGCGCGATGATTTCGAGGTTTTCGCCGATCTCAGCGAGCGCTGGGAAGCGGGCGGGCGGGAGCGCTTCACTGAGGGTAAAAACGATCTGCAGTGGCTGGAGACGTTTTACCAGATTGCCGCCCAGCGCGGGGCGGCGCAGCAGGTTTCCCTGCCGCCGTTCGCCCAGTTCTGGCAGGACAATCAGTTGATTGAAATGCCGGAAAATCCTGAAAACGCGCGTTTCGCCCGCTTTGCCGCCTTCAGGGCCGATCCGCTGGCGAATCCGCTGAAAACCGCCAGCGGAAAAATTGAAATTCACTCGCCGACCATCGCCGGGTTTGCTTATGCGGATTGCCCGCCGCATCCTATGTGGCTGGAGCCGGACGAGTGGCACGGCAATGCGCAGGCAGGCCAGCTTCAGGTGCTTTCCGCACATCCGGCGCATCGCCTTCATAGCCAGCTCAACCAGACGTCGCTGCGTGAACGGTACGCTGTGGCGGGCCGTGAACCGTTAACCCTTCATCCGCAGGATGCGCAGGCGCGCAATATTGCCGATGGCGATCTGGTGCGGGTATGGAATTCACGCGGTCAGGTGCTGGCCGGCGCAGTGGTAACCGACGGTATCCGTCCGGGGGTTATTTGCCTGCATGAAGGGGCGTGGCCGGATCTCGACGCTCAGGCGGGTATCTGCAAAAACGGTGCGGTAAACGTGCTTACCAAAGATATTCCCACCTCGCGACTGGGCAACGGCTGCGCCGGAAATACGGCGCTGGCCTGGCTGGAAAAATATACCGGACCCGAGCTTACGCTGACGGCATTTGATCCGCCGACCAATGCATAATCCAGGTTGGATGCTGGGTTTCATCCTGCCATGCGCAGTCTTCAATGCGGAAGCCTTGCGCATGGTAGAAATTTACCGCCTGAACGTTTTTCTGATATACCTCGAGGCTGAGCCAGCCGTAGTGTTTTTTGACTTCGCCGATTAGCGCGCTGCCGATACCCTGTCTGACGGCGTCCGGCGCAACGAACAGCGCGCCGATGAAGCGGGATTCCATTACGCTGATAAAGCCCTTCAGCATGCCATCCTGTTCCCAGACCCAGGTTTGGGCGGCGGGCAGATAAACGTCGCGCACTATCGCCAGGCTATCATGCCAGTAGCTTTCGGCGATAAACGGGTGCGCGTGGATCGTACTTTCCAGCCACAGCTCAAGCAGCGGGCCGGTTTCGCTAGCGTCCCAGTGACGAATCATCCTGGCCTCCTGTGCGACAGAAACAGCCGGTGACGTGGTCATTGACCAGACCGCAGGCCTGCATAAAGGAGTAGCAGATAGTGGAGCCGACAAACTTAAAGCCGCGTTTTTTCAGCGCTTTCGATAGCGCGTCAGAAGCGGGGGTGGTTGTCGGGATCTCCGCCAGCGTGGCGGCGGTCGTCACCTGCGGTTGATTGTCGACGAACGACCAGACGAAATCTGCGAAAGGTTCGCCATTTTCTTCCATTGCCAGGAAGGCGCGAGCGTTGCCGATGATGGCCTGGATTTTACCGCGGTGGCGAATAATACCGGCGTCGAGAAGCAGACGTTCAATATCTTCTTCACCCATAGCGGCGACGCGAACCGGGTCAAACTGGTGAAAAGCGTTGCGGTAGTTTTCACGCTTTTTCAGCACGGTGATCCACGATAGTCCGGCCTGCTGGCCCTCAAGGCAAATCATCTCAAACACCTTACGAGGATTCTTTTCCGCAACGCCCCACTCGCTATCGTGATACTCAATGTATAAAGGATCCTGACTGACCCATCCGCAACGTTGCATCTGCCTCTCCCTTTTGTCATAAAAATCAGTCGTTCAACTTGACGGCTGAAAGATAAAGATAATAGTTAATACAGGGTTATTATTCCCACAGCAGGAATAGGGCACCCCATAAAAAAACACAGCAACTTTGCCGTTTCGGCTCTTTTTGGAGTCGCATTAATGATAATAAAGAAATGCAATGGCCTCCGGGGATTCCTGGTCCCGGCGTGCGTATCCGTCTGGGCGTCGTGTGTTGCCGGTGCGAATGCCTGGCAACAGGAATATATCGCTATCGATACAAAAAGTAATACAGCGGAACGCTATACATGGGACAGCGATCACCAACCGCGCTATGAAGATATTCTCGCGGAGCGGATAAATGCGGCCGACGATCCTTCAGGACTGGCATTTAATAAGGCAGTCTCCCCGGCAGATAGCGCCCGCGGGATGAGCGTCGGCTGGAATTTCTCTCTGCTCGAGGGCATGACGTCCGGTCCGGTAGCCAGTTTACATACCGATTTGACTTCGCCGCTGCTTAGCCGAAATGCCGCCGGAGCCGGCTATGTGAATACGCTGGGCTGGCGGGTCGATTACCAGAAATTATGGGGCGTACATCCGTGGGCGCAGGTGAGCTATAACCAGGGATTAACGACGGATTCTGGCGGGCCGAATCGCGCGCAGGATGGCGCCTGGCGGGACGTGACCTTTGGCGCGGATATGTCGCTTAACCCCCATATAGCCGCCTGGGCGGCGCTATCGCAGGCGGATAATGTGCCCTCCGGGGAAAACTATCTCTATTTAATGGGCGTGAGCGCCAATTTTTAATTTATTTGTATCATGTTTTATTTAATTTATTAACGTATCAGTTACAGCAGTGACGCATCTTGCAGCGATAGTGGACACTAACTTTGCAGTAAATATTTAAGGCGTGAATGTTTTGCAATGTCATTCATTCCGTCTTTTATGCATTTCATTCCGCAGTAGCGGCAGCTCATGCCTTTTTTCCCCAGGCTTACAGGGGACTTCGTTATGGTGGCGGCAGTTAATTATTCAGGACAACTGCTATGAACGCTGAAAACCGTCAATACACCCGCTGGCTCACGCTGCTCGGCACTATCATTACGCAATTTGCGCTGGGATCGGTTTATACATGGAGTTTGTTCAATAGTTCCCTTTCCGCCAAGCTGGACGAACCGGTAAGCCAGGTGGCGTTCTCATTTGGCCTGCTAAGCCTTGGTCTGGCGCTCTCCTCATCCGTGGCGGGTAAATTACAGGAACGTTTTGGCGTCAAACGCGTCACCATGGCGTCAGGCGTTCTGCTGGGCCTCGGTTTCTTCCTTACCGCTCATTCAAACAGCCTGATGATGCTGTGGCTGAGCGCGGGCCTGCTGGTGGGGCTGGCGGATGGCGCCGGCTATCTGCTCACGCTGTCAAACTGCGTCAAATGGTTCCCGGAACGTAAGGGGCTGATCTCCGCCTTTTCCATCGGTTCTTATGGGCTTGGCAGCCTGGGCTTTAAATTTATTGATTCCCATCTGCTGGCGACGGTCGGCCTTGAGAAAACCTTTATTATCTGGGGCGCTATCGTGCTGGTGATGATTGTGTTCGGCGCGACGCTGATGAAAGACGCACCGAACCATACCGCTACCGCCAACAACGGCGTCGTCGAAAACGACTTCACCCTTGCCGAATCGATGCGTAAACCACAGTACTGGATGCTGGCGGTAATGTTCCTGACCGCCTGCATGAGCGGCCTGTACGTGATTGGCGTGGCGAAAGATATTGCCCAGGGGATGGTGCACCTTGATGTGGCGACGGCAGCTAACGCGGTCACGGTGATCTCTATCGCTAACCTTAGCGGTCGCCTGGTGCTGGGGATCCTGTCTGATAAAATGTCCCGTATTCGAGTGATTACCATCGGGCAGGTTGTTTCGCTTATCGGTATGGCGGCGCTGCTGTTCGCTCCGCTGAACGCCACCACTTTCTTCGCCGCCATTGCCTGCGTGGCCTTTAACTTCGGCGGTACGATTACCGTCTTCCCGTCGCTGGTCAGCGAATTCTTTGGTCTCAATAACCTGGCGAAAAATTACGGCGTGATTTATCTCGGCTTTGGTATCGGCAGCATTTGCGGTTCCCTGATTGCGTCCCTGTTCGGCGGTTTCTACGTGACCTTCTGCGTCATCTTTGCGCTGCTGATTCTCTCCCTGGCGCTATCGACCACCATCCGCCAGCCGAAAAGTGAGATTTATCACGAAGCGCATGCCTGAAGCCGGGCGTTATCGTGGTCTCGATGATTAATCACCTAAGCTAATAGTGCCAATCCAACCAAATGTTTTGTAAATGTTTGGTTGGATCACATTCCCTCCTGATACTTTTCCCTTCCGCTGTGGTCTACTTAGCGCGCATTGTAGAGGTTTCTTATAACCAAGCTAAACGCACTTTATTAACCTGCTTACTTATATTGCTTAAGTCGGGCGGTTTTATCTCTTCGTTTTCCAGGTTTTTTGCATGAAATACATTAAAACGATGACGCAGCTGAAGCTCAGTATCTGGCTGGCGCTGTACATCGGCTGGTTTATGAACGCTGCCGTACTCTTCCGCCGCTTCGAAGGGTACGCTCAGGAATTTACCATCTGGAAAGGACTCTCAGGGGCAGTGGAACTGGTCGGGACTTTCCTGGTCACCTTCTTTCTGCTGCGTATTTTGTCGCTGTTCGGACGCCGGGTCTGGCGTATCCTCGCGACTATCGTCGTTCTATTCTCCGCTGCCGCCAGCTATTACATGACCTTCCTGAACGTGGTGATCGGCTACGGGATTATCGCCTCGGTGATGACCACCGACATCGACTTATCCAGAGAAGTGATCGGCTGGCACCTGATCCTCTGGCTGGTGCTGATGAGCGCGCTGCCGCTGCTGCTTATCTGGAGCAACCGCTGCCGCTTCACGCTGCTGCGGCAAATTCGTACCCCTGGCCAGCGGATGAAGAATATTACGATCGTATTGCTGGCGGGATTGATGGTCTGGGGGCCAATCCGTTTGCTGGAGGTCCGTCAGAAGAACTTCGAGCGGAGCTCAGAGGTCGATCTGCCAAGCTACGGCGGCGTAGTGGCTAACTCCTACCTGCCGTCAAACTGGCTTTCGGCGCTGGGGCTGTACGCGTGGGCGCAGGTTGATGAGTCATCGGATACTAAATCCCTGATTAATCCGGCGAAAAAATTTACCTACGTGGCGCCCGAAGGGCTCGACGATACCTACGTGGTGTTTATCATCGGCGAAACCACCCGCTGGGATCATATGGGGATTCTGGGCTATAGCCGTAATACCACGCCTAAGCTGGCGCAGGAGAAAAACCTGGTCGCTTTTCGCGGATACTCCTGCGATACCGCGACTAAGCTGTCCCTGCGCTGTATGTTCGTCCGTCAGGGCGGGGCGGATGATAATCCGCAGCGGACGCTGAAAGAACAGAACGTTTTTGCCGTTCTGCATCAGCTTGGCTTTACCGGCGACCTGTATGCCATGCAGAGCGAGATGTGGTTCTACAGCAACACGATGGCGAACAATATCGCCTATCGCGAGCAGATTGGCGCGGAGCCGAGTAACCGCGGCAAGAGTGTTGACGATATGCTGCTGGTGGACGAAATGAAGCGCGGTCTGGCGAAGAATCCCAATGGTAAGCATCTGATTATTCTGCATACCAAAGGGTCGCACTTTAACTATACCCAGCGCTATCCGCGCAGTTTTGCGCAGTGGCAGCCGGAGTGCGTTGGCGTCGATAATAAGTGTTCGAAGGCTGAGCTGATTAACTCGTATGATAACAGCGTGACCTATGTCGATCACTTTATTGTCAGCGTGCTGGATCAGCTGCGGGATAAGAAAGCGATTGTTTTCTATGCCGCCGACCACGGCGAGTCCATTAATGAGCGCGAGCACCTGCATGGTACGCCTCGCAAGATGGCGCCGCCGGAGCAGTTCCGCGTGCCGATGATGGTATGGATGTCGGATAAGTATCTGGCGTCTCCCGATCATGCCGCCTCTTTTGCTCGCCTGAAGCAGCAGGCAGCCATGAAGGTGCCGCGCCGCCACGTAGAGCTGTATGACACCATTATGGGCTGTCTTGGCTATACTTCGCCGGATGGCGGGATTAACCAATATAACAACTGGTGCCACGTTCCTGACGCTGCGGCGAAAAAGCCGTAGCGGAGTGGCGAGTTTCTCGCCGCTTGAGCGACTTTTTCATAATAAGGCATTGACGGGTGTGTATCGCAGCAGTAAGATGCGCCCGCATTCGGTGATTGGCGCAGCCTGGTAGCGCACTTCGTTCGGGACGAAGGGGTCGGAGGTTCGAATCCTCTATCACCGACCAAATTCAAAAGCCTGCTCAACGAGCAGGCTTTTTTGCATCTGTAGCTTTTACTGATATGCAGCATCGCCTCCGGGAAATTAGCCGCATCGCACACCGCTCCCGGGGGCGGCGCAAAGCGCCTTGCCCGGGCTACAGGTTCAGCATTGTTTGCGGGCAGGTAGCCCGGACAGATGCGCAGCATCGCCTCCGGGAAAAGGCGCTGCCTGCTAAGAGTGTGAAAAAACGCATCCATCCTCATTTCCTGCCGCCAATTCCCTGTTTTGTGACATCTTCCATTGTATTTTTTTATATATGCTCCGATCTTTTTTCGCGAAGCTTATGGATAACTTCAGCATTTTCCGCTGTGCGTTTTAACGTTCACGCTATTTATCGCTCACATATTGGTCACATCGCAAGAAATTTTTACCATTTCCTGGAATTGCTTATGACTGCCTGTTGAAAAATATAAAGGGCTTTATTCTGTCTATTGGCCGCTAGCATAAATTTCTCTGCTGGAAATAGCGCATTGCACTTTTTTTAATCTTTGCCTGCCGATTCTCACCCCGGATGTAAAACCAGGTTGGCTGTATTGACGTTTCCCCATTCTGTTGACAGATTGTAGGGCATGAGGGGCATTTCATGGAGAATCCGTACTGCAACTCAGTCGTTTTTGCGAAAGGAATCCCCATCTCTCTCAACGCTTTCGGGCACCACCGACCGGACCGGGTATATTCTAAATAGTTCGAGCTGCGGGAAGGCGGCAAGCTTGAGAATCCCCAGGAGCATAGATGGCTATGTGACTGGAGCGATCGAGCGCAGCCGACGCATCCGTAGTTCGAAATATGACGAATAAAAATAAATAAAGGTCTGGCGGATATATGCAAACAACATCACATTTGGAGCAGAATAATGAGTATTTCCTTGAAGAAATCAGGGATGCTGAAGCTTGGTCTGAGCCTGGTTGCCATGACCGTCGCAGCAAGCGTACAAGCGAAGACCCTGGTTTATTGTTCAGAAGGTTCGCCGGAAGGCTTTAACCCACAGCTCTTCACCTCTGGTACCACCTATGACGCCAGCTCAGTGCCAATTTATAACCGCCTGGTAGAATTCAAAACCGGCACCACGGAAGTTATTCCGGGCCTGGCGGAGAAATGGGAAGTTAGTGAAGACGGAAAAACCTATACTTTCCATCTGCGTAAAGACGTGAAGTGGCAGGATAACAAAGATTTTAAACCGACCCGCACGCTGAACGCCGATGACGTCGTTTTCTCATTCGACAGACAAAAAAATACCAATAACCCGTACCACAAAGTGTCTGGCGGCAGCTATGAATACTTTGAAGGCATGGGATTACCAGACCTGATTAGCGAAGTGAAGAAAGTGGACGATAATACCGTCCAGTTCGTGCTGACCCGTCCGGAATCGCCGTTCCTTGCCGACCTCGCTATGGACTTCGCCTCTATTCTGTCAAAAGAGTATGCCGATAACATGCTGAAAGCCGGTACGCCGGAGAAAGTGGACCTCAACCCAATCGGTACCGGTCCGTTCCAGCTGCTGCAGTATCAAAAAGACTCCCGTATTCTCTATAAAGCCTTCCCGGGTTACTGGGGCACTAAGCCGAAAATCGATCGCCTGGTCTTCTCCATCACCCCTGATGCTTCCGTGCGCTACGCTAAGCTGCAGAAAAATGAATGCCAGATCATGCCGTACCCGAACCCGGCAGACATCGCGCGCATGAAGGAAGACAAAAATATCACCCTGCTGGAACAGCCGGGTCTGAACGTCGGCTACCTCTCTTTCAACACCGAGAAGAAGCCGCTGGATGATGTCAAAGTTCGTCAGGCGCTGACCTACGCGGTAAACAAAGAAGCGATTATCAAAGCCGTTTATCAGGGCGCCGGCCAGGCCGCGAAGAACCTGATCCCGCCGACCATGTGGGGCTATAACGACGACATTAAAGACTACACCTACGATCCAGAAAAAGCGAAAGCGCTGCTGAAAGAGGCAGGACTGGAAAAAGGCTTTACCATCGACCTGTGGGCGATGCCGGTACAGCGTCCGTATAACCCGAACGCGCGCCGTATGGCTGAGATGATTCAGGCCGACTGGGCTAAAGTTGGCGTCCAGGCCAAGATCGTGACCTTCGAGTGGGGTGAATACCTCAAGCGCGCGAAAGCGGGCGAGCACCAGACCGTAATGATGGGCTGGACCGGCGACAACGGGGATCCGGATAACTTCTTCGCGACCCTGTTTAGCTGCGCCGCGGCAAAAGACGGTTCTAACTACTCCCGCTGGTGCTACAAGCCGTTTGAAGACTTGATTCAACCGGCTCGCGCTACCGACGACCACAACAAGCGTATTGAGCTGTACAAACAGGCTCAGGTTGTGATGCATGACCAGGCGCCGGCGCTGATCGTCGCTCACTCCACCGTCTATGAGCCGGTGCGTAAAGAGGTCAAAGGCTACGTGGTCGATCCATTAGGTAAACACCACTTCGATAACGTCTCTATCGAATAATAACAGCGTGTTTCCCCTCTCCCCGCCTTGGGGAGAGGGAATTGACATTTGTGAGCAATACAGACGTCCTGTCACCAGGCGGGTCGTCACTAGAGAGAATCCGGGTTATGTTGCAGTTCATTCTCCGACGTTTGGGACTTGTCATCCCGACATTTATCGGTATTACCCTTCTCACTTTTGCCTTCGTTCATATGATTCCCGGCGACCCGGTGATGATTATGGCGGGCGAACGTGGTATTTCCCCTGAACGTCACGCGCAGCTGCTGGCCGAGATGGGCCTTGATAAACCGATGTGGCAGCAGTACGTCAACTATATTTGGGGCGTGATGCACGGTGATTTGGGCATCTCGCTGAAAAGCCGTATTCCCGTCTGGGAAGAGTTCGTACCGCGCTTTAAAGCCACGATGGAGCTGGGCGTCTGCGCGATGATTTTTGCCGTCATTGTCGGTATCCCGGTGGGCGTGCTGGCGGCGGTTAAGCGCGGCTCTATCTTCGACCACACCTCCGTTGGCCTCGCGCTGACCGGCTACTCTATGCCCATCTTCTGGTGGGGCATGATGCTAATCATGCTGGTGTCGGTGCAGCTCAATCTGACGCCGGTTTCCGGGCGTATCAGCGATACCGTCTTCCTTGACGATACCCTGCCGTTGACCGGATTTATGCTGATCGATACCGCGATTTGGGGCGAGCCGGGCGACTTTATTGATGCGGTAATGCATATGATCCTGCCCGCAGTGGTGCTGGGGACGATTCCCCTGGCGGTGATCGTGCGTATGACCCGTTCGTCGATGCTGGAAGTGCTGGGTGAGGATTATATCCGTACCGCGCGCGCGAAAGGCCTGACGCGGATGCGGGTAATCATCGTGCATGCTTTACGTAACGCGATGCTGCCGGTGGTCACGGTTATCGGCCTGCAGGTCGGTACGCTGCTGGCGGGGGCTATCCTGACCGAAACCATCTTCTCCTGGCCGGGCCTTGGCCGCTGGCTGATTGATGCGCTGCAGCGCCGCGACTATCCGGTGGTGCAGGGCGGGGTGCTGCTGGTGGCGACGATGATTATTCTCGTCAACCTGCTGGTCGACCTATTGTACGGCGTGGTGAACCCGCGTATCCGGCATAAGAAGTAAGGGGCCATCATGTCACAAGTTACTGAAAATAAAGTTGTCGCCGCGCCGGTGCCAATGACCCCGTTGCAGGAGTTCTGGCACTATTTTAAACGTAATAAAGGCGCCGTCGTGGGGCTGGCCTATGTCGCGGTGATGATCATCATCGCCGTCTTCGCCAACTTCCTCGCGCCTTACAATCCGGCGGATCAGTTCCGCGATGCGCTGCTGTCTCCGCCGTTCTGGCAGGAGGGCGGCAGCATGTCCCACCTGCTCGGCACCGATGACGTTGGCCGCGATATCCTGTCGCGCCTGATGTACGGCGCGCGCCTGTCGCTGCTGGTAGGCTGTCTGGTCGTTGTGCTATCGCTGATCCTCGGTGTGGTGCTCGGTCTTGTCGCGGGCTATTTTGGCGGCGTGATTGACTCGGTCATTATGCGCGTTGTCGACATTATGCTGGCTCTGCCAAGTCTGCTGCTGGCGCTGGTGCTGGTGGCCATCTTCGGCCCGTCGATCGTCAATGCCTCAATAGCGCTGACCTTTGTCGCCCTGCCGCACTACGTGCGTCTGACCCGCGCGGCGGTGCTGGTAGAGGTGAACCGCGATTACGTCACCGCTTCCCGCGTGGCGGGGGCTGGCGCGATGCGTCAGATGTTTATCAACATTCTTCCTAACTGCCTTGCGCCGCTGATTGTTCAGGCGTCTCTGGGCTTCTCTAACGCCATTCTCGATATGGCCGCTCTTGGCTTCCTTGGCATGGGTGCGCAGCCGCCGACACCGGAGTGGGGCACGATGCTCTCCGACGTGTTGCAGTTCGCGCAGAGCGCCTGGTGGGTCGTCACCTTTCCCGGTGTCGCTATCCTGCTGACGGTGCTGGCATTTAACCTGATGGGTGACGGTCTGCGTGACGCGCTCGATCCCAAACTGAAGCAGTAAGAGGTTCGAGATGGCGTTATTAAATGTAGATAAACTCTCGGTGCACTTCGGCGACGAAGGGACGCCGTTCCGCGCCGTAGATCGCGTGAGCTACAGCATAAATCAGGGCGAAGTGGTTGGTATCGTCGGCGAGTCCGGTTCAGGTAAATCGGTTAGCTCTTTGGCGATTATGGGGCTGATTGACTATCCCGGCCGGGTGATGGCTGAAAAGCTGGAGTTTAACGGTCGCGACCTGAAGCGCATTTCCGAAAAAGAGCGCCGCCAGCTGGTGGGCGCGGAAGTGGCGATGATCTTCCAGGACCCGATGACCAGCCTGAATCCGTGCTATACCGTCGGCTACCAGATCATGGAAGCCATTAAGGTGCACCAGGGCGGCAACAAGAAAACCCGCGTGCAGCGGGCGATTGACCTGCTGACGCTGGTCGGTATCCCCGACCCGGCTTCGCGTCTTGATGTCTATCCGCATCAGCTTTCCGGCGGTATGAGCCAGCGCGTGATGATTGCGATGGCCATCGCCTGTCGGCCAAAGCTGCTGATTGCCGATGAACCCACGACGGCGCTGGATGTGACTATCCAGGCGCAGATCATTGAACTGCTGCTGGAGCTGCAGCAAAAAGAGAATATGGCGCTGATCCTGATCACCCACGATCTGGCGCTGGTGGCCGAAGCGGCGCACAAAATCATCGTCATGTACGCGGGGCAGGTGGTGGAAACCGGCGACGCGCAGGATATCTTCCGCGCGCCTCGCCACCCCTATACGCAGGCGCTGCTGCGCGCGCTGCCGGAGTTCGCTCAGGATAAAGCGCGCCTTGCCTCGCTGCCGGGCGTGGTGCCGGGTAAATACGACCGTCCGAACGGCTGTTTGCTTAATCCGCGCTGCCCCTATGCGACAGACAAATGCCGCAGTGAAGAACCTGAGCTGAACCTGCTTAACGGCGGTCGCCAGTCGAAATGCCATTACCCACTTGATGATGCCGGGAGGCCTGGGCTATGAGTACGCATGAGGCCACCACGCAACAGCCTCTGTTGCTGGCCACCGATCTGAAAAAATACTACCCGGTGAAGAAGGGGCTGTTTGCGCCGGAACGCCTGGTCAAAGCGCTGGACGGCGTTTCGTTTACCCTTGAACGCGGTAAAACGCTGGCGGTGGTGGGGGAGTCTGGCTGCGGCAAGTCGACGCTCGGTCGTCTGCTGACGATGATTGAAATTCCCACCGGCGGCGAGCTTTACTACCAGGGACAGGACCTGTTGAAGCACGATCCGCAGGCGCAGAAGCTGCGCCGGCAGAAAATCCAGATTGTGTTCCAGAATCCCTACGGTTCGCTTAACCCGCGTAAAAAGGTGGGGCAGATTCTCGAGGAGCCGCTGCAGATCAACACCAGCTTGAGCAAAGAGCAGCGCCGGGAGAAGGCGCTGGCGATGATGGCGAAAGTGGGTCTGAAAACCGAACATTACGACCGTTATCCGCATATGTTCTCCGGCGGCCAGCGTCAGCGTATCGCCATTGCCCGCGGTCTGATGCTTGACCCGGACGTGGTGATCGCCGATGAACCGGTCTCCGCGCTGGACGTTTCGGTGCGCGCGCAGGTGCTGAACCTGATGATGGATTTACAGCAGGATATGGGGCTTTCTTACGTCTTCATCTCTCACGATTTGTCGGTCGTGGAGCATATCGCTGATGAAGTCATGGTGATGTATCTGGGCCGCTGCGTGGAGAAAGGGACGAAGGATCAAATCTTCAATAACCCGCAGCATCCGTACACTCAGGCGCTGCTGTCAGCCACGCCGCGTCTGAATCCGGATGACCGCCGCGAGCGTATCAAGCTCACCGGCGAGCTGCCGAGCCCGCTGAATCCGCCGCCGGGATGCGCGTTTAACGCCCGCTGTCGCCGCCGTTTTGGCCCATGTACCCAGCTTCAACCGCAGTTGAAAGACTACAGCGGCCAGCTGGTGGCCTGCTTTGCGGTCGATCAGGATCAAAACGGCGAGAAGCCGCTGAGCTGATCCAGGTAACCGATAATCAAAGCCGAAGCCTGTGCTTCGGCTTTTTTTAGCCCGGACTCAGCGCTGTTGGAACAAACCTACAACGAACAATGCTGGCACCCTACGCCAGTACAATAGTTATTGCGGGAGAGCGAGATAACTACATGAAAATATTTTGTTTTATCTTCGTTCTTTCTTTGGTTGGAGCGGGTAAGCAGCAAAGGTGATTCATGAAGTTGTTCCTTGTTGTTCGGTCAACGCTTTATATTCCTGGTTTTTAGCTAACATCCTGAGCTATTTATTTTGCGCCGCGGTGTTATTTATTATTTTAATTAAGCGTGGCAGGTGATTACTAAAGACATTAAAAAATATTAAAATGTTTTCTCTTTCGCATTCAGTCGGCGCGTATTACACGGTTTTTAAAAGTTAAACGGCATAAAAAACTACGGTCTGCTGATAGCCCGGCAGGTTGCGGGGGGATTGATGACGCTGCCGCCCAAAAAATGGGGCTATCATTTTGAAAAAGAGCTGTTAGTGTAGCCGCACTACCGCTATGGAATTAAACCAGTCAGGCTTATTCAAAATAATCAAATTAATACTAAAGTTAGCGTATCGTGACGGGCGTAACTCCCCAAAAAACAACCCATTAAACTATGCTCTGGCGGCATAGCATGACAATTAAAACAGATTAAATATGATGTATTTAAAATCATGAGGTTATCTATGAACCATTATGATGATTTGCAGCGCTTTAAGGAAAAGACGCGGACACACAGTCTCCCATTCAAGGACCTCTCATCAGAAACCGGCGCCGGTGAAAAAGGCGATTGGGTTATTCTCAATCAGCTTATTCCTGCGGAGCAAGCATCCTCTTTGGCTATGGGCGGATCGGTATCTTTACCCCTGCCGCAGCTGGTGCCGGCCAATATGTTTCATCAGGTGGAGCGGACAGCCATTCAGACCGCGCCGGCGGCATCGTCGGTTGCGCCGTCGGTAATGATTCCCGACCCTGTCGCCCCATCCGCGCCGCAGCCTGTTCCCGCGGTGAGTCATATTGCTCCGGTTGCCGTAGAACCGATAGTGCAGGCAGGCGAGGCCGCGACCGGGCAAGCGTTCCGGACAGCCGTATCGCAACCTGTTGCGCCGCTATCTGACCACGTGCCAGCTCCGGCTGTCAGACCTCGCCCGGCGATAGCGCCGACGGTGGACGGTTTTGCCCATCTCTTTGCGGCAAAAACGGTGGCACCAGCGGCGAAAGATAAAGATCAGCCCCTGAAATCACTCTTAGAAAGGATTGCGACATGCCGTTGATCTGCGTGTGTTCGCCGAAAGGCGGCGTAGGAAAGACGACCCTGGCGGCAAACCTGGCCTGGGCGTTGGCCCGCGCAGGCAGCAAAGTCCTCGCTCTGGATTTTGATGTGCAGAACGCGCTGCGCCTGCATTTTGGCGTGCCTCTCGGCGATGAGCGTGGGTATGCCGCAAAAGCGCTGGAGCTCCATGACTGGAGCCAGTGCGTGTTAAGCGCCGGCAGCAATATTTTCGTTTTGCCCTACGGCGAGGTGAGCGAGGCGCAGCGACAGGCGTTCGATGAGCGTCTGACCCATGACGCGCATTTCCTGACGCGCGGGCTGGCGGCACTGCTTAACTACCCTGGGCTGATTACCGTTGCCGACCTGCCGCCGGGTCCTTCACCCGCGCTAAAGGCGCTGACTTCGCTGGCCGACATGCATCTGGTACCGCTGCTGGCGGATACCGCATCGATGTCCGCATTGTCGCACGTGGAAAAGCAGCGCCTGACCGGAGGCGCTCTCAACGCTAAACACGGTCACTATTTTGTGATTAACCAGAGCGATAACCGTCGCCAGGTCAGTCGCGATGTCACGGCGTTGATGGAAGAAAAGCTGGGCGATCGTCTGCTGGGCATTATTCATCGTGATGAAAGCGTGGTGGAGGCAAATGCCTCCCAGAAGTCGATCCTCGACTTTAACTCATCCTCCGCAGCCGCCTTTGATATTGAAATTATTGCCAAAAAAATCTCTGCGCAGTTGGGTATCAATATCGGCGACGGCACGGTGCACAGCCAGCCTCGCAGGTCAGGTCTTTAATTTAACTGCAGGGCTGCTGAATGAAAAAAACGCTTTTCTGGGCGCTGGTATTGGTGCTTGCGCCCATTGCCGTGCTGGTGGTGATTACGCCGATGGACAGCCAAAAGCAGTCTATTTTTGGCCTGCTGAGCATCGGTATTCTCTTTGTTATGGGTTTCAGTAAAAACCGCAGCGTTTCCGTCATTATGGTGGTGACATCGCTGTTGATGTCGACCCGTTATATGTATTTTCGTCTGACGCAGACCCTGCATTTCAACTCCACCATCGAAGCGATTCTGGGAATGGGGTTGTTTCTGGCGGAAGTCTATATCTGGGTGATGTTGCTGCTGAACTACCTGCAAACGGTCTGGCCGCTGAAGCGTGAAATCGTCCCGTTGCCCGATGATATGAGCCAGTGGCCGACGGTAGATATCTATATTCCCAGCTATAACGAACCGCTTGAAGTGGTGCGTGATACCGTGCTCGCTGCGCAATGTATTGATTATCCAAAAGATAAATTAAAAATCTATTTGCTGGATGACGGCAAGCGTAACGAATTCGCGGTATTCGCCGCCGACGTTGGGGTAGGGTATATCACCCGCAACGATAACAAACACGCCAAGGCAGGCAACCTCAACCACGCGATGACGCTAACCAACGGCGAGCTGATCTGCGTTTTTGACTGCGACCACGTGGCAACCCGCGTCTTCTTGCAGGCAACGGTGGGGGGATTCCTCAAAGACCCGATGCTGGCGCTGGTGCAGACGCCGCACTATTTTTACTCGCCGGATCCCTTCGAGCGCAATCTCTCCGTCGGCCGCAATATTCCCAACGAAGGGATGCTGTTTTATGGTCCGATTCAGCAGGGAAACGACAACTGGAATGCGACCTTCTTCTGCGGTTCCTGCGCGGTTATTCGCCGCGCTGCGCTGGAGCAGATCGGTGGCTTTGCGGTTGAGACCGTCACCGAAGACGCCCATACCGCGCTGAAGTTCCAGCGTCTGGGCTGGAAATCGGCGTTCCTGGATATTCCTCTGGCGGCAGGTTTGGCTACCGAACGCCTGGTGGTGCACGTCATTCAGCGTACCCGCTGGGCCCGCGGGATGACGCAAATTTTCCGTCTGGATAACCCGCTACTTGGGCGTGGGCTAACGTTCCAGCAGCGCCTGTGCTACCTCAGCGCCATGCTCTATTATCAGTTCGCTCTGCCGCGCGTGGTCTTTGTCACCGCACCGCTGGCCTATCTGCTGTTCAACCTGAATATCATCTACTCCTCGGCGAGCCTGATTGTTTCCTACGCGCTGCCGCATCTGTTCCTCGCGATCTATGTCGGATCGCGCATGAACGGCCGCTATCGCTACAGTTTCTGGGGCGAAATCTACGATATCGTGCTGGCCTTCCACCTGGTACTGCCAACGCTGGTCACCATGATTTTCCCCAAACGCGGAAAATTCAACGTGACCGATAAAGGCGGCCTGCTGGACGTGGGCTACTTCGACTTTACCGTCGTCAGGCCACACCTGGTCGTCGCCTGCCTGCTGGGCCTGGGGGTGGTGGTTGGTATCGTCCGCGCCATCGGTCACGACTATTTTGGCTCAGACCCGAACGTTATCGCGCTGAACGTCGGTTGGGGGATTTACAGCCTGATTTTCCTGCTGGCCGCCATTGCCGTGGCGCGCGAAACCCGTCAGGTACGAAAAACGATTCGTATTGATGTCGATATCCCGGTGCTTATCCACTACACCAGCGGCATTGTCTCCCGCAGCCACACCGCAGATCTGTCCATGGGCGGTTGCCGCGTAAGCGCGCCGGATAAGCGTCACCTGGAGGATGAAATCGAAGAGATTGAGCTGATTCTTCAGTCCGGAGCGATTTCGATCCCGGTACGCCAGGTCACCGCTGACGATCGGTTTATCCGCCTGCAATTTGATGAAAACATTCAGCTTTCCCGTCGCCGTGAACTGGTGCGGGTGGTGCTGGCCCGCGCCGATGCGTGGATTAACCCGCCGCGCCCGCAGGACAACCCGTTCCGCTCTTTCGCCACGATTTTACGCTGCGTATTTGAACTCTTCTGGCTGACGTGGAAGACGCGCCGCAGCCAGCGTCGTCAGCCCTCTGCGGCAAACCCCGCGCAGGAGGATGGCAGTCTATGAAATCCTTAACGACGCTCGCGCTGCTGGTTGGAGTGCTCTCTGCGCCAGCGCTGCACAGCGAGGAGATGCCCGCAGATTCATTGCCGGAGCTTAACTTTCCGCTTCCAGATGCGGCTGCGAACAGCGCATCGGCGCCCGCTAGCGAAGCGAATTCACCGGCGACGACGGAAGCTGCGTCGGCAAACGCCGATCAGCCGGATTCGCTACCCGCGCTGCCGCCGATAACGCCTGTTGTCCCTGATACGGTACCGCTTACGCCGATCGTTGGCGGCAATCTTAACCTGATGCAGATGGGCATGCCGGACGGCATTATCCTCAGCGGTGGACAAAATCAGGGCGGCGCCAGCTTTACGCTCCCCTCCGATCAGGTGGTCACCCACGCCCAGCTGATGCTGGAGGTCAAGGTTTCGCCGGCGATGGCGTCCCGCAACGCCACGCTGCAATTAATGCTCAACGGCCAGCCGCTCGGCACCTTGCCGCTGGGGGCTGATGGCGAGGATGTTTCGCACTACCAGCTGGATATCCCGGCGGCGCTGATGGTGTCCAGCAACAACCTGAGCTTTAAGATTAACGACGGCGATGCGCTGCAGTGCCGGCTCGATATTCACGACACCTCGCGGGTAACCATTCTGCCCGGCTCCCACTTTAGCTGGGAGAGCCAGCAGCTCAATATCAGCAACGATTTGGGCCACTTCCCGCGCCCGTTTTTCGACCGTATGCAGATGACGCCAGCGGATATCGCTATCGCGTATCCGGAGAAACCAACGGCGGATATTTTCAGCGCAGCGGCGCTGGTGTCGTCATGGCTGGGTATTCAGGCCGACTATCGCGGTATCGCTTTTGACGCGCTGCGCGATCGCCTGCCCGAGAAACACGGGATTATCATCGGTCATCCCGGGGATCGGGTGGGCGGCCTGACGCTGCCGCAAACCGACAAACCGCTGCTGCGGATCGTGGAAAATCCCGGTAATCCGGCTTATAAGCTGCTGCTGATCGTCGGCCAGAATGACGCCGCACTGCGCATGGCCGCGTGGCGCCTGACCCGCGGCGATTTCGCCCCGCAGACGGCCAGCATGACCGTGGATCCGCAGGCGATTCCCGTCGGCAAGCCCTACGATGCGCCGCGCTGGATCGCCACCGATCGTCCGGTAAAAATCAGCGAGCTGATCCGTCAGGATCAAAGTATGACCGTTAGCGGCGTGTGGCATGAACCGCTGCGCGTGGCCTTTCGCGCCGCGCCGGATCTTTATCTGTGGGATGGAGAAACTATCCCCCTGCAAATTGGCTATCGTTTCCCGTCGGAGAGCTGGATTAACGAGGATAAGTCGCTGCTGAGCGTGACGCTGAACAACACCTTCCTTAATAATCTACCGATGAACAAACAGGGGCCGCTGGAGAAGCTCTGGCGGCATCTGGGCGGCGACGCGCGTCAGGAACGGTTTACTATCCCGCTGGCGCCGTATCTGATTTACGGTGATAACCAGCTGTCGCTCTATTTCAACCTGGTGCCGAAGGATAACGCGCCCTGTTCGCTCCTGCTGAACAGCACTATCAAGAGTCGAATCACCGACGATTCGTGGATCGATTTGAGCGGTACGCGGCACTTCTCGCTGCTGCCGAATCTTTCCTATTTTGTCGGCGCTTCGTTCCCGTTCTCCCGGTTAGCGGATTATTCGCAAACTACGCTGCTGCTGCCGGAACAGCCTTCGGAAACCCAGGTGGCGATGATGCTGAATCTGGCAGCCCGTTCGGGTAATTCAACCGGCAAAGCGTTAGCCAACAACCGCGTAATATTGGGCGTTCCTGACGGCGGCGCCAATGCGCCGCTGCTGCGCGATCGCGACGTGCTGGCGGTCAGTTCCCTCGAGCAACAAGCGTTTAACCAGCGCCTGCTGGCCCATTCCCCCTACGCCCCGGTCGATAACCTGCTGAGCGTACGTGAACCGACGCTGTGGGAAAAGATTCAGCGCAGGCTGAGCGGCGACTGGGCTTCTGACGGCGTCGATGCCGACCGCTATTTCTCCTCCAGCAGCGCCTGGCGCGGTTTTATCAGCTATCGCTCACCGTGGAACCCGCAGCGGGTGGTGGTGGTGGCGATGGCCAGCAGCGACGATCAGCTGGCGAAACTGGAAGACGATCTTAATTCCCCGCGTATCAATGCCGGTATTCGCGGCGATACGGCAGTGATCACCAGCGATAACGGCGTGCGTAGCTTCCAGGTCAGCACGCCGTTCCCCAGCGGCCAGATGCCGTGGTACATGATGGCGGTATGGTACGCCAATCAGCACTCCGGGCTGCTGGCGGTGCTGGGGTTGATTATGACATCGATTCTGGGTCTGGCGCTGACCGCCATGTTTAAACGTCATGCTCGTAAGCGCCTGGATTCGGGAGAGAGCCAATGAAAAGAGCCAGCAGAATGAATACCCATGCAGCCCGTCAATTTTCTACGCTGTGCCTGTCCGGCGCGCTGACGCTTGGCGCATTCGGCGGAGCGCACGCGGCGGGTAACGATGCCGCGCTACAAGCGTTGTTCGCACAGGCCAACTACTGGCACGAAAAATCGCATGACGAACTGGCGATGGAATCGCTGCAAAAAGTGCTATCGGTGGATGCCAACAACGCTCAGGCGCTGTACCTGATGGCGCTATGGGCGCAGCAGGGGGGCAATCTGCAGGCCGCAGCCCAGTGGCGGGCGCGGCTGGAGAAAGCGGCGCCCGACAGCCCCGGACTACAGGATCTGGATAGCGCAAAAAAAATGGCGCAGGTGCCGCAGGGACAGCTCACTCTGGCCAGACAGCAGGCGCGCAGCGGCAATGTTCCCGCCGCGCTGGCGACCTGGCGGAGTATGTTTAACGGCAACGTTCCGCCTTCCGGGCTGGCGGCCGAATACTATATGACCATGGCCAGCGACAAGGCGCTCTACCCACAGGCGTTGAGCGAACTACGTCAATACGTCGCGCAGCATCCGCAGGAGAACGCGCCGCGCGTTGCCCTGGGCAAAGTGCTCACCTGGCGCGAAGAGACCCGCCGGGAAGGCATCGCCATGCTGGAGCCGATGGCCAGCGGCAGCAAAGAAGCCGATAGCGGGCTGCGTCAGGCGCTGCTGTGGCTGGGGCCGCAGCCGGGGGATGAGCCGTTTTACGACACCTGGATGCAGCGTCATCCGCAGGATACTGAAGTCCAGAACTACTTTCGCGAACGGCGCAGCGGCCAGGCGCGCGGCCAGGGCTATTCTGACCTCAACAGCGGCAATACCGCCGCGGCGAAGCAGCAGTTTGAACAGGTTCTGCAAAGCAACCCGCAGGACGCTGACGCGCTGGCCGGAATGGGCTATATCGCCCAGCGCAGCGGCGATTTTCAGGCGGCCTCTCAGTATTTGAGCCGGGCGGCGGATCTCGGCGGCGATGGCTCGGAAACCCGTCGTCAGCAGGCGGCGGATGCGCTGTTTTACGGGCAGCTCGCCCAGGCGCAGCAGGCTTACAAGCAAGGGAATATTAGCCAGGCGCTGGCGCTCTCTGCGCCGCTGGCGCAGCAGAGCGGGACGCAGGGCACGGCGGCGAAGCTGTTCCGCGCCGACGTTCTGCGCCATAACAAAGATTTGCCGCAGGCCGAACAAACGCTACGGGCGCTGCTCAACGACCAGCCGCAAAACGGCCCGGCGCGGGAGAATCTCTATTACGTTCTGCGCGAACAGAATAAAACGGCAGAAGCGCAGGCGATGCTGCGCACGCTGCCGGAAAGCCTGCAGCAAAAACTGCAGCCGCGGGTGGTCATCGGACAGCCCGGCGATTCGCTGCGTCGCCAGGCGCAGGAGCAGGCCAGCGCCGGTAACGTGACGGCGGCTATCGCCATGCTGCGCCAGGGGCTTTCTCGCTATCCGGACGATGCGTGGATGCGCCTCGATCTGGCCCGTATGCTGCAAAAAGCCGGTAACGACGGTGAGGCAAATGCGGTTATGGGCGCCGCCTGGCGTCCCGGCGCCGGCGCCAGCTCGCTGTACGCTGCGGCACTTTTTGCCAGCGAGAACGGCGGCTGGCAGCAGGCGCAAACCCTGCTGGCAAGAATTCCCCCCGCCAGTCAGACCAGCCAGATGCGCGACCTGAAACAACGGGTGAACTACAACCTGCAGCTGGCGACGGCGGAGAGCTATCTGGCGCAGGGCAATACCGTTGCCGCTGCTAATACGCTCAGGACGATGACCGCAACGCCGCCTGAAGCCCCGGCGGATGTGGGTAAACTGGCGCGGCTGCTGGCCCAGAGTGGCGATGTCACCACCGCGGTATCGCTGGTGCGCAACAATATTAACGGCGGTATCTCAGGTAATGCCGGGGATTATGCCGATCAGGTGACGGTACTTAACCAGGTGGGCCTGACAACCGAAGCGCAGAGTCTGCTCACTAACCCGCAGCTGCAGGCAAGCAGTACGCCGACGCAGCTGGCCAGTATTCGCAACGGTTATGTGATTAACGAAGCGGACCATCTGCGCGAGCAGGGCAACTACGCGGCAGCGTATGACAAGCTGATGGGCGCGATGCAGAACGACCCGCAAAATACCGATCTGATGTTCGCTATGGCGCGGCTCTATCAGAGCGGCAAAATGAACAAAGAGGCCGGTGTCGTCTATGACTATCTGATGACCCGCGATACGCCGACGCAGGATGCGCGCAGCGGGGCTATTGATGTCGCACTCTCGGCGGGGAATAGCGAACGGGCGGCGCAGCTGGCGGGTGGACTGCGCCCGGATAATTCGCCGGACCGTTTGCTGCTGCTGGCGCGCGTTGCCGAGTCGCAGGGGCATCATCAGCAGGCGATGACTTACCTGCGCAGCGCCCGCGGCAGGCTGCTGGGACAACAGAGCAGCAATGGCGCGCAAACGCCGACCGTGGGCGGCGCGCTGGCGGCGGATAATCCGTTTGTCGGCGTTTCGCGTACCCCCGGGGCGACGCGTGCGGCCTCCGCCTACGGGCAATATATGCCGTGGCAGGTCTCTCAGGTATCGACCGGGGATGGCGGCGCGCTGCCGGGGATCCAGCGCACCGATCTGCCGGTCGAAACCGCCCAGACCCGGATGCTGCGCCAGGTGGATACCATGATGGAGACGTTGCAGGAAAAAACCGGCACCTGGCTGCAGGGGGGCATGGAGGTTCGCGGTCGCGACGGCGAATCCGGCACCAGTAAGCTCAGCGAGATAAAAACCCCGCTCACCTGGTCCTCATCGCCGTTTGGTGATTCGCGTTTCGATTTTACCGTTACGCCGATTACGCTGAACGCGGGGACGGCGACCGGCGACGCCTGGCGGCGTTACGGCGCGAACCCGCTATCCAATGCAGTCTCCAATATGATTTCCACCGCGACCAGCGAGCAGGCGGCGATTGCGGCGATGACCGCGACCGAGCGCACGACGTACTTTGCCAACAATCCGGGGGCGGAAGCCTTGAGCGGTCTGGGCACGCTCAAGGCCTCTGACTTTAATGCCACCACCAGCAGCGGCATGGAGAATCTGGCGAAACTCGGAACTTACGATTCCGGGCAGGTCGCCAGCTATCTGGCCTCTTCCAGCCTGAAGCCGAATGTCGATCAGGCGAGCGGCTCAACCGATTCACAAAAAGCCAACGGCGTGGAGCTGGCTCTGGCGCTGAGCGGCGACGAATACCGCGTCGATATCGGCAGCACGCCTTTGGGCCAGGATCTAAATACCGTGGTGGGCGGCGTAAAGTGGTCGCCGAAGCTGACCAACTATCTGTCGTTGATTTTTACCGGCGAGCGTCGGTCGCTGACCGACAGTCTGCTCTCCTGGGTAGGGCTGAAGGATTCCTACTCCGGCAAGACCTGGGGGCAGGTGACCAAAAACGGCGGTACCCTGCAGCTAAGCTATGACGACGGCGATGCCGGTTTCTACGTCGGCGGCGGGGGCTATAGCTACCTGGGACAAAACGTCGCCAGCAATACCAGCATAAACGCCAACGCCGGAGTTTATTTGCGGCCTTACCACGATGAGTATCGTCAGCTGCAGACCGGGTTGAGCATGAGTTACATGGATTACTCGAAAAACCTGAGCTACTTCACCTACGGGCAAGGGGGCTACTTCAGCCCGCAGAACTACGTCAGCGTATCGCTGCCGGTGAGCCTGACGGAAAAATATGACAACTGGACGATGAAACTTGGCGGCTCGGTGGGCTATCAATCCTATAGCCAGGATAAGAGCGCTTATTTCCCGACTAACGCCGGGTGGCAGCAGGCCCTCGAGACCGCAGTGAGCAACGGTTTTGCCAAAGAAGCCTACTATTCAGCCACTTCGAAGAGCGGTATCGGCTATACCCTACGCGCCGGCGCAGATTACAAAGTCAACAAACAAATGACGCTCGGTGGTCAGGTTGGCTATGACACCTTCGGCGATTATAACGAGAGCACCGCTGGTCTCTATATCCGCTACATGCTGGGAGATAACTGATCGTGACGGACAATAATAACGCGCAGGTTATGACGTGGTTTCAGCAGCAGCAAACGCCTGCCGGATGGTTCGATCTGCTGCTCATTATGGTTGATGGTATGGTCAACAACGCGGGTGAGCTGGAGAGCCAGCCCTTTCTGCGGCAGATGGGCGAGGCGCTGGCCGATGAACATCCGCTGCCGGAGTCTGAGACTCTCGGCCAGCTGGAGACCAACATGAATGCTCTGCTAAGCCGCTTTCAGTGGGGCTTCGTCAGCGTCGAGGTGAACGATGAAGGCCTGCGATTACGCCATCAGGCTCTGCCGGTCAGCCGCGATGAAGCGCGGCGCATCCGCTGGTGTAATGCATTTTGTGCCATACTCGAGGGGCTCTATTCCCGCTGGTTACAGGGACAGGGCGGCGCGGCGCACGTGGTTTTACAGCGTGAGCGGCTGTTTTCAGTCTCTGACGTTCAGTTTCTTTACTTCCATCCCTAATGGGTGAATTTATGTCCTTGCGTGCTTTAGCGACAGTCGTGGTAACGACGGTGATGATGCTTCCCCACGCGTGGGCCGATACGGCGTGGGAAAGTTATAAATCGCGTTTTATGATGCCGGACGGGCGTATTGTTGATACCGGTAACGGCAACGTCTCTCATACTGAAGGGCAGGGTTTTGCCATGCTGTTAGCGGTGGCCAACGACGATCGTCCCGCCTTTGACAAGCTCTGGCAGTGGACAGATAAAACCCTGCGCAACAAAGATAACGGGCTGTTTTACTGGCGCTATAACCCGGTGGCGCCCGATCCAGTGGCGGATAAAAATGACGCCACCGATGGCGATACCCTGATTGCCTGGGCACTGCTGCGCGCGCAGCAGCAGTGGCATGAAAAAACCTACGGTACCGCTTCGGATGCGATAACCGCTTCGCTGCTGAAGCATACGGTGGTGACCTTCGCCGACCGTCAGGTGATGCTCCCGGGCGCAAAGGGATTTTATCTCAACGACCATCTGAATCTGAATCCATCCTACTTTATCTTTCCCGCCTGGCAGGCCTTCGCGGCGCGTACTCATTTGACCGCCTGGCGAAAGCTGAAGAGTGATGCTCAGGCGCTGCTGGGGAAAATGGCGTGGGGGAAATCGCAGCTACCCAGCGACTGGGTCGCCTTAAGAGCGGACGGCAAGATGGAGCCGGCAAAAGAGTGGCCGACGCGGATGAGCTTCGATGCTATCCGCATTCCTATGTATGTCTACTGGGACGACCCGCAAAGCAGCCTGCTGACGCCGTGGAAAAACTGGTTTCAGCGCTATCCGCGTCTGCAGACGCCGGCCTGGATAAACGTCAATACCAATGAGGCCGCGCCGTGGTTTATGACCGGCGGGCTACTGGCGGTACGCGATTTAACCCTTGGTGAAGAGCAGGCCGAGCCGCAGATTAATTCCCAGGACGACTATTACTCCGCCAGCCTGAAGCTGCTGGTATGGCTGGCAAAGAAAGAACGGTCGTAAACTGTGGAATGCGCCTCGAATAACGCAGTCGAGCCGGGTGCTGAGATCTGAAGGGCGCCGTAGAATTGTGGGCAAGCCGGCTTGCCCGGTGAGGCGCAATGTTGCGGGGGCTTGAACCCCGGCGGCATCGATTGATAGGTTGCTGGAAAGAGAAAACCCCCGCACGTTGTTTGGTATCAACCTGGCAACGTCTCGGGGGCTAATCTCGAACCTCAACAATTCGAGGATAGCCGCGAACGGTTGCCATTGCAATAAGGCGGCTGTATGACGCTTGCTCAGTGGGGTCTGCTGCTGTGGGACGATCTGGCGGCTCCGGTCATTGCTGGCATTCTGGTCAGCATCATCGTGAGCTGGATGGATAATCGCAAGTAGACGACCGGTGGGCATCTGCCTGCCTTAGTGGCAGCATGCGCCCGAACGGGGCCGCAGGAGTAACATCCTGCGGCCTTTTTCGTTTTGTTGCAGCAACAAAACACTTTCCTGGAATGCGTCTCGCATGGTGCGTAATGGCGGAGTGCGGGTAGCCGATCGGGCCAGTAGAATCGTCGGCAAGCCGGGCTCGCCCGGTGAGGCGCAATGTTGCGGGGGCTTGAACCCCGGCGGCATCGATTGATGGGTTGCTGGAAAGAGAAAACCCCCGCACGTTGTTTGGTATCAACCTGGCAACGTCTCGGGGGCTAACCTCGCATCTAGACAATTCGAGGATAGCCGCGAACGGTTGCCATTGCAATAAGGCGGCTGTATGACGCTTGCTCAGTGGGGTCTGCTGCTGTGGGACGATCTGGCGGCTCCGGTCATTGCTGGCATTCTGGTCAGCATCATCGTGAGCTGGATGGATAATTGCAAGTAGACGACCGGTGGGCATCTGCCTGCCTTAGTGGCAGCATGCGCCCGAACGGGGCCGCAGGGGTAACATCCTGCGGCCTTTTTCGTTTTGTTGCAGCAACAAAACACTTTCCTGGTATGCGTCTCGCATGGTGCGTAATGGCGGAGTGCGGGTAGCCGATCGGGCCAGTAGAATCGTCGGCAAGCCGGGCTCGCCCGGTGAGGCGCAATGTTGCGGGGGCTTGAACCCCGGCGGCATCGATTGATGGGTTGCTGGAAAGAGAAAACCCCCGCACGTTGTTTGGTATAACCTGGCAACGTTTCGGGGGCTAATCTCGAACCTAGACAATTCGAGGATAGCCGCGAACGGTTGCCATTGCAATAAGGCGGCTGTATGACGCTCGCTCAGTGGGGTCTGCTGCTGTGGGACGATCTGGCGGCTCTGATCATTGCTGGCATTCTGGTCAGCATCATCGTGAGCTGGATGGATAATCGCAAGTAGACGACCGGTGGGCATCTGTCTGCCTAAGTGGCAGCATGCGCCCGAACGGGGCCGCAGGGGGAACATCCTGCGGCCTTTTTCGTTTTATTGCGGATAAGGTACCCAACTGCCGCCGTTCAACTGAACATACGGTTTACCCTGATACTGAATGACGATGGCGTTGGAGTTTTCCGACACCGCCGCGCTCTGCGGCAGGTTGGCAATGTACTGCTGCCAGTTGATGTCATTCTCATCAAACATCTTGCCGTCGAGGGCGCGAACCACCAGCTCAGAAACCGCCAGGTAGCTGCTTGGCTGGCTGATGATAATCGGCGCATCGGGATGTCTTGCCTTAATGCCGAAGAATTTCACCGCCGCCGGCACGTTGGTAATGGATGGGCTGGGAATATCGCGCAGACCGGAGACCTGCATTTTATCGCCTTTTAATGCCGCGCCGTGTTCAGGCACGACGATGACCATCACCTTGCGTCCCGATTTCTCCAGCTCAGTAAAGAAACTGTCCAGTTCGTCGAAGAACTTCTGCGCACGGGCTTTATAGTCCGCGGTTTTGCTCTGGCCCGGATAGTGGTTGCCGTCGTGCAGCGGCAGCGTGTTGTAGAAGGTCGCCGTGCGCGGCGTATTCAGTTTATCCAGCGACTGCAGCCAGCGGTTCAGCGTCGCCTGGTCATCATAGACCGGTGAGCCGTCAAAGCCCTGCAGAATGACCGGCAGGCCGCTTTGATCCATCAATGGGCTCTGGATACCGCCCAACGAACGAAGCTCTTTCAGGAAGTCGCCGAAGACACCGTTGTGACCGAGCATCAGCTGCTGGGTGAAGCCCAGCTTCGCCAGGTTTTCAAACAGATAGCATTCGCTGCCTGAGGGTTGATAAAGGTTGGCGTGAGAGAGCTGGCCGCAGCTGGCGCGCAGCAGACGCGCCGCTGCCGGCCCGCTGTAAGAGGTCGCCGAGTTAAAGTTTTTGAACAGCAGGTCAAAATGCTTCCACAGCGGATGCTCCATCAATCCCGCTGCTTCGATATCCGACCATGAGAGCGAGCAGATGTTGATGATCAAGACATCAAACGGCTGGGCATCGGCCGGGAGTGCATCAGGAAACGTGGTTTTGCGTTTCTGCTCAGAGGCGTAAAAGGTATTCAGCCAGTTGGTCAGATTGGCTGATGTCGGCGGCTCCGTTTGTGCAGGGATATCGTTATTCGCCGGGGCGGCGTTGGTCGCGACGATTGCCCCGCCACCGGTATTCGGCGCGTTATTCGCCGCCGCGGTCGTCGGCTGACCTGCCGGCCAAAGGGTAAACGAGGGCAGCAGCGGACTGGCGACCAGCCAGATCATAATTGCTGAGACAAATACCGTTACCCGTAGCCACTGGCTGATAAACAGCCACAGAACCAGCAGCACGAAGAACGCGCCAATCATATTCCAGTTAATAAAGCGGGTTACCAAATCCCAGATATAGTCGGCGCTGAAGCCGGCAATCTGCGAACCCTGGCTGACGATGCTTTCCGGGCCGGGCAGCCAGGTGTCGTGCCAGAACAGCATAAAGCCCAGCGGGATCGCTATCCAGTGGCGAATACGGTGCAGCTTATATTGCGGAATCGGCACCAGCAGAAAGGCCAGAAACACCAGGTTTAGCATGGGGTGAAAATTGAGGTATCCCGCCCATAGCAAGGCAAACTTCACCAGAAAGTAGAAGTTCCAGCCAGATAGGCCGCGCCAGTAGCGCCAGAGCGGAAGCGACGCTGAGGGGGTTTTAGGTTTGGTCATTTCGTTGATTTGCCTTGCCTGGATGCCGCTTCCCGGCGCAGCACGCCAGCCGGTTTGACATAACGGGGTTTAAAGAACATCAGTCTTAACGTGGTGCGAATTCGCCGCTGGTAGTGGCGCGTAAGGTAACCCAGCGGAAAGAACAGCAGGGCGCACAGGACGACCAGCTGAATAATATCGGCAATCGACATCATAAGGTTGGCTCCCCGTCGATGGACAGACGATGCGGCTCGGGGGTTCGCCGCCAGCTACGTCCGTCGTGGGTCGCGTTGATAGGCGTTTTTTTGGCAAGCGAAACAGGCAGCGGCGTATTCCAGTTCTCCGGCATAATCCCGCGCATCTGCAGGATTTCAGCCGCTATCTGCTTATCTTCAAACCAAATCATACGATTAGAGAAAATATCGCCGGTAGGTAAAGGGAAGATATGGTTTAACGCGGTGTCGAGGTCGTTCACCCGGCAAAATGACAGAAACAGCACCAGGCGATTATTACCGATGGTCATGATGTCGCCCATGCGATTAGGCTTACACAGCGTCAGCGCCTGCTCTACGCGCAGACCGGGCGCCGGGCGCAGCGCCACCATCACCCCTTTGCCGTCGGCGGGCAGCATGGTGTTGGCCATAATATTGTGCACCGCTTCGCAGAAGGCATCCCACTTCTGGTAGCCGCGCAGCTTCAGCGGCTGGCTCCAGTTCAGCAGAGTATTAAAATCCTCCGGAATATGGCGAGTAAACTGCTGTTTTTGAACGCTTTCTATAAGTGTGAGGCAGCGCGATAACGGTGCGCCGCTGGGAATAACCATATTGGCGCCGCTGCTCAGCAGCAGGCGTTCATCGGTGGCGCGCAGGCTTGGCGTTTGCTCGCGCACGACAATTTTCAGCGCGCTACCGCGCTGGCGGCGCAGGGTGTGGATATAGCGTCCCAGCTGTTCAATCTGTTCGTTCTGGGTAATGGAGAAAATCAGCGTCGCCGCCTGCGCCATTCTGCCGGCGTTGAAAACGGCGTCATTGGTTTCGAACAGCGTCCAGTATTCGGAAAGCGCGGGCGCCCCCTCCAGTACGCGCAGGTTGCTGAGGATGGTTTTCTCGTCGCTGCGCGGTTGTACCACCGTTTCCTCGTCCTGCGCCAACCGCCAGCCGTTTTCATCGTGTAAAACAATGAGCTGCTGCCGGGCGCTGATGCCCTTTTCGCTGCCCCACCAGGCAATATCGAACAGGTGGTTATCTCCCTGGTAACGTATACTTGCCAGTCCGGAAAGCGAGCGGTACTCGCGTAATAAAGGGGAAAGTTGCTTATCGATATCGTGCCCGGAATTAAGCACTAATAATGAACAACGATGATAATTAGTCCATCGATATGATTTCTCAACCCAATTGCATAATTGTTCGCTTTTAATATTCTGCCAGGCATTTTCAGCACATAGCAGAATAAACAAATAATTGCCAGGTTCGAGGGAACAGACTAAATCGCGGTGCATTTCTTCCAGCCCTTCAAAGCGGTTCGGCATGGTAAATAATGCGATTTTCTCAGGCCCGCGATCTTTTTCTAATTTTATGATTTCATTTGGGTTATCACCCATGGCTATCGTCGCAACGCGAGCCTGTTTATCCTGGGCCGCAAGCGTATGATTAAGCAAGCTTACCGCGTCCGCATGGCGGTCGACATTGAGCCACCACACGCCGCCAACGGGCATATGGCACACTTCGTCCCATAATGATGAAATACCCAAAGAATATACGATATCCACGGTGTCCCTCGTGAGACCTGTTTTACACTTGATTAGTTTACTAGCGAAAGCGACAGAGTAAACCTAACATTGAAATTAAAGGACATCAGTTTTAGCATGTAAACCTATTTTAAGGATGAACGAACGCCTCTCGGTATAATTTATTAATTTTTCCAACGGACAGAGAAATGCCAGCAAAAGAGCCTGCTGTACCCACCGATGCGACTTTGGGCTATACGTTTCAAAATGATTTCCTGGCGTTAAGCCGGGCATTTTCCCTGCCTGATATTGATTATCATGATATTTCCCGACGCGAGCAGTTAACCGCGGCGCTGAAACGCTGGCCGCTACTGGCTGAATTAGCAGAGAAAAAGTAAGGAAGCCATCGATGGCTATTCTGGGATTACAAGGCGTGCGCGGCGGCACCGGCACCACGTCGATCACCGCTGCGCTGGCCTGGGCGCTGCAATTACTCGGGGAAACCGTGCTGGTGGTGGACGCCAGCCCGGATAACATGCTGCGCTTCTTTTTCAACGTCGATTACCGCCACAACGCGGGCTGGGCGCGCGCCCTCATCGACGGGAACGACTGGCGAGACGCCGGGCTGCGCTACACCTCGCATATCGATCTGCTGCCCTTTGGCCAGCTAACGCCGGGCGAGCGCGAGAATATTGACCAGCTTCAGACGCCGCTGGCCCCGATGGCCGGGATGGTGCAGAAGCTCCATCAGCAGGGCGATCACCGCTGGCTGCTGATTGATCTGCCGGACGGGTTCTCACCGCTGACCCGCTCCCTGATTGACGTCTGCGATCGCACGCTGGTCGTGGTGCATCCGGACGGCAACAGCCATATTCGCCTGCATCAGCAGGCGCTGCCGGTCAATAGCGATATTTTGATTAACGATCTGCGCGTCGGCAGCCAGCTGCAGGAGGATCTCTATCAGCTGTGGCTGGAGAGCCAGCGCCGCATTCTGCCGGTGACTATTCATCGTGATGAAGCGATGGCGGAGTGTCTGGCGGCGAAGCAACCGCTCGGCGAATACCGCCAGGACTCGCTGGCGGCGGAAGAGATACTGACGCTGGCCAACTGGTGCCTGCTGCACTACGCCGGAAGGGGCGCGGAATGATTCGCCTGAGTACGCTACTGCTGGCGCCGCCGGTTGGAGAGCGGTTGAGCGAACGCTATCGCGATTATCGCCAGCACGGCGCGTCGCGGCTGGCGGCCGCGCTGGGCTGCTTGTGGGCATCTCTGGCATGGGCGTTGATGCCGCTGGAAACCCCGCGCTGGCAGGCAATTCGCGAACGTCATGGCGAGTTTTTTCCGCATATTAATCCGCATCGACCGCGCCCGCTGGACCCGATTCGCTATCTGCTGCAAGCCCTGTGGCTGCTGGTGACGCGGGTGCCGGAGCCGGATAAAAAGATCAACTGGCGTTCGCTGGCGGCGCTGGAAGGCGTGCAGGGGCGCTATGCGCAGTGGCTGGAAAAGCTACCGGAAAAGGTCAACGCCCGCACCGGTCATCTGGATAAGCATAAGGAGCTGGGGCATCTGCATCCAAAAGTGCGGCGGCTTCTCCTTGGCACGATAACCTTTTTCTCGCTGATCCTGGCGCTACTCTGTATTACCCAGCCGTTTAATCCGCTCTCGCAGTTTATTTTTCTGCTGCTGCTGTGGGGCGTGGCGCTGCTGGTACGGCGCATCCCCGGGCGCTTCTCGGCGCTGATGCTGATCGTGCTTTCGCTGACGGTCTCGTGCCGCTATATCTGGTGGCGCTACACCTCGACGCTAAACTGGGACGACCCCGTAAGCCTGGTGTGCGGGATCATCCTGCTGTTCGCAGAAACCTACGCCTGGGTGGTACTGGTGCTGGGCTATTTCCAGGTCGTCTGGCCGCTGAACCGCCAGCCGGTTCCGCTGCCGGAAGATATGGCGCAATGGCCGACGGTCGATATCTTCGTGCCGACTTATAACGAAGATCTCAACGTGGTGAAAAACACCATTTACGCCTCGCAGGGGATCGACTGGCCGAAGGACAAGCTTAATATCTGGATCCTTGATGACGGCGGGCGCGAAGAGTTCCGCCAGTTCGCCAAAGACGTTGGCGTGCATTACATCGCGCGCACCACGCACGAACACGCGAAAGCCGGGAATATCAACAATGCGCTGAAGTACGCCAAAGGTGAGTTTGTGTCGATTTTCGACTGCGACCACGTGCCGACCCGCTCGTTCCTGCAGATGACCATGGGCTGGTTCCTGAAGGAGAAAGAGCTGGCGATGATGCAGACGCCGCACCACTTCTTCTCTCCGGACCCGTTTGAACGTAACCTTGGGCGTTTTCGCAAAACGCCGAACGAAGGCACGCTGTTTTATGGCCTGGTGCAGGACGGCAACGACATGTGGGATGCCACCTTCTTCTGCGGCTCCTGTGCGGTGATCCGCCGCGGCCCGCTGGATGAAATCGGCGGCATTGCCGTGGAAACGGTCACCGAAGACGCCCACACCTCTTTGCGCCTGCATCGTCGCGGGCACACTTCGGCCTATATGCGTATTCCGCAGGCGGCCGGCCTGGCGACGGAGAGCCTGTCGGCGCATATCGGCCAGCGCATCCGCTGGGCGCGCGGGATGGTGCAGATATTCCGCCTTGATAACCCGTTGTTTGGTAAAGGGCTGAAGCTGGCGCAGCGCATCTGCTACGTCAACGCGATGCTGCACTTCCTGTCCGGTATTCCGCGGCTGATCTTCCTGACCGCGCCGCTGGCGTTTCTGCTCCTCCACGCCTATATCATCTATGCGCCGGCGCTGATGATCGCCCTGTTCGTGCTACCGCATATGATTCACGCCAGCCTGACTAACTCGAAGATTCAGGGTAAATACCGCCACTCTTTCTGGAGTGAGATCTATGAAACGGTACTGGCGTGGTATATCGCGCCGCCGACCGTTGTCGCGTTGATTAACCCGCATAAGGGCAAATTCAACGTGACGGCAAAAGGCGGCCTGGTGGAGGACGAGTACGTCGACTGGGTGATCTCGCGTCCCTATATCTACCTCGTGCTGCTGAACCTGGTCGGCGTTGGCGTGGGTATCTGGCGCTTTATGTACGGCCCGGAAAACGAAATTTTGACCGTCTGGGTCAGCATTATCTGGGTGTTCTATAACCTGATTATTCTCGGCGGCGCGGTGGCGGTATCGGTTGAAAGCAAGCAGGTGCGGCGCTCGCATCGCGTGGAGATGTCAATGCCGGCGGCGATTGCCCGCGAGGACGGGCACCTGTTCTCCTGTACCGTCCATGATTACTCCGACGGCGGCCTCGGCGTCAGAATTCACGGCGAGGCGCAGGTGCTGGAAAGCCAGCACGTTAAGCTGCTGCTGAAACGCGGGCAGCAGGAGTATGCCTTCCCGGTGCGGGTCGCGCGGGTCAACGGCAGTGAGGTTGGGCTACAGCTGCTGCCGCTAAGCAATCAACAACATATTGATTTTGTGCAGTGTACGTTTGCCCGCGCAGATACGTGGGCGCTTTGGCAGGATAGCTTCCCGGAAGATAAGCCGATGGAAAGCCTGCTGGACATCCTGAAGCTGGGGTTCCGTGGATATCGTCACCTGGCGGAGTTCTCCCCGCCGTCGGTGAAGGTTATTTTCCGCTCGCTCACCATGCTGGTGGCCTGGTTTGTTTCGTTTATTCCGCGCCGTCCGGAACGCGCTGCGGCGACACTCTCGGCAGAACCGGCGATGGCCCAACAATGATGATAATGCGATGAACAGAAAACTCTCTTTGATTTGTGCAGTAGCGGTGGGCATTGGCGGCTGGTCCTCCTTCGCGTCGTATGCGGAACCGACGGCGGCAACGGCAGCGGCGCAGACGACAACCGTGCCCGGTATTGCCGGCACGGTTGCGGACGGCCAGCCAACGGCGACCCTTGCCGATCCGGCGGCGCCGGTGGTGGTGCTCGATAACGCCCCGAGCCGCGACGTGAAGCTGACCTTCGCCAAAATCGCTCCGCCTCCCGGCAGCATGGTACTGCGCGGCGCGCGCCCCGAGGGTTCGGTCGAGTTCGGCATGCGCAGCGATGAGGTGGTGGCGAAAGCGTTGCTTAATCTCGACTACACCCCCTCTCCGTCACTGCTGCCAGTGCAGTCGCAGCTGAAGGTTTATCTTAATGATGAGCTGATGGGCGTTTTGCCGGTCACCAAAGAGCAGTTGGGCAAAAAAGTCAGCGCGCAGATCCCTATCGATCCTCTCTATATCACCGACTTTAACCGCGTGCGCCTTGAGTTCGTCGGCCACTATCGCGACGTCTGTGAAAACCCGGCCAGCAGTACCCTGTGGCTGGACGTCGGTCGCGAAAGCTATCTGGATTTAACCTATCAGTCGCTGAACGTGCGCAACGATCTTTCGCATTTTCCTGTGCCGTTCTACGATTCGCGTGATAACCGCCAGCTGACGCTACCGATGGTCTTTGCCTCCTCGCCGGGTGTTCTGCAGCAGCAGGCGGCGGCGATCGTTGCCTCCTGGTTCGGCAGCAAGGCGGGCTGGCGCGGTCAGCAGTTCCCGGTGCAGTTCAATGCGCTGCCGGACCGCAACGCCGTTGTTTTTGCGACCAACGATAAGCGCCCGGACTTCCTGCGCGAGCATCCACCGGTTAACGCGCCGACTATTGAAATGATCGACCATCCGGATAATCCGTACGTTAAGCTGCTGGTGGTCTTTGGGCGAGATGACAAAGACCTGCTGCAGGCGGCGAAGGGGATAGCGCAGGGCAATATTCTGTTCCGCGGCAGCAGCGTGACGGTTGACGATGTCAAACAACTGCAGGCGCGTAAACCGTACGATGCGCCAAACTGGGTGCGCACCGATCGCGCGGTGACCTTTGCCGAGCTGAAAACCTACGAACAGCAGCTGCAATCCAGCGGCCTGGTGCCGGATTCCATTAACGTCGCGCTGAACCTGCCGCCGGATCTCTACCTGCTGCGCGCCAACGGCATCGATATGAACCTGAACTATCGCTACACCATGCCGCCGATCAAGGACAGCTCGCGCATGGATATCAGCCTGAACGATCAGTTCTTACAGTCTTTCAGCCTCAACAGCTCGCAGGATGTGAATAAGCTGATTCTGCGCCTGCCGGTGCTGCAGGGGCTGCTGGATGGCAAAACGGAAGTGACAATCCCGGCGCTGCGCCTTGGGGCGATGAACCAGCTGCGCTTCGATTTTCAGTATATGAACCCGATGCCCGGCGGCTCTATCGATAACTGTATTACCTTCCAGCCGGTGCAGAATCATGTGGTGATTGGCGACGACTCGACCATCGACTTCTCGAAGTACTATCACTTTATGGCCATGCCGGATCTGCGCGTGTTTGCTAACGCGGGCTTCCCCTACAGCCGGATGGCCGATCTCTCTGATACCTTAGTCGTGGTGCCGAAAGCTCCGACCGAGGGTCAGGTGGCCACGCTGCTGGAAACGGCCGGCGGCATCGGCGCGCAAACCGGCCTGGCGGCGATTAACCTGCGCATGACCGATGACGGCAGCCAGATTAAGGACAAAGACGCCGACCTGCTGCTGATTGGCTCTATTCCGCAGGCGCTGAAGGACGAAACGAAAATTAACCTGCTGGTTGAAGCGACCAAAAGCTGGGTGAAAATGCCGATGCGCCATTACGACCTGGCGAGCATTTACCCCGATACCGAAGCCAGAACGCCGAATACCCGCACTGATATCACGTCATCCGGGCCGATGGCGGCGATAATCGGCTTCCAGTCGCCTTACAACGATCAACGCAGCGTCGTGGCGCTGCTGGCCGATAGCCCTCGCGGTAACGAATTGCTCACCCAGGCGCTTAACGATAGCGGTAAACGCGCGGCGATGTTTGGCTCCGTCTCGGTGATTCGCGAGTCGGGCGTCAACAGCCTGCGGGTAGGTGATGTTTACTATATCGGGCATCTGCCGTGGTTCGAACGCATCTGGTTTGCGCTCTCCAGCCATCCGGTACTGCTGGCGGTGCTGGCGGCATTAAGCATCGTACTACTGGCGTGGGTGCTGTGGCGCATGCTGCGTATTATCAGCCGCCGTCGCCTCCACCTTGATGATGAGTAGTTGCTGATGAACGCGGTACGTGCAGTGGTGTTGTCGATATGCATGCTGGCGGCGGCGCAGGCGAGCGCCGCCTGCCGGTGGCCGGCCTGGGAGCAGTTTAAACAAGAGTACGTCAGCGCCGAAGGGCGGGTTATCGACCCCAGCGATTCACGAAAAATCACCACCTCGGAAGGACAAAGCTACGGGCTGTTCTTTGCCCTGGCGGCCAACGACCGCGAAGGCTTCCGCAAGCTGTTCGAGTGGACGCAAAACAACCTTGCCGAGGGCGATCTGCGCGCGCATCTGCCGGGATGGCTGTGGGGGAAAAAGAGCGATGACGAATGGACGGTGCTCGATAACAACTCAGCCTCGGATTCCGACCTGTGGATAGCCTGGGCGCTGCTGGAGGCCGGACGACTGTGGGAAACGCCCCAGTATACGGAAGTCGGCAAAGCGCTGCTGGCGCGTATTGCTGATGAAGAAGTGGCTACCGTACCGGGGCTGGGGCCGATGATTTTGCCGGGGAGAGTCGGCTTCGTCGATGACGGCGGCTGGCGTTTTAATCCCAGCTATCTGCCGCCGCAGCTGGCGACCTACTTTGCGGCGTTTGGCGCTCCCTGGCCAAAGATACGCGACGGCAATCTGCGCCTGCTGCTGGAGACCGCGCCGAAAGGCTTTTCGCCTGACTGGGTCCGTTACGAAAAAGGCAAAGGCTGGCAGTTGAAGGCGGAGAAACCCATTATCGGCAGCTATGACGCCATTCGCGTCTATCTGTGGGCCGGTATGCTCGATGATGGCGATAAGCAAAAAGCCCGCCTGCTGACGCGCTTTAAACCGATGGCGGCCCGGACGGTAGAGCAGGGTGTGCCGCCGGAAAAAACCAACGTTGCGACCGGTAAAACCACCGGCAACGGTCCGGTGGGCTTCTCCGCGGCGCTACTGCCTTTCTTGCAGCATGAAGATGCCCGGGCCATTCAGCGGCAGCGCGTCGCCGACCACTATCCCGGCGCGGATGCTTACTACAGCACGGTCCTGACCCTTTTCGGCCAGGGATGGGATCAACACCGTTTTCGCTTCACTGCCGGTGGCGAATTACGGCCTGACTGGAACCAGGAATGCACAAGTTCTCATTAAGCTTATTCACGCTCTCCCTAAGCGTCGCGCTGATGCCGCTGGCTCACGCCGTGAACACGCCTGTTCAGGAGCATCTGCTGGAGCAGGTGCGCCTCGGCGAGGCCAGCAAACGAGAGGATTTGGTGCGTCAGTCGCTCTACCGCCTGGAATTGATCGATCCGAACAATCCGGACGTTGTCGCCGCGCGAGTGCGCTATCTTCTCCGTCAGGGCGATACGGCCGGGGCGCAGAAGCAGCTGGCGCGTCTGGCGAAGCTGGCGCCGGAATCGGCGGAGCTGAAAGCTTCGCGCGACGAGATGAAAAGCAGCACCGGCGATGGCCGCCAGGAGTTGCAGCAGGCGCGCCTGCTGGGCGTGGCCGGGAAAGTTGACGAGGCCATCGCCGCTTACGAGAAGTTGTTTAACGGCGTCCCGGATGATGATGAGGCGGCGATTGAGTACTGGACGCTGGTGGCGCGCCTGCCCGCCCGACATAACGAAGGCATCAATCAGCTGAAAAAACTCAACGCCCGCTTACCGGACAACGTCCAGCTGCAAACGGCGCTGGCGAAACAGATGTTTGGCGATAATAAGCCGGAAGAGGGATTTGCGTATCTTGAACAGATGTCGCGCTCGGCGGCGGGTCGTGGCATCGCAGCAGACATCTGGTTTAACGAAGTGAAAAGCATGCCGGTGAGCCGGGCCAGCGTACAGGCGCTACAGCGGTTTATCGTGCAATTCCCCACCGGTTCCACCTCGGCAAATGCCCGCGTTCTGCTCGATCAGCAGCAGACCCAGCTCAAAGATCCGACGTTCCGCGATCGCGCGGAGGGGCTGGCGGCGGTGAAGGCCGGGAAAGGTTCGGTGGCCGTGGCCGATTTACAACAGGCTGTCCGGGCGGATGCCAAAGACAGCGACGCGGTTGGCGCATTGGGGCAGGCGTACTCCCAGCGCGGCGATCGGGCGCGGGCGGTTGCTCAGTTGAGTAAAGCTATCAAAATGGCCCCGGATAGCCCGAGCCGCGATAAATGGGACAGCCTGCTCAAGACTAACCGCTACTGGCTGCTGATCAAGCAGGGCGATAGCGCTCTGAAAAGCGGCCAGCTGGCGCAAGCGCAAAATGCTTACGCTCAGGCGCAGCGGATAGACACTACCGATAGCTATGCGGTGCTGGGGCTGGGTGACGTGGCGGCGGCGCGTAAAGAAAACGCCGCGGCGGAGCGTTACTACCAGCGCGCGCTGCGAATGGATCGCGGCAATAGCCTGGCGGTACGCGGTCTGGCGAATCTGTATCGCGGCGAATCGCCGGAAAAAGCTAGCGCGTATATCGCCAGCCTGTCGCCGGCCCAGCGGCGCAGCATTGATGATATTGAACGTAGCCTGACGAACGAACGCCTGGAGAAACAGGCCGAAGCGCTGGAGAGCCAGGGGAACTGGGCGCAAGCGGCGGAAGTGCAGCGCCGTCGGCTGGCGCTGGATCCGGATAGCGTGTGGATAACCTACCGCCTGGCGCGGGATCTGGTCAGCGCGGGCAACCGCAGCGAGGCTGACGCGCTGATGCGCGCGATGGTCAACCGCCAGCCTGGCGATGCTGATCGGGTTTACGCCTACGGCCTCTATTTATCCGGTAATAATCAGGATGAGATGGCGCTGGCGCAGATAAACGCCCTGCCTCAAGGGCAGTGGACGGACAATATTCGCGAGCTGGAGGCGCGTCTGCAAAGCGACAGGATCTTGCGGCAGGCAAACCAGCTGCGCGATAGCGGCCAGGAGGCCCAGGCTATCGCGCTGATTAAACAGCAACCGACGTCGGTGCGCTACGCGCTCACGCTGGCGGACTGGGCGCAGCAGCGCGGCGACAGCCAGACTGCGATAGCGGAATATCAGCGGGTGCTTGGCCAGCAGCCGGATAACGGCGATGCGCGTCTGGGACTCGCGGAAGTGTATCTTGCCGACGGCGATAAGAATGCTGCCCGCGCTCAGGTGGCGCAGCTCAAGGGCGAAGACATCGATTCTATCAATATGCAGCGGCGTATTGCCCTCGCGCAGGCCGGTCTGGGCGATCGCGTTCAGGCGCAGCAAACCTTCGCCCGCATCGTGCCCCAGGCGAAAGCGCAGCCGCCGTCGATGGAAAGCGCGCTGGTGCTGCGCGACGCCGCGCGTTTCCAGGCGCAGAACGGCGAGCCGCAGCAGGCGCTGGAAGGTTATAAGGATGCCATGGTGGCCTCCGGGGTTACTCGCGAGCGCCCGCAGGATAACGACACCTTTACGCGCTTAACGCGTAACGACAGCAGCGATGACTGGCTCAAGCGCGGGATCCGCAGTGATGCCGCCGATCTTTATCGTCAGCAGGATCTTAACGTCACCCTCGAGCATGATTACTGGGGCTCCAGCGGTACCGGCGGCTATTCCGATCTGAAAGCGCATACCACCATGTTACACGTAGATGCCCCGCTGGCCGACGGGCGAATGTTCTTCCGTACCGATCTGGTTAATATGGATGCCGGGAGTTTTTCTACCAATAGCGACGGCAGCTATGCGCCGAGCTGGGGCACCTGCGGCGAAATCGCCTGTACCGGCGGCAGCAAACATCAGAGCGACAGCGGCGCCAGCGTAGCGGTGGGCTGGCAGAACGAGACCTGGAGCGGCGATATCGGCACCACGCCGATGGGCTTTAACGTCGTTGATGTGGTGGGCGGCCTGAGCTACAGCAGCGACGTTGGCCCGCTGGGCTACACCGTTAATCTTCATCGGCGACCCATCTCCAGCTCGCTGTTGGCCTTCGGCGGGCAGAAAGATAACCCTAACGGCGGCCATACTGGCAAGACCTGGGGCGGGGTGCGCGCCGACGGCGGCGGTGTGAGTCTGAGCTACGATAAAGGCGAGGCCAACGGGGTCTGGTCTTCGTTGGGCGTCGACCAGCTGACCGGGAAAAACGTTGCCGACAACTGGCGCGTGCGCTGGATGACCGGCTACTACTATAAAGCGATCAACGAAGATAACCGCCGGGTCACCGTCGGCCTGAACAATATGCTCTGGCACTACGATAAAGACCTGAGCGGCTATACCCTGGGTCAGGGGGGATATTACAGTCCGCAGGAATATGTCTCCTTCTCGGTACCTGTGACCTGGCGTCAGCGGACGGAGAACTGGTCATGGGAGCTGGGGGGCTCGGTGTCGTGGTCCCACTCGCGGACCAAAACCGAGGCGCGCTATCCGCTGCTCAATTTGATCCCCTCTCAGTATCGTCATGATGCCAGCCAGCTTACGGAAGAAGGCAGCAGCAGCTCTGGCGTCGGCTATACCGCGCGGGCGCTGATTGAACGACGGGTAACCAGCAACTGGTTTGTCGGGGCGGCGGTGGATATTCAGCAGGCGAAGGATTATACCCCGAGCCATGCGCTGCTGTACGTCCGCTATTCGGCTTCCGGCTGGCAGGGCGATATGGATATGCCGCCGCAACCGCTGGTCCCTTACGCCGACTGGTAGCAGATTAGGCTGAATTATGCGACAGGGCGTCACTCCACGGCGCTCTTCGCGTATACTCGTTGCCTCCGGCCATACAGCCCGATTTCCCCTCCGGTGGCGATTGTGAACCTTTAGCTCCGGTAAGCGCGGCGCCACTGGGGAGAGCTAGCGAAGCTGCATTGCGCGCTGTATCCCGGAGGCGGTGCCAGAGGCACCTTGTCCGGGCTACCGACCCGATGGCGGTGGTGAACTTGTCCCCCGGACGGTTTTGTCGTTTTGTAGCCCGGGTAAGGCGTCAGCCGCCGCCCGGGAATTGTCCCCGGGTCGCGCTATGCTTACACGTCTGTGCCGCCGCCGGGAAAGCCTCCCGATGGTATTGCTTCGCGCCTTGCGGGCGTGAGCGAACAATTTGAGTATATAATCAGCCTGAAAACGACCGGAGATGATGGATCTAAACCGGGTATGCGTTCAGTTTCAGTGGAGAACCCCGTTGCGCGTCAGCCGTTCACTTACAATTAAACAGATGGCAATGGTCGCGAGCGTGTCCATGGCGTTTGTACTCGTCTTCTGTTCTATTTTGCTGTTCCATTTCGTTCAGCAGAGTCGCTATACCACGGCCACGCAGTTAGAGAGCATTGCGCGTTCCGTCCGCGAACCGCTGTCAGCGGCTATTCTGAAAGCCGATATCCCGGAGGCGGAAGCTATTCTGAGCCGCATTCAGCCTGCTGGCATCGTCAGCCGGGCGGATGTTGTCCTGCCTAATCAGTTCCAGGCGCTGCGGATGCGCTTTATCCCCGAGCGTCCGGTGCCGGTAACCATCACCCGCATGTTTGAACTGCCGGTACAGATTTCGCTGCCTATCTACTCCCTTGAGCGGCCCGCTAACCCACAGCCGCTGGCCTATCTGGTGCTGCAAGCCGATTCATATCGCATGTATAAATTCGTGATGAGCGCCCTGGCAACATTAGTGACTGCTTACTTACTTTTGGTGCTGATGCTGACGGTAGCCATCACCTGGTGCATCAACCGTCTGATGGTACGACCGCTGCGTAAAATCGCCCGCGAGCTGAATGATGTCCCGCAGCAGGAGCGTCTTGGCCATCAGCTTTCTATACCGCGCTTACATCATGACGATGAAATCGGCATGCTGGTGCGCAGCTATAACCGTAACCAGCAGACTCTGCTGCGCCTGCACGATGAACTCTCTTTGCAATCGACCCGTTTCCCGGTATCCGAGCTGCCAAATAAAGCCTTTTTGATGGCGATGCTGGAGCAAACCGTCGCCCGTGCGCAGGCGTCTGCGCTGCTGATTGTCGCCTGCGAAACGCTGCAGGATACCGCTGGCGTACTCAAAGAGACGCAGCGCGAAATGCTGCTGTTGACGCTCGTTGAAAAGCTGCGGGCGGTTATCCCGACGCAGATGGTCCTGGCCCAGGTGAGCGGCTACGACTTTGCGATTCTGGCCCATGGAATTACCGAGCCCTGGCAGGCGGTGACGTTAAGTAAGCAAGTACTTACTGTCTTGAGCGAACGTTTACCGCTGCACGGTATCCAGCTGCGCCCCTGCGCCAGCGTCGGCATTGCGATGTTTAACGGCGAAATTAACGGCGAACAGCTCTATCGCCGGGCGTTTTCCGCCGCCGTTACCGCGCGGCGTAAAGGTAAAAATCAGATTGAGTTCTTCGATCCGGAACAGATGGAAAAAGCGCAGCGCCGCCTGATGGAAGAGCACGATATTTTAACGGCGCTTGATAATCAGCAGTTTGCCATCTGGCTGCAGCCGCAGGTGGATACTATCAGCGGCGAGGTCTGCGGTGCAGAAGCGCTGCTGCGTCAGCGTCAGGCTGACGGAAGCTGGTCGCTGCCGGGCGATCTGATTGAGCGTATCGAAGCCTGCGGGCTGATCGTCCCGGTCGGCTACTGGGTGATGGAAGAGGCCTGTCGACAGCTTGCCGCCTGGCAAAATCAGGGGATCATGTTGCCGCTATCGGTCAACGTGTCGCAGCTACAGCTGCTGCATCACGATCGCGGCGCGGAGATGCTGGCGCTGCTCGGGCGCTATCGTATCGCGCCGGGCACGCTGATCCTCGAAGTCACCGAAAGCCGTCGAATAGACGACCCGCAGGCCATGATTTCCCTGCTGCGTCCGCTGCGTGAAGCGGGCGTGCGGATCGCGCTGGACGACTTTGGTATGGGCTACGCCGGGCTGCGTCAACTGCAGCATATTAAATCGCTGCCGGTGGATATCCTGAAAATCGATAAAGTCTTTATCGATATGCTACCTGATGACATCAGCATGGTGCCCGCGATTATCCAGCTGGCGCGGGGGCTGAATCTGCACATCGTCGCGGAGGGCGTTGAAACCGATAAGCAGTATCGCTGGCTGCAGGAGGCGGGTGTCGAGACGGTGCAAGGTTATCTTTTTGGCTGCGCCATGCCGCCTGAGGCTTTTAAGGCCCGCTTTTTACCGGCTGTTGTTGAGGATGCAAGTTTGTAACAACATTGTTAGCTTATGCGAGTCAGTTCAAATAAATTAACAATTGCATTGCAATTTCATCACTCGTTATTTCTGAAATGTTTCATGGGTGTTATTTTTAAGCCACAGACGCAATACCCCCTCACAGTCTGTGGTTATATCCAAAGGACACCCTATGAAAATCTCTTTCTTTAAAAGCCTCTATGTCCAGGTTTTATCGGCCATAGCGATCGGTATTCTGCTGGGCCATTTTTACCCGGAGCTGGGTGCGCAGATGAAACCCCTCGGCGATGCCTTCGTTAAGCTGATTAAAATGATTATTGCCCCGGTTATCTTCTGTACCGTTGTGACGGGGATTGCCGGGATGGAGAGCATGAAGGCCGTCGGCCGCACCGGGGCGGTGGCGCTGCTCTATTTTGAAGTCGTGAGCACCATCGCGCTGATCATCGGTCTGATCATTGTTAACGTGGTGCAGCCCGGCGCGGGTATGAACGTTGACCCGGCCACCCTTGATGCGAAGGCCGTGGCGGTTTATGCCGAACAGGCGAAAGATCAGGGTATCGTGGCGTTCCTGCTCGATATTATCCCCGGCAGCGTGATTGGCGCGTTTGCCAGCGGCAACATTCTGCAGGTGCTGATGTTTGCCGTGCTGTTCGGTTTTGCGCTGCATCGTCTGGGCAGCAAAGGCCAGCTGATTTTTAACGTTATCGAAAGCTTCTCGCAGGTTATATTCGGCATCATCAATATGATCATGCGCCTGGCGCCGATTGGCGCATTCGGCGCCATGGCCTTTACTATCGGGAAATACGGCGTCGGTACGCTGGTGCAGCTTGGTCAGCTGATCGTCTGCTTCTACATCACCTGTATCCTGTTTGTCGTGGTGGTACTGGGCTCGATCGCCAAAGCCACCGGCTTCAGCATCTTTAAGTTCATCCGCTATATCCGCGAAGAGCTGCTGATCGTCCTGGGAACCTCTTCGTCCGAGTCGGCGCTGCCGCGGATGCTTGATAAGATGGAGAAGCTGGGCTGCCGTAAATCGGTGGTGGGGCTGGTGATCCCGACGGGGTACTCCTTTAACCTCGATGGCACCTCAATCTACCTGACGATGGCGGCGGTGTTTATCGCCCAGGCGACAAACAGCCATATGGATATTTTCCATCAGATTACCCTGCTGGTGGTGCTGCTGCTCTCCTCGAAAGGCGCGGCGGGCGTGACGGGCAGCGGCTTTATCGTCCTGGCGGCGACCATCTCCGCCGTCGGTCATTTGCCGGTCGCCGGTCTGGCGTTAATCCTTGGCATTGACCGCTTTATGTCCGAGGCGCGCGCGCTGACCAACCTGGTGGGTAACGGCGTAGCGACTATTGTGGTCGCGAAATGGGTTAAAGAGCTGGACTCACAGCAGCTCGATAATGTGCTGAATAACCGTACGCCGGTAGACAAATCGCACGAATTATCCTCATAAATCCATCTGTTAGGTCCATAGTCCCTTGCTGGACTATGGGCTCCTGCGCATAATTAGGGGTCGCTGCCGCATGCGCGGCGGTGACCCTTATGATTATTTCACGTCAACATGCGACATTTTCGTCTCCGTGTGGTCTAACCGACGTACTTAACTCACCATTTTTTCGGCGGCCCTCCCGTGGGCCGCTGTTGTAACCAGGATTGTTCATCAGGGGTTCACATGCAGGGCACAAAAATTCGACTCTTAACCGGTGGTTTGCTGATGTTGGCGACGGTCGGTTATGTGCAGGCAGAAGCGCTCCAGCCGGACCCGGCCTGGCAACAGGGCACACTGGCAAACGGGTTTCAGTGGCAGGTTTTAGCCACCCCGCAGCGTCCCAGCGATCGTATCGAAGTTCGCCTGTCCGTGAATATTGGCTCGCTGAGCGAAAGCACTCAGCAGAGCGGCTTTAGCCACTTTATCCCGCGCCTCGCGCTGACGCAAAACGGTGGCCTCCCGACCATGCAGGCCCGTTCGCTATGGCAGCAGAGTATTGACCCGAAACGTCCTCTGCCGCCCGCCATCGTCTCTTATGACTACAGTTTGTTTAACCTGAGCTTACCGAATAACCGTAACGACCTGCTGAAAGAGGCGCTGAGCTGGCTGGCGAGCGCCAGCGGTAAAATGTCGATCACTCCGGAAGCGGTCAACCATGCGCTGCAGGGCGAAGATATGGTGGTCACCTGGCCTGCGGATACTAAAGAGGGCTGGTGGCGTTATCGGCTGAAAGGCTCCACCATGCTGGGGCATGATCCGGCGGCGCCGCTGAAGCAGCCGGTGGATATTGCTCAGCTTAAAGACTATTACCACAAGTGGTACACGCCGGATGCCATGACCCTGATTGTGGTCGGCAACGTCGATAGCCGCAGCGTCGCGGAGCAAATTAACAAAACTTTCGGCGGCCTGAAGGGCAAGCGCGAAACGCCGGTGGCGGTTCCTACCCTGTCGCCGCTGCCGACGACGCCGGTCAGCATCATGACCGATGCAGTGCGCCAGGATAAGCTGTCGCTGATGTGGGATGCGCCGTGGCAGCCGATTCGCGACTCGGTCGCGCTGCAGCGCTACTGGCGAGATGACCTCGCCAGAGAAGCGCTGTTCTGGCACGTTCAGCAGAATCTGAGCAAAAGTAACATCAAGGATATCGGCCTGGGCTTTGACTGCCGCGTGCTTTACCAGCGCGCCCAGTGCGCGATCAATATCGAATCGCCGGGCGAGCGGCTGAACGCCAACTTAACGACCGTGGCGCGCGAGCTGGCGAAAGTGCGCGATAACGGTCTGCCGCAGGATGAGTTTGATGCCCTGATTGCGCAGAAAAACCTTGAACTGCAGAAGCTGTTTGCCACCTATGCCCGTACGGATACCTATCTTCTGATTAGCCAGCGGATGCGTTCGTTGCAAAATCAGGTGGTGGATATCGCTCCCGAGCAGTATCAGAAGCTGCGTCAGGAGTTCCTCAATTCGCTGACGGTTGACATGCTGAATCAGTACCTGCGTCAGCAGCTTTCGCAGGATATGGCGCTGGTGTTGCAGCAGCCGCAGGGCGAACCGGAGTACAACATGAAGGACCTGCAGGCGACGTGGGAAAAGCTGATGGCGCCAGCGCCAGCGGCCGCCGCGGCGTCGAACAGCGCCGGTGATGTTGCGCAAGGACGTAGCGAAGCGACGGATATCCCGCCTGCGCAGTAAAGCAAAACCGGATAGCGTGGCTATCCGGTGAGGTTTATGGCTTATCTGTTTTAACTATTGCTCGGGATTGGCCCGGTGATTTTCCTGGAGGCGGCGCTGGAGCGCCTTCTCCGGTCTACCGGCGTGCAGATGGCGGTAAACCCGTAGCCCGGCTAAGCGCAGCGCAAGCCGGGATTCTCGCCGGCGGGCGTAACTCCATCGAAATTACTGCGGCATCGCCTCGCGCGGGATAATCGCACCGCGATACTGAATCACCGTGCTGGCGGTCAGGTGGCCGCGTTTTGCCGCCGATTCGGCATCGCCGCCGGTCAGGCGCACGGCCAGATAGCCGGCGCTGAATGAATCGCCCGCTGCCGTGGTATCAACGACTTTCTCTTTTGCCAGCTTAACGGCCGGGACTTCCAGCTGCGGCTGTCCGGCAATCGCTACCAGGCAGGAGTCGGCGCCGCGCTTCACCACCACTTCTTCAACGCCAGCGGCGTGAGTGCGGGCAATCACCTCTGCCACCGGCTTCTCGCCCCACAGCGCGTCTTCGTCATCAAGGGTCAGGAACGCAATGTCGGTGCAGGCCAGCATCTGCTGATAAACCTGCTGCGTCTCTTCTTTACTGCTCCACAGGCGCGGACGATAGTTGTTATCAAAGATAACTTTACCGCCGTTTGCCCGGCATTCCCGCAGCAGGGTCAGCAGCTTCTCGCGGCTTGTCGGGCTCAGGATCGCCAGGCTGATGCCGCTGAGGTAAAGATAATCATAGGTCGCCAGCTCTTCGCAGATGGCTGCAGACTGCTCGCTCTCCAGCCAGAACTTCGCTGCGGCTTCATTACGCCAGTAGTAAAACGTACGCTCGCCGGTATCGTCAGTTTCGATGTAGTAGAGGCCCGGTAAACGGTCGGCCATGCGCTGAATCAGGTCCGTCTGGACATTCTCACTCTGCCAGGATTCGAGCATCTGCTGGCTGAAGGTGTCCGTGCCCAGGGCGGTAACATAGTGTACGCCCAGCTCGCTGGCGTCGGTCTGGCGGGCAATGTAGACGGAAGTGTTTAAGGTGTCGCCGCCAAAGCCGCGATTTACCGCCGCGCCTTTCTCTGACAGCTCAATCATGCATTCGCCAATGACGGCAATTTTCTTAGACATAGTGATGACCTGAAATTAAATCAATATTAACCCTAGTGTGCGCTGGGCCGCTTTTATGGTCAATGATATTAAAACAACGTTCCATTATTTTTTTGACCTGACGCGGATTATGTGACGAAAAGCGCATTTGGCAGAGCACCTGACGTTTCTCAACTATATTCATGACTGACGAGACGCAAAAGGAGTGCAGAAGGGATGACCAGAACCCGTAAAACCGTGGCTATTATCCTTGGAACGATAGTCGTACTGATCGTTCTGTTTTTTATTGTGGTGGCGACCTTTGACTGGAATCGCCTGAAGCCGACGATTAATCAGAAAGTGTCGGCCGAGCTGAACCGTCCGTTTGCGATTCGCGGCGATCTGGGCGTCGTGTGGGAGCGCCAGCCCGGCGAAAGAGGCTGGCGAAGCTGGATACCCTGGCCGCACGTGCATGCCGAAGATATTATCCTCGGCAACCCGCCTGACATCCCGCAGGTCACCATGGTTCACCTGCCGCGCGTTGAGGCGACCCTCGCCCCGCTGGCGCTGCTCAGCAAAACGGTCTATCTACCGTGGATTAAGCTTGAACAGCCGGACGCGCGATTGATTCGACTGTCGGAGAAGAGCAACAACTGGACTTTCGACCTGGCTTCGGCGGGAGCGTCTGAGAAAGATGCGGCGCCTTCCAGCTGGTCTTTCCGACTCGACAATATTCTTTTCGATCGCGGCAAGATTGCTATCGATGACAAGGTATCGCGCGCCGATGTGACGATCGTGGTTGATCCGCTCGGTAAACCGCTGGCGTTTAGTGAAGTGACCGGCGAAAAAGGGAAAGGAGCGTCGCAGAAAGTGGGCGATTACGTCTTCGGCCTGCAGGCGAAAGGGAGCTACAACGGGCAGCCGCTCTCCGGTAACGGCAAAATCGGCGGCATGCTGGCGCTGCGCAGCGAAGGGACGCCGTTCCCGCTGCAGGGGGATTTTCGTTCCGGCAATACCCGGGTCGCTTTTACCGGCACGGTCAGCGATCCGCTCAATCTCGGCGGCGTCGATCTGCGCCTCAAGTTTTCCGGTGATTCGCTGGGCGATCTCTACGATCTGACCGGCGTACTGCTGCCGGATACGCCGACTTTCTCTACCGACGGCCATCTGCGCGCCACCTTTAAGGAGAAAAACGGTTCACGCTTCGCCTATCAGGATTTCAATGGCCGTATTGGCGAGAGCGATATCCACGGGTCGCTGATCTACACCACCGGTAAACCCCGGCCTAAGCTGGAGGGCGATCTGGAGTCCAGGCAGCTACGGCTGGCGGATCTGGGGCCGCTGATTGGCGTCGATTCCGGCGGCAAAGGCAGCCAGACTGAACGGCGTAAAGGTGAAGCTTCTCCGCAGCCAGCCGGAAAAGTGTTGCCGTATGACCGCTTTGAAACCGACAAGTGGCAGGTAATGGATGCCGATGTGCGCTTCAAAGGACGGCGGATTGAGCACGGCAGCACGCTACCCATCAGCGACCTTTCTACGCACATCATCCTGCAGCGAGGCGACCTGCGCCTGCAGCCGCTGCGTCTGGGGCTGGCTAACGGTACCCTCGCCGGCAGCATTCATCTTGAAGGGGATAAAAAACCGCTGCAGGGGACGGCCAACCTGCAGGCGCGCCGCCTGAAGCTCAAAGCGCTGATGCCAAACGTGGAGATGATGCAGAAAACGCTCGGCGAAATGAACGGCGATGTTGAGCTTCGCGGCACCGGTAACTCCGTCGCCGCGCTGCTGGGCAACAGTAACGGTAACCTGAAGCTGCTGATGAACGACGGGCTGATTAGCCGTAACCTGATGGAGATCCTCGGCCTGAACGTCGGTAACTTTATTATCGGCCAGATCTTTGGCGATGATGAGGTGCGGGTGAACTGCGCGGCGGCGAATATCGACGTGGTCAACGGCGTCGCCCGGCCGCAGGTGTTCGCGTTTGATACCGAAAACGCGCTGATCAACGTGACCGGGACCGCCAGCTTTGCGTCGGAGCAGCTGGACCTCACTATCGATCCGGAGAGTAAGGGCTTTCGTATTATCACCCTGCGCTCCCCGCTGTACGTTCGCGGCAGCTTTAAGTCGCCGAATGCGGGCGTGAAGGCGGGGCCGCTGATTGCCCGCGGCGCGGTAGCGGCAGCGCTGGCGACGCTGGTGACGCCGGCAGCAGCGCTGCTGGCGCTGATATCACCTGCCGAAGGCGAGGCGAACCAGTGTCGGGCAATCTTGTCGCAGATGAAAAAATAGTCGGGAAGAAGACTCCCCTGGCCGGATGGCCGGGGGAGTGGACGGAGAGTTACAGCGATTGATGACGCGTTTCGTGAGTCAGCAGCAGCGCGATCATCGTCAGCGCCGCCATGGCGGCGAGGTAGAGCCCAACCGCGGGCAGACCGTAGTTGCCCTGCAGCCATGCGGCGATATACGGCGCTACGGACGCCCCGAGGATCGACGAGACGTTGTAGGAGAACGAGGCGCCGGTGTAGCGAACTTCGGTCGGGAATAGCTCCGGCAGCAGCGCGCCCATAGGGCCAAAGGTCAGCCCCATCAGGCTCAGGCCAATCAGCAGGAAGGCAAAGACCAGCAGCGGATTGCCGGAGCCGAGCAGCGGTTTAAAGGCAAACAGCGCGAAGAGGATGATGAGAGTCGTGATCACGACCATGCTCTTACGACGGCCAAAGGCATCCGCCAGCAGGCCCGCCACCGGCACCATCACGCCAAAACCAATGACCGCCATCATCAGCATCCACAGCACTTCGTTGCGCGGCAAGCCGAGACCAATCGGCGCGGCGGCGGTACTGAAGGTCATGGAGTAGACGGTCATGATGTAAAACAGCGTGTAGGTCGCCAGCATGATAAAGGTGCCGAGAACGGTGACGCGTACGTGTTTTGTCAGCAGGGTGCCCAGCGGGATTTTGACCTGTTTCTTCGCGGCGGCTACCTTTGCGAACACCGGCGACTCGTGCAGCGAAACGCGGACGTACAGGCCGATAATGACCAGCACGGCGGAGAAGATAAACGGCATACGCCAGCCCCATTCCATAAACTGCTGGTCGGTCAGCAGCCAGGAGAGCAGCAGGAAGGTGCCGTTAGCGAAGAAGAAGCCGATAGGCGCGCCCAGCTGTGGGAATGAGCCATACAGCGCGCGCTTGCGCGGCGGGGCGTTTTCCGTCGCCAGCAGCGCCGCGCCGCCCCATTCGCCGCCAAGGCCCAGCCCCTGGCCAAAGCGGGCCAGCGCCAGCAGCACCGGCGCCATAATGCCAATGGTTTCATAGCCGGGCAGCAGGCCGATAACTACGGTTGAGATCCCCATCGTCAGCAGCGAGGCCACGAGGGTCGCTTTACGGCCTACGCGGTCGCCGAAATGGCCGAATACCGCAGAACCGATAGGGCGGGCAATAAACGCGATGGCGAAGGTCGCCAGCGATTGTAGCGTCGCGGCGGCGGGATCGCCCTGCGGGAAGAAAATATGCGGAAATACAATGACCGCCGCGGTGGCATAGATATAGAAGTCGAAGAACTCGATGGCGGTGCCAATGAGCGAAGCGACGACGACCTTGTTGCGTGAGTTAACCGGAACGGTTTCCTGAGCATTGTCGAGTGTTGTGGCTGTGGCTTGCATAGATCTTTCTTATTTTTTGCGAACGAAAGGCCATATAGCCACAGCCTTGGGGACATTTCAATCTGTAACAAGGGGACGGGGAGGCTAAAAAACAGGCAAAAAGTGAATAATTTCTGTGCCAGAAAAATAAGTTCTATGAAATGCTTCACACAATTCAAATAATGGTTGATAAAACCAGGTTTAGGTTAAATAAAAGTTACATATTGGATTTATCTGCTGAAATGCCAGGTTGGGCTGAATTTTGCGTCTTTTATTCAGCCCAGTGATGGTTTAGTCGTGGGCTTTGCCCGGCATCCGGCGGTCGTCTTTATACTCGGCGGTCGCAATCCACGCGGCGCAGAAAAGCGTCAGGCGGGCGAAGAAATAGAAGAAGGCCATGATTCCCAGCACCGAGCCGAATGCCGCCCCGGACGGCGACTTGACCAGCGACGGTAGCGTCCAGGTCATGACGATCTTGATTATCTCAAAGCCGACCGCCGCAATCAGGGTGCCGCGAATCAGCGCCCTACGGCGCGGGCGGTGGCGCGGGAGTCGCCAGAAAATCCAGAAAAAGAGCAGATAGTTGGCGAAGATGGAAATGGCCAGGCCAATAAGCCGCCACGCCGGTTTCAGCCACTCGATGTAGTCCAGATAGAGCGCCGAGATAATCATCTGCTGAGCCGACCCGGCGATGGAGGTGATTGACAAGGTGATCACCAGCGCCACCAGCAGGCCGATTAGCGAGATAAAGTCGCGAAAGTACTTCACCCAAATTTTTTCCTGATCCTGCGGCGTACGCTCCCAGACGTCGCGGGACTGGGCGCGAATTGCCTCACGCAGGTTGCCCATCCAGTTAATGCCGGAATAGAGCGCCACCAGCAGACCGACGATGCCGACGGTGGTGCGCTGCTGTACGGCGGTATTGATGGTATTTTTCAGCGTTGCCGCGAGCGTCGGGTCGCTGACGTTAAGCAGGATTTTATCGAAGATGTCCTGTAGCAGCGTAGGATGCGAGGCCAGAACAAAACCGGCTGCTGCAAAAGAGACCATTAGAATCGGGATCATCGATAAAAATGAGAAGTAGGTGATCGCCGCACCAAACTGATTGCCCAGCCTGTCGTTGAAACGCTCTGCGGCGCGGATGAGGTGCGCAATAATGGGGTTACGCTGGACTTTTTCCGCCGTTCCGGTGACGCTTTTTAGCGCCTGGTTGGCTTTTTTCGCCACGGTGGAGTCATTTATCGCAGCCAGGGCGCTTTTATTTTCATCCGGCTGCTGGCCCGGATCCTGGGCTGGTCGTTGGGCGTCGTTTTCCGGCGTCATAAATTATTTCTTCCTTTTTTACAGCGATATTCATCAAAATTATATACGTAAAATCACGGATAAGGCGTGCCGGGGTCATCGGAGGCATGAATACGTTCCTGTTTGCCGCCTGTTCTGCGCTAATCGCTCGCCGGCATTTTGTTTGCGCAGGGCCGCGGAAAATTCATAATTCACTGATAGTTATCTATATTTATCCTGGATAAGGCGTTAGCTGCTACCCGACATAAAATACCGCTACTCCCACAAATACGGATTTTTCATCATGCGGACTCATCAACATAGTTTTTCATGAGCCCGCCCAGCCACTCCATAAACAGATGTACCCGACGTGAAAGGTTGCGCCGGTGCGGATAAATGAGCGAAACCGGCAGCGGCTCGGCGCGGTAGTGGGGCAGAATTTCTATCAGCTCCCCGGTGCGCAGCATTTCACGAACGCCCACCCGGGGTACCTGAATAATCCCCAGCCCCGCCAGGCACGAGGCTTGATAAGTTTCGGTGCTGTTAACCGTCAGAACGCCACCGGTTTTGACCCAGCGGACGGCGCCATCGCTAACCACTTCGAATCCCAGCGGGCGCACGCCCAGATTGCTGGCGTAGTGGATCAGCGCATGATCGGCGAGATCGTCCAGCGACTGCGGGTAGCCAAAGCGGGTGAGATATTGAGGACTGGCGCAGTTGATTTGCGTGAGCTTGCCCAGCGGTCGCGCAATCAGCCCGGAATCTTTCAGCGTACCGACGCGTATCACACAATCAAAACCCTCGCGGATTACGTCAACCAACCTGTCGCTGCTGCTGAGCTCCAGTTCGATGCCGGGATACTGCTGCAGAAATGCCGGCAGTTGCGGAATAACCAGTTTTTTCGCCACGGCGACCGGCATATCGACCCGCAGGCGTCCGCTAATGCTGGAGGGATCGAGCTGAAACATCCCGTCCAGCTCATCGAGATTGCTGAGCAGGTCTCTGGCGCGTTCGTAGTAGACCATACCATCCTGAGTCAGCTGCACCCGGCGGGTGGTGCGATGCAGCAGACGAACGCCAAGATGGTTTTCCAGTGCCTGAATCTGGCGCGAAACGCTCCCTTTAGGCAGGCCAAGCGTATCCGCAGCGCGGGAAAAACTCTCCAGCTCCGCTACTCTGATGAACAGCTGCATTGCGTGAATTTTATCCATTCCGCAGACCTTTTGTTGCTCTTAATGAAACAGTAAAGCGTAATTTTCAGTATTTATTGTTTTTATAGCAGCTAATAAGCTCTTTAACGAGGCAAACGCAACCGAAAAGGGGTTTTCTGATGACACAACGTATCGCTTTGGTGACCGGCGGCAGCCGCGGGCTGGGGAAAAACGCCGCCCTGAAGCTGGCGGAGAAGGGAACCGATATTATTCTGACCTGGCATAGCAACCCGCAGGCGGCGCTTGACGTGGTAGCTGAAATTGAGAAAAAAGGCGTAAAAGCCGCAGCATTACCGTTAAATGTCGGCGATATCACCAGTTTTGATGGTTTTGCACACAAGGTGGGGGAAGTGCTTCAACAACGCTGGCAGCGGGAGACATTCGACTATTTATTAAACAATGCCGGTATTGGCCTGAACGTCGCTTTTGCCGAAACCAGCGAAGCGCAGTTTGATGAATTAATGAACATCCAGTTTAAGGGACCGTTCTTCCTTACCCAGCGTCTGTTACCGCTATTGCAGGATGGGGGACGCATCCTCAACGTTTCCAGCGGACTGGCGCGTTTTGCTCTGCCGGGTTATGCGGCCTATGCCGCGATGAAAGGCGCGATGGAGGTACTGACGCGCTATCAGGCGAAGGAGCTTGGGGAACGCGGAATTTCGGTCAATATCATTGCTCCTGGCGCCATTGAAACCGATTTTGGCGGCGGCGTGGTACGCGATAACCCGCAGGTGAATCAGCATATCGCCGGGCAAACGGCGCTGGGAAGAGTGGGGCAGCCGGATGATATTGGTGATGCTATCGCCGCGCTACTCAGCGACGATCTGCGCTGGATGAACGCCCAGCGCGTTGAGGTCTCTGGCGGAATGTTTTTGTAATCCCCAGCCCCTTCATGGATCATGAAGGGGTATACGCATTTCATGCGCTTTCTTACTCCGTAACACACTTTCCCCGCTTTGCCATCGCCTGCGTTTGCGGGTTCGTTTAAAATAGAAAAATAATATTATATTTATTTTTACCTGCCTGGTTCATTAAGGATTTCCTTAATTTAAATGTAATAAATATTGTGAATAAGTAATGGCGTGAATAAGGCCTGTAACTATTCATTGTTATGATGTTTAGATAATCCTCCCTATCGGTAAAATGCCCCAGGCCAAACAGCGAGTTCTTATTTTATCTTGCTGATATTACCCTTCCCCCTCTTTTAATCGGGCATTTCTTTGTTGGAGATAAATCCATGCAGGTAATCATGTTTGACAGGCAGTCGATATTTATTCACGGAATGAAAATTGGCCTCCAGCAACACATTCCTGAACTTGATATTTTTGGCACCTGTCAGGCGGATCAGCTCTGGCAGAAGCTAACGGCGAATCCTGAAGCACTGCTCATTCTGGATGGCGATATGCACAGCGAGTTTTGCTGCTGGCTACTGCAGGAAAAGCAGCTCCGCTTCCCGGCGACTCAGGTGCTGCTGATCGTGTCCGACGATAATAAAAGCTGGCTACAGCGCGCGCTTTCCTGGAATGTGCGCGGGATCATTCAACGCAGGGAAAGCCTGCAAACATTCGCCCAGGCGATCAACAGCATCATGCATGGCCTGCTCTGTTTGCCGGGCGATTGGCTAATGACGGCGGAAGCGCGGGATAATAAATTGGTTCATTTAAGCCAGCGTCAGCGCGAGATTTTACAGCTGCTGGCGGCGGGAGATTCCAATAAAGAGATTAGCCGCGCCTTAAATATTAGCGCGGGCACGGTCAAGGCGCATCTGGAGTCGCTGTATCGCCGACTGGATGTGAAGAATCGTACCCAGGCGGCGATGGTGTTTAATGGCGTCAGCGAAACTTAATCGGTTGTCGCCTTGAATCTTGCGCACTCTTCACGCCGCTGTTCGTGGCCGCTGCGAATATTTTCCCAGGCGGTCAGCGCCTCAGCAAACCGCTGATGGTTAAGGTGAGTTAAAACAATATCAAGCTCCGGAGACGCCGGGCCGCAGCTAAAGGCTAAAGAGACCAGCGCATCATACTGCGATGGGTTAAGCCTCACCCGCAGGTTGCGCTTAAGCTGGCGCTGGCATTGCACCAGGTCGACGGTAAGCAAGGTCTCCGCGATCTCGCGCGTGAAGTGGTTGAACGTTTCATAATCGTTGAGAACGTGGCCATAGCCAATCACGCGCAGGCCGCTCTCGTCCCGATAGGGGGCGAGTGCTAATCCCTGAGTTCGTTTAATAAAGTCCAGGCCCTGCGGGCTTAGCGACGGTGTTATGGGGGACATGTTCTCTTCCTCTTTGGCTGGCCCGCAGTGTAGAGGAAAAGTTAACCGCGCCCTATTCGCCAGATGGCCCAGGCTGGTTATGCTCGCGGCGCAGCAGGCCGAAAAGCCAATCGTTGTGCCAGCGACCGTTGAGCCAGTAGCATTCACGCAGCTCGCCTTCCTGATGAAAACCAACCTTTAGCAGCAGATTTTTTGACGCAAGATTACCCGCGGTGACGGTCGCCGTCAGCCGCCGGATACCGCCCGTAGTCAAAGCGTACTCGCACAGCGCGCGCAGCGATTCACTGCCGTACCCCTTCCCCTGCGCGTGGGGAGCGAACAGAAAACCCACTTCAGCGCTATCGCCAGCGTGATGCTGGTAGCCGGTGAGGCCAAGGGGAGCATGGGTGAAGCGATCGCGCACGACCAGACACAGCCAGTGGGCCGCGCCCGGGGACCATAAGGGGAGCCGCGAATCAAAAGCCTCACGAATGTCGGCGACCGGGCGAGGATCCGCGACGTAAAGCATCACCTGGGGATCCTGCTGGAGGGCGAGGAAAAAAGGCCAGTCGTCAAGCTGCAGCGGGGAACAGCGCAGACGTGGGGTCATCAATTCTGGCATAGCAGGGTTCCGGCAAAAGTCGATGCCATGAACATAGCAGGACATCGACTGCCGGAACAGTCTGCCGTTACAACGGTTCGCCGTACAGACCAATAAGCCGGCGCACCACGCCATTGGTCCAGCCGAAGCCGTCCTGAAGCGGGTACTCACCCCCTCCGCCTTCGTGGGGAGTGGCGCTGGCGATGTGGTACTTTTCAATCAGCTTAAAGTGCTGTTTATAGAAATGATTCACCGTTTGCAGCCAGCTGTGGGCTATCTCATCGCCGAGCGGATCCTGACCGTACATTTTAAAACCCTGTACCGCCATCCACTGCAGCGGCGCCCAGCCGTTGGGCTTATCCCACTGTTCACCGCTTTGATATTCGGTCGCCATAATACCGCCGGGGGTAAGCAGGCGGGCGCGTACCGCATCGGCAAGCCTGTCGGCCTGATCGTGGGTCGCCATACCGACATAGAGCGCGACGATGCTGGCGGCGGAAAACAGAGCCAGCTGCTCGCGGCGCCAGTCATAATCGCGGAAACAACCGCTTTCGTCATCCCACAGATAGCGGGTCACCGCCGCCCGACGGTCGCTGGCCTTCTGGCGGAAAGCGGCCTCGGTTTCCCGGTCGCCCTTCAGGCCGGAGAGGTTGGCGATGGTATTCTCCAGCTTGAACAGCAAGGCGTTCAGATCAATGGGGATAAACTGGGTAGTGCGGATGCTTGCCAGTCGGGTGATATCGCGCAGCCAGCGGCTGGAGTAATCCCAGCCGGACTCCGCCCCCGCGCGCAGGTCGCGATAAACTTCATTCGGCGGGCGCCCGGAGCGCTTCGCCGTTTCAACATCTTCCCGCCACGACTCATCGCGCGGCGTGTCGCGATCGTCCCAGTAGCGGTTCAGCAAAGAGCCGTCCGGCATACGCACCACGTGACGATACGCCTGATTGGGGATCAGCGATTCCGCGCCGTCCATCCAGAAGCTGTACTCCATTTGCAGGTGGTCAAGGTACCGTTTAGCGCCGCGGACGCCATCTTCTTCAAACAGTTCGACCATCAGGGCAAAGACCGGCGGCTGCGAGCGGCTGAGATAGTAGGTGCGGTTGCCGTTAGGAATATGGCCGTAGATTTCGATCATCCACGCGAAATTATCGGCCATGCATTTCAGCAGATCTTCGCGGCCGCTTTCCGCCAGCCCCAGCATAGTGAAGTAGGAATCCCAGTAGTAGGTTTCGCTAAAGCGCCCGCCGGGAACAATATATGACTGCGGCAGCGCCAGCAGCGACGACCACGGAATATGATCCTGCGGCTCGCGGGTGAGGATTGGCCACAGATTATCAATATGCTCCTTGAGGGATCGCGTGGGATCGGAGACGTAGTCCTCGGCGCGGCTTTCCGGCAGCCAGAAATGATCTTCCACAAACTGGCGTAAATCGAATCCGGGGGTGCGCCTGATGCGACGATAGTGAATCAAGATATCCAGCGGATCCTGCTTCGGCGCGCAGTCCGGGAAGGTTTTACTATCGGCGAAAATTCGCGATTTCTGGACGTGGGCGAACAGCTCCAGATAACGATCGGCAGGGGTGAGGGCATCCGAGGCGGGCAGCCCTTCAATGATCTCCGGTTCAGGTTCGGCGTCGAACATTTCATCCAGCTTTAACTCATACGGATCGGCTTCGTAGCACGGATCGGTGTCGATCCTGAGCTCATCGTCATCAACGTTGCGTAATTTCTGGCTGAACATAGGGGTACGGACCTCCGGATTGCGTCAGTAGAGGATGCCGGGCACGCCCGACCTGTCTAATAAGCTTAGACATTCGCAGCGGGAAACGAAAAGAGAAGTGTGCGGTAGATCACGCTTTCCTCTGAACAATCGGTTCGGAGTTTTTGCTTTAACTTTTTGATCTACCGGATTAAAACCGTTTTAACCGCTGCGTATTGCGTTGAAAAATTCGGAGATTTCGTTTTGCAACAAAATCTAAATTCCCGGGCGCTGCCGCTATTCAGCCATTACTCCCACGCGGCTTCCAGCAGCTCCAGTAGCTGCTCGCTGGTCAACGTGACCGGGTTAGCCTTCATGGATGAGGAGCTGCTGGCGGCGAGGGCCGCAGGCTCCAGCGCTTCGCGGGGGACGCCGAGATCGCGCAGATTACCCAGACCGGCGCGCTGGCTCCACTCGCGCAGGCTCTCCCATGCGCTGTCAGGATCGGAATCCAGCCCAGCGGCCAGCCACTGGCGTACATCCGCAAAACGCTGGCGGAGGCGTGCGTCGCTAATTTGTGCTTCGTTGAGCGCCAGGCCGAAGGGGAGCAGACTACCGCAAAGTGCGCCGTGGGCAGCGTTGCTCAGGCCTCCCAGCGGACCTGCCAGGCCGTGAACCACGCCGAGTCCGGCATTGGCTAACGCCAGTCCGCCGCACAGGCTGACCCACGCCATCTCATCGCGGCTATCCGGACACTCATGTTCCATCAGCGTTCTGAGCGCTTTCATGCCGCGCGGGATCGCCTCCCGACAGAGTGCGTCGGTAAAAGGATTCGCGCGGGTGCACAGCCAGGGCTCAATCACCTGGGTGATAGCGTCGAGACCGGAGGCTAAGGTCACCGCGCGCGGCGCGCTGTCGGTGAGGGACGGGTCGATAATCGCCAGGTCCGGCAGCATGCGGTCGTCACGCAGGCTGACCTTGCGCTGCTGCTCGGGGACGTTAATCACCGCGTTCTTTGTGACTTCCGCGCCGGTACCGGCCGTCGTGGGAATGGCGACGAACGGCAGCGGATTGGCCTCTAATATGCGGCCGCTACCCACCACTTCCAGGTATTCGATCGCGGGCCCCTGCGCGGGAACCAGCGCCGCAATAGCTTTGCCCGCATCAATGACCGCGCCGCCGCCGAGGCTGACGATGGCGCCGACGCCTTTTTCCCGTGCCAGACTCACGCCCCGTTCAATATCCTGCAGGCAGGGTTCATGGGCGATAGAGAGTGTGGTGACGTGCAGCCGAAGCGCGTGGAGTTCGCTTAGCAAGCATTCCGCGCGCTGCGGGGTGGCGCCGTGAATCAGCAGAATCTTTGTCGAGCGCCCGGCGAGCCAGGGGGCCGCGCTTAGAGCAAGGCCGCGCCCAAAGCGGATATTGCCCGGTGTTAAAACGTTAAAAGAGGTCAACATGTCGGGTAACCTGTCCTGGAGAAAAATCGTGCAATCCACTATACACATTATCCGGCTGTACATGAGCCGCCGATGCAGTATTGTGAAACAACCATCTCTTTTGATTGAGGAATTGCTGACAATGATAAAAATACTGGGCAAACGCTCATCAATTAACGTGCGTAAGGTACTGTGGACCTGTGAAGAAGCGGGAATAGCATATCAGCAGGAGGATTACGGTAGCGGGTTCCAGTCCATCGAGACTCCGGCGTTTCGCGCCCTTAATCCGAATAGCCTGGTCCCGGTGCTGCTGGATGGCGATTTTGTGCTGTGGGAGTCAAACAGCATCTGCCGCTATCTGGCGCGCAAAGCCGGGCGGGAAGACCTGCTCCCCACGGCGCCGCAGGCTGCCGCCGAGGTTGAGCGCTGGATGGACTGGCAGGCAACGGAATTCAATACTGCCTGGCGCTACGCCTTTATGGGACTGGTGCGCAAGGACCCGCGTTTTCAGGAACCGACGGCTATCAAAGAGAGCATTGTCGCCTGGACCCGCTGCGTGCAGATCCTCAATGCGCAGCTTCAGCAAACCGGGGCATGGGTTGCCGGCAGCCAGTTTACGCTCGCGGATATCGTCCTGGGACTGTCGGTGCATCGCTGGAAAATGACGCCGTTCGCGCATCCGGAAATGGCCGAAGTGGAGCGCTGGTATATGGCGCTGAATCAGCGCCCGGCGTTTAAGCGCCACGGCAATAACGGCGTGGCGTAAAGATAAAAAAAGAAGCTCCGGAGAGCTTCTTTTTCATGTACGGTGCGCGTGTTACCGCATCGTCACAAACTCTTCCGCTGCGGTTGGGTGGATCGCCACGGTATTGTCGAAGTCTTTCTTGGTTGCGCCCATCTTCAGCGCCACCGCGAAGCCCTGCAGCATTTCATCCATACCGAAGCCGATACCGTGAATGCCGACAATTTTCTCTTCCGGGCCGAAGCAGACCAGCTTCATGCGGCACGGCTGGCGGTGTGAAGTGACGGCGGTATACATGGCGGTGAAAGAGGATTTATACACTTTTACCGCCTCATCGCCGTACTGCTCGCGCGCCTGCGGCTCGGTTAAACCGACGGTACCGATTGGCGGATGGCTGAATACCACGGTCGGGATGTTGCTGTAGTCCAGATGTTCGTCCGGCTTGTTGTTAAACAGACGCTCGGAGAGACGGCGGCCGGCGGCAACGGCGACCGGAGTCAGCTCGACGGCACCGGTATTATCGCCGACGGCGTAAATACCCGGAACGTTGGTATTCTGGAATTTATCGACGACGATATAGCCTTTATCGGTGGTTTCCACTCCGGTAGCAGCAAGATTGAAGTTATCGGTTGCCGGTTCGCGACCGATCGCCCAAATCAGGCAGTCCACGGTCAGGCTGCGGCCATCTTCCAGCTCCAGGGTCAGGCTGCCGTCGGCGTTCTTCACTACCGCTTTCGGAATGGCATGGGTATGCAGCTGTGGGCCTTCGGCGTTCATCACCTCAACCAGCGTTTCAACGATCAGCGGATCGAAGCTACGCAGCGGCGCGTGTTTACGCACGAACAGATGGGTCTCCGCGCCCAGTCCGTTAATCACGCCCGCCAGCTCAACGGCGATATAGCCCGCGCCGACTACCGCAACGCGCTTCGGCAGCGCCGGCAGTTCGAAGAAACCATCGGAATCAATACCGTACTCGACGCCGGGAATGCTCGGATGGCTCGGACGGCCGCCGGTGGCGATCAGAATATGGTCGGCGGTTATCGTCTCGCCGTTAACTTCGACGGTTTTCGCATCGACAAAACGGGCGAAGCCTTTAATGACATCGACCTTGTTTTTGCCCAGCACGTTATCGTAAGAGGTGTGGATACGATCGATATAGGCGCTACGGCTGGCGACCAGCTTATCCCAGTCGAAGTGATTAATTGTGGTATCAAAACCGTAATCCGGGCCATACAGATGGATGGCTTCACGGATCTGCGCCGCATGCCACATCACTTTCTTCGGTACGCAGCCGACGTTCACGCAGGTGCCGCCCAGGTCTTTGGCTTCAATCAGCGCACACTTTTGGCCGTACATAGCGGCACGGTTAATGGAGGCGATACCGCCGCTGCCGCCGCCAATGGCGATATAGTCATAATGCTTGCTCATGAGTCTTATCCTTAATGTCTGATTGGCGCGATTGTATACCTGAAATCACCAGGTTCCACCGATTGCTGTGATTGTTACTCAGGCACGATCCAGCTGACGGTGGCATGGCCGATACCGGTCGGCACCAGCTTTTTATGTAGCCAGGGCAGAACGTTGTTCATCTGCTGCTCCAGCTTCCACGGCGGGTTGATGACGATCATCCCGGAGGCGGTCATCCCGCGCTGGTCGCTATCCGGACGCACCGCCAGCTCGATTTGCAGAATTTTGCGAATGCCGGTGGCCTCTAACTCTTTGATCATGCGCTTAATCTGCGCACGCAGTACGACCGGATACCACAGCGCGTAGGTGCCGGTAGCAAAGCGTTTGTAGCCTTCATGAATTCCGGTGACCACCGCCTGGTAGTCACTTTTGATTTCATAAGGCGGGTCGATTAGCACCAGGCCACGACGAGATACCGGCGGCAGCTTAGATTTCAGCTGCTGATAGCCATCGGTTTTTTCAACCCGGGCGCGGTCGTCTTTCTGAAACTCCGCGCGCAGCAGCGGAAAATCGCTGGGATGCAGTTCTGTCATTTGCAGGCTATCCTGCTCGCGCAGCAGCTGGCGGGCAATCAGCGGAGAGCCGGGGTAGTAGCGCAGCTGGCCGCTACGGTTGAAGTGCTGGACCACGGAGATATACGGCTCCAGCTCGGCGGGCAGGTCATCCTGCTGCCAGATGCGGGCGATACCTTCGAGATACTCACCGGTGCGCTCGGCATGTTCGCTGCTCAGCTGATAGCGGCCAGCGCCGGCGTGGGTGTCCAGATAGAGAAACGGTTTTTCTTTCTCTTTGAGCGATTCAATGATCAGGCTCTGAACGGTGTGTTTTAGAACGTCGGCGTGGTTGCCTGCGTGAAAGCTGTGGCGATAACTGAGCATGGATGCGGTGATTCCGGGAATTAAACAAGATAACCGATAGTTTACCGCAGATCCGCCTGGATTACCGCTGCGGTACCGTGCTGTTTTAATTCCTGCTGGTGTTGTGTGAGAAGCGACTCCCCGGAGGCGGTGCTGGCGCACCTGTCCGGGCTACCGGCCCGCAGCCAGCTGATGATTGCGGAATTAGCTCTCTTTTGTGGGTTTTACCGCCGGCAGGGCGCGATGCATCGGCACCGGCAGCCAGGCGCGAATTAATAATCCGCCGCGTTCGCTGGAGCCAAGTTCCAGCTTGCCGTTATGGTTATCGATGATGCGCTGAACGATAGCCAGCCCAAGGCCGGTTCCGCTAATCGTTCGGGCGCTGTCACCGCGAACGAAAGGCTGGAACAGATGTTCGCGCTGCTCCGGCTTGATTCCCGGTCCATCGTCTTCGACCTGGAACCAGGCCCGGTTACCTTCGCTGCCGCTGCTGACCTTGATCCAGCCGTTGCCGTAGCGGGCGGCGTTGACCACCATATTCGCCAGCGCGCGCTTGATGGAGAGCGGATGCACGCGCAGCGGGATCTCTCCCGGCTGCAGATCGGTAGCGATTTCCCGCTCATAGCCGCTCTCCGCCGCAATCACTTCGCCCAGCACCGCATTCAGGTCCACCAGCTCCACCGGCATCTCCTGACCGGTGCGCAGATAGTCGATAAACTGCTCGATAATGGCGTTGCACTCTTCGATATCTTTATTAATCGACTCGGCGAGGTAGCCGTCCTCTTCGCCCATCATTTCCGTCGCCAGACGGATACGCGTGAGCGGAGTCCGTAAATCGTGGCTCACCCCGGCCATCAGCAGCGTACGGTCGTCCGCCAGTTGCTTAACGCCTGCGGCCATATGGTTAAAGGCACGTGTCACCGAACGCACCTCTGATGCGCCGTATTCGCGCAGCGGTGGAGGGATAATCCCTCGCCCGACCTGCAGCGCGGCGTGCTCCAGATCGACCAGCGGTCGATTCTGTATACGAATAAAGAGCCAGGCGCCGCCAATCGCCAGCAGCATGATCGCCAGGGTGTAGCGGAACAGCGGCGAGAAGTCGCCCTGGTGGATTTCGGTCAGCGGTACGCGCACCCAGATATTGGGGGAAAGCCAGGTTTTCAGCCACACCACGGGGGAGCTTTTGTTGACCTCAACCCGCACTTCGGTCGGCCCGCCGAGCTGGTGCGCCATCTGCTGGCTTAAGAATTCATAATGCTGCGCCCAGCGCAGGCCTGCGTCTTCCGCCGCTTCGTTGGAATAGAGCGAAATGCCCAGCTCGCGGTAAATTTCGCGGCGAAACGCCGGCGGAACCACCAGCTGGGTGCCGTCTTCCAGCTGCAGTTTATCGGTCATCAGCATACGCACTTCGTAGGCCAGAACCTTATTAAACTGCTGGAGACTGGGCAGGATCGCGAAATTCAGCACCACTAAATAGGTCGTCACCAGGCTGGCGAACAGCAGGGTGACGATCAGTAGCAGGGTACGGGCAAACGAGCTTCGCGGCGAAAAGCGCACGCGTTTCATGCCTTAGAGCCGTCCGGGACGAAAACGTAGCCCAGGCCCCATACGGTCTGGATATAGCGAGGATGCGCAGGATCTTCTTCCACCATGCGGCGCAGGCGTGAGATTTGTACGTCGATGGAACGCTCCATGGCTGAATACTCACGGCCGCGGGCGAGGTTCATCAGCTTATCGCGGGACAGCGGTTCGCGCGGATGGCTCACCAGCGCTTTTAGCACCGCGAATTCACCGCTGGTCAGCGGCATGGGTTCATCTTCACGGAACATTTCGCGGGTGCCGAGGTTCAGCTTGAATTTACCAAAGGCGATAACCGCCTCTTCCTGCGAGGGCGCGCCCGGCAGTTCGTTGGCCTGACGGCGCAGCACGGCGCGGATACGGGCCAGCAGCTCGCGCGGGTTGAACGGTTTTGGGATATAGTCGTCGGCGCCGATTTCCAGGCCCACGATTCGGTCAACTTCTTCCCCTTTCGCCGTGACCATGATGATCGGCATCGGGTTGCTCTGACTGCGCAGGCGGCGGCAAATGGACAAGCCATCTTCGCCCGGCAGCATAAGATCCAGCACCATCAGGTGGAAGGATTCGCGGGTCAGCAGGCGATCCATCTGTTCAGCGTTCGCCACGCTACGAACCTGGAAGCCCTGCTCGGTCAGATAACGTTCGAGTAGCGCACGCAGGCGCATGTCGTCATCGACAACCAGAATCTTATAATTCTCTTGCATTGTTTATACTCCCAAAGGTTCACTGCAATTGTCAGTACGTATTCTCAAAAAAGCCCGGGTCGCCCACCAGCGAAATCTGGTATATATTCCAGGCTAAATTGTTACAAAGCATATTTAACAGCAGCTTAAGTATACATTTAAGCATAAGACGCATTATTTATCCTGTTGCTATTATGACGCGCGACGAATTGTGCGCAGCATTGCACAAAGATTTGTAATCAGGAGCCGTAACCTTCGATGAAAACGCCGCTGATCACCCGTGAAGGGTATGAAAAACTGAAGAAAGAGATGGATACCCTGTGGCGCGAAGAACGTCCGGAAGTCACTAAAAAAGTGACCTGGGCGGCGAGCCTTGGCGACCGCAGCGAAAACGCCGACTATCAGTACAATAAAAAGCGCCTGCGTGAAATCGACCGCCGGGTGCGCTATCTGACCAAATGCCTCGAACAGCTGAAAATCGTCGATTATTCGCCGCAGCAGGAAGGAAAGGTCTTTTTCGGCGCCTGGGTAGAGATTGAAAACGATGCGGGCGAGACGAAGCGCTTTCGGATTGTCGGCTACGATGAAATCTTTGGCCGCAATGACTACATCTCCATTGATTCGCCAATGGCGCGCGCGCTGCTGAAAAAAGAGGTCGGCGATTTAGCTATCGTTAACACGCCCGCGGGCGAGGCTGCCTGGTACGTGAACGAAATTGAATACGTCAAAGCTAAATAGGTGCGGAACATTCCGAGAGGCTTGGGTCGCGGCTGGCATTTTAGCGTGCCAGTCCGTATAACTATCCCCCTGATTTTTGATCCTAAAGATGAATTAAACCGATGATGAATGATTCGCTCTGCCGCATTATTGCGGGTGAACTTCAGGCCAGGGCTGAACAGGTAGAAGCTGCCGTTCGCCTGCTTGATGAAGGGAATACCGTGCCGTTTATCGCACGCTATCGTAAAGAAGTCACCGGCGGTCTGGATGACACGCAGCTGCGTAATCTGGAAACCCGCCTGGGTTACCTGCGAGAACTCGAAGACCGTCGTCAGGCGATCCTGAAGTCCATCGGCGAGCAGGGCAAGCTGACCGAGGCGCTGGAAAAAGCCATCAACGGGACGCTGAGTAAGACCGAGCTCGAAGACCTCTATCTGCCGTACAAGCCGAAGCGCCGCACTCGCGGGCAGATCGCCATTGAGGCCGGGCTGGAGCCGCTGGCCGAGCTGCTGTGGAACGAGCCCTCTCATGACCCGGAAACCGAAGCTGCCAAATATATCGACGCTGATAAAGGCATCGCGGACAGCAAAGCGGCCCTCGATGGCGCGCGCTATATTCTGATGGAGCGCTTTGCTGAAGATGCGGGCCTGCTGGCGAAAGTGCGCGACTATCTGTGGAAAAACGCCCATCTGGTGGCCACCGTCGTTAGCGGCAAAGAAGAGGAAGGTGCGAAATTCCGCGACTACTTCGATCACCATGAACCGATCTCCACCGTGCCGTCGCACCGCGCGCTGGCGATGTTCCGCGGCCGTAACGAAGGCGTGCTGCAGCTCTCTTTGAACGCTGACCCGCAGTTCGATGAGCCGCCGAAAGAGAGCCACGGCGAGCAGATTATTATCAACCATCTCGGCCTGCGCCTGAATAACGCTCCGGCCGACGGCTGGCGTAAGGGCGTGGTGAGCTGGACGTGGCGTATCAAGGTGTTGATGCACCTGGAAACCGAGCTGATGGGCACCGTGCGCGAACGCGCGGAAGACGAAGCCATTAACGTCTTTGCCCGCAACCTGCACGACCTGCTGATGGCCGCGCCGGCCGGACTACGCGCCACCATGGGGCTCGATCCTGGCCTGCGCACCGGCGTAAAAGTCGCCGTCGTTGACGGCACCGGCAAACTGGTGGCTACCGATACCATCTACCCGCATACCGGACAGGCCGCCAAAGCGGCGGTAGCGGTTGCCGCACTGTGCGAAAAGTACAACGTTGAGCTGGTAGCGATAGGCAACGGTACCGCTTCGCGTGAAACCGAGCGCTTCTTCCTCGACGTCCAGAAGCAGTTCCCGAAAGTGACCGCACAGAAGGTCATCGTCAGCGAAGCGGGCGCATCCGTGTATTCTGCCTCCGAGCTGGCGGCGCAGGAGTTCCCGGACCTCGACGTTTCCCTGCGCGGCGCGGTCTCTATCGCCCGCCGGCTCCAGGACCCGTTGGCCGAACTGGTGAAGATCGACCCGAAATCCATCGGCGTCGGCCAGTATCAGCATGACGTCAGCCAGACCCAGCTGGCGCGTAAGCTGGACGCGGTGGTGGAAGACTGCGTGAACGCCGTTGGCGTCGATCTGAATACCGCCTCCGTTCCGCTGCTCACCCGCGTTGCCGGCCTGACCCGCATGATGGCGCAGAATATCGTCTCCTGGCGCGATGAGAACGGTCAGTTCCAGAACCGCCAGCAGCTTCTGAAGGTTAGCCGTCTGGGGCCGAAGGCCTTTGAACAGTGCGCGGGCTTCCTGCGTATCAACCATGGCGATAACCCGCTGGATGCCTCAACCGTGCACCCGGAAGCGTACCCGGTGGTGGAGCGCATTCTGGCGGCGACTCAGCAGGCGCTGAAAGATTTGATGGGCAACAGCAGCGAGCTACGTCATCTAAAAGCCGTTGATTTTACTGATGAGAAATTCGGCGTGCCGACGGTCACCGACATCATCAAAGAGCTGGAAAAACCGGGCCGCGACCCGCGCCCGGAGTTTAAAACCGCCCAGTTTGCCGATGGCGTAGAAACGATGAACGACCTGCTGCCGGGGATGATCCTCGAAGGCGCGGTGACCAACGTCACCAACTTCGGCGCGTTTGTTGATATCGGCGTTCACCAGGACGGCCTGGTGCATATCTCTTCCCTTTCGAACAAGTTCGTTGAAGACCCGCATACGGTGGTGAAAGCGGGGGATATCGTGAAGGTCAAAGTGATGGAAGTTGATCTGCCGCGCAAGCGTATAGCGCTGACGATGCGTCTGGATGAACAGCCCGGCGACAGCAACGCGCGCCGCGGCGGTGGGAACGATCGCCCTCATGGCAACCGCCCGGCGGCGAAGGCTGCTAAACCTCGCGGTCGTGAGACGCAGCCTGCGGGCAACAGCGCGATGATGGACGCGCTGGCGGCGGCGATGGGTAAAAAACGCTAAACTCTCCGGCCCCTTTTGTCGAGGGGCCGCATTTCTTCCGGCATTAGCCATATTGTGCAAACAAGCATCAGTATTTTCTTATAACGTCGTAATAAGCGCGAAATGCGGACGGTGAGATTATTATTTTCATTTCGTTAACTATCGAAACCTTAATTAAACATTTGGTCATTAAGAATTATTATTATTTCGACGCCTGTTACAAAATAGAGTTTGCTCAATATCAACAAAAGCTCAATCTCCTGTTTAAAAAAACAATCGACCGCATTATATGTATTGATGATAAAAACTATTCTCATTATCATTATTTGCATTGAATGTTTTTTATTCTTCGTTGGCTACGGTCCCTTGCGCCGCATCTTCGGCGCGTACGGAAAACTCTTTTTCAGTTGGCGATACACAAGTAGGTCCTATGCAATTCACACCTGATAGTGCGTGGAAAATCATTGGTTTCTCCCGCGATATTAGTCCGGCGTATCGGCAGAAACTGCTGTCCCTCGGAATGCTGCCGGGTTCATCTTTTAATGTGGTTCGCGTGGCGCCGCTCGGCGACCCTATCCATATTGAAACCCGACGCGTGAGCCTGGTATTACGTAAAAAGGATCTTGCGTTAATTGAGCTGGAAGCGGTTGCACAATAATGCCTGACCGGCACTAAGAGCATGAATATGAAAAAATTAACCCTTGGTTTAATTGGTAATCCTAATTCCGGTAAGACTACCCTGTTTAACCAGCTCACCGGTGCGCGCCAGCGCGTTGGTAACTGGGCGGGGGTGACCGTTGAGCGTAAAGAGGGGGGCTTCAACACCACCGATCATCAGGTCACGCTGGTGGATCTTCCGGGCACCTATTCGCTAACCACTATCTCCTCACAAACCTCGCTGGATGAGCAGATTGCCTGCCACTATATTCTCAGCGGCGACGCCGACATGCTGATTAACGTGGTCGATGCGTCCAATCTGGAACGTAACCTCTATCTGACGCTGCAGCTGCTGGAGCTGGGCATCCCCTGCGTCGTCGCGCTGAACATGCTCGATATCGCGGAAAAACAGAACATCCGTATCGATGTCGACGCGCTGGCCGCCCGCCTCGGGTGCCCGGTTATCCCGCTGGTTTCCACCCGCGGACGCGGTATTGAAGCCCTGAAAATGGCGATCGATCGCCATCAGCAAAATCAGCCTGTAGAACTGGTGCACTATCCGCAGCCGCTGCTGCGCGAAGCGGACAAGCTGGCGCAGGTGATGTCCGGGGAGATCCCGCAGCGCCAGCGTCGGTGGCTGGGCTTACAGATGCTTGAAGGCGATATTTACAGCCGCGCCTACGCCGGTGATGCCGCCCATAAGCTGGACGTGGCCCTGGCGCACCTGAGCGAAGAGCTGGATGACCCCGCGCTGCATATCGCCGATGCCCGTTACCAAAGCATTGCTGCTATTTGCGATGCGGTCAGTAACACGCTTACCGCCGAGCCCAGCCGCTTTACCGCAGCGATGGATAAAGTCATCCTCAACCGTTTTCTCGGACTGCCGGTCTTCCTGTTCGTTATGTATCTGATGTTCTTACTGGCGATCAATATCGGCGGCGCGTTGCAGCCCATTTTCGACGCCGGTTCCGTGGCGATCTTTATCCACGGCATTCAGTGGATTGGCTATACCCTGCATTTCCCGGACTGGCTGACCGTTTTCCTCGCCCAGGGGATTGGCGGGGGGATCAATACCGTGCTGCCGCTGGTGCCGCAAATCGGCATGATGTATCTGTTCCTCTCCTTCCTTGAAGATTCCGGCTATATGGCGCGGGCGGCGTTTGTGATGGACCGCCTGATGCAGGCGCTGGGGTTGCCGGGGAAATCCTTCGTGCCGTTAATCGTGGGTTTTGGCTGTAACGTTCCTTCGGTGATGGGCGCGCGTACGCTTGATGCGCCGCGCGAGCGTCTGATGACCATTATGATGGCGCCGTTTATGTCCTGCGGCGCGCGGCTGGCGATTTTTGCCGTCTTTGCCGCCGCCTTTTTCGGCCAGAATGGCGCGCTGGCGGTCTTCTCGCTGTACGTGCTGGGTATCGTGATGGCGATTGCCACCGGTCTTATGCTGAAGCATACCATTATGCGCGGCGAAGCTTCGCCGTTCGTCATGGAGCTGCCGGTGTACCACGTTCCGCACGTGAAGAGCCTGATTATTCAGACCTGGCAGCGCCTGAAAGGCTTCGTGCTGCGCGCGGGTAAAGTGATCGTTATCGTTAGTATCTTCCTCAGCGCGCTGAACAGCTTCTCGCTGAGCGGTAAGATTGTCGATAACATCAACGACTCGGCGCTGGCGTCGGTCAGCCGGGTGATTACCCCGGTGTTTAAACCGATTGGCGTACATGAGGATAACTGGCAGGCGACCGTCGGACTGTTCACCGGCGCGATGGCCAAGGAAGTGGTGGTAGGGACGCTGAACACCCTCTACACCGCCGAAGATATCCAGAACGAAGAGTTCAATCCGCAGACGTTTAGCCTCGGCGATGAGCTGCTGGCTGCAGTGGACGAGACCTGGCAGAGCCTGAAAGATACGTTCAGCCTGAGCGTGCTGGCCAACCCCATCGAAGCCAGTAAAGGCGACGGCGAAATGGAAACCGGTGCGATGGGCGTGATGGGAAGCAAATTCGGCAGCGCTGCGGCGGCGTATAGCTACCTGATTTTCGTCCTGCTCTATATTCCCTGCATCTCGGTTATGGGGGCGATTGCCCGCGAGTCGAGCCGCGGCTGGATGATGTTCTCCGTCCTGTGGGGGCTGAATATCGCTTATTCGCTCTCTACGCTGTACTACCAGACCGTCAGCTTTAGCCAGCATCCGCGCTACAGCCTGGTATGCATTCTGGCGGTGGTGCTGTTCAATATCGTGGTCTTTGGCCTGCTGCGCAGAGCGCGTAGCCGGGTGGACGTTTCGCTGCTGGCGACGCGCAAAACGCCGTCTTCCTGCTGCCAGAGTCCTGCTGGCGATTGCCACTAAGGAGCGATGATGGCGTCGTTAATTGAAGTTCGCGATATGCTCGCCCTGCAGGGAAGGATGGAAGCAAAGCAGATCAGCGCCCGCCTGCGTGCGCCGCAGCCGTTAATCGACGCCATGCTGGGCCGCCTGGAAGCAATGGGTAAAGCGGTGAAAACCACCGAAGATGCCGATGGCTGCCTCTCCGGCAGCTGTAAAAGCTGCCCGGAAGGCAAGGCCTGCCTGCGGGAGTGGTGGTCGCTGCGCTGAGATGTTTTCCGGTGTTTTTTCCGGAGGCGATGCTGCGCATCTGTCCGGGCTACGAGTTTGTGCGGTTTTGGGTTTGGTAGCCCGGACAGGCGCAACGCGCCGCCTCCGGGGAAGCCTCTGCGCCCTCGGGTGCAAGCGGGTCGTGAGACCCGCTTTCTGGCTTACTTGTAGACGTCCGCGTTAGCGTGAACCGTTTTTTCGTTCTTCTCGCCGGCAATTACCACGAAATAAGTGCCGCCCAGCTCATCCGCTTTTTTCGACAGATCGCGCTTTGCATCCATCGGAGAGGTTGTTCTTGAGGTCGTAATGGAACCGATTTTAGTCAGGTTCATCTTAGCCACTTCGTCTTTTTGGATCTCCTTGGCGGCGAACGCGCCAAAGGACAGGGAGCCAATCACCAGAGATGCAACAATTCCTGTAACAAGTTTCATAGCCTCTACTCTCCATTAGGTTGTTTTTTTAGGTCGCGGGTCCGGCGTGAAATAGTCAACCTCCGCAACAACCTAAGTATTGCTGCACCCTGCGTTTTTACCACGTCCCGCTAAAAATATTTACTGACCTCACGCTTCAGTTCGACCAGTTGAGCGCAAAACGCCTGCGGATGCGAAATGAACGGCGCATGGGCGGCTTTATCAAAGACGAACGACGTGCTGCCGGGCCACATGGCGTCGAGAATCGGGACGATTTTACGCGGTACCAGGCCATCCAGCCGACCGTACAGGCGCAAAAACGGCATTTTGAGGGTAGATAACGGCTGGCGTAAGTCGGCGGTTTTGAGGATCTCCAGCCCGCCGTTTAAGACTTCCGATGATGGCATCGGTAGCGACAGCACCGCGCTTTTCAGCATTCTCGCATCCTGGCGTGCGCTCTCGGTACCCATGGTTTGCAGCGCCAGAAAGCGTTCGACGGTGCGTTGAAAATCTTCGCTCAGCTGCTGCTGGAATCCGCTCAGCACTTCGGGCTTGATGCCAGGCCAGCTGTCGTGAGCGCTAAAACAGGGGGAAGAAGCCACGGTAACCAGCGCCTGCACGCGATCGGGATGGGATAATGCTACCTGACTTGCTACCAGCCCGCCGAGGCTCCAGCCTAGCCAGATAGCGCGCTCCGGCGCTTTCTCCAGCACCCGCTGCGCCATCTCTTCCAGCGACAGAGCGCCAAAGCCGCCGCTGCGGCCGTAGCCAGGAAGATCGACGAGGTGCAGCGTAAAATGCGAGCGCAGCTGCGGCGTGATGCAATCCCACACCTGGGCATTCAGCCCCCATCCGTGCAGCAGCACAAGATGACAATTTCCTTCGCCCATGGTCTGCCACTCGATCGCGTTCATCAGTTACTGTTCTCTTTCCACCAATATGAGGGGAAATATGCTAACAGCACACAGCTTATGCTGGCTATGCCAAATGCCGCTGGCCATCGCCCGCTGGGGGATCTGTTCGCGATGCGCGTCGGCGCTGCTGGCCTGCGAACCGCTATGCCCTCAGTGCGGACTGCCGGCCCAGTCAAACACGCTGCCCTGCGGACGCTGCTTGCAAAAACCGCCGCCGTGGCAGCGGCTGGTAACGGTTAATGACTATCGACCGCCGCTGAGCGGCCTGATTCACCAGCTGAAATTCAATAAGCGGCCCGAGCTGGCGCCCGCTCTGGCGCGTCTGCTGCTGCTGCGCATACGTCACAGCCCGGACCTTCCTCATCCGGACCGGATAATTAGCGTGCCGCTCTGGCAGCGCCGCCAGTGGAGGAGAGGGTTTAATCAGAGCGACCTGCTGTGCCGACCGCTATCCCGTTGGCTGGGCTGCGCCTGGCGTAGCGATGCGCTGACCCGCAGACGCCGCACCGCCACTCAGCATCAGCTCAGCGCCAGATTGCGCAAACAGAACCTGAAAAACGCCTTCCAGCTTGAATTGTCGCTACAGGGGCACCATATCGCCATTGTGGATGATGTCGTCACAACCGGAAGCACCGTCGCTGAGATATCCCGCCTGCTTTTGCGAAACGGCGCCGCGACGGTTCAGGTATGGTGTATATGCCGTACCTTGTAGACCCCTGCTGATGGGCGTATAATAACCCAGTAAAATAGTCAACTATTAGGCCAACGCTATGATCCGTATTTCCGATGCTGCACAAGCGCACTTTGCCAAACTGCTGGCAAATCAGGAAGAAGGGACACAAATTCGCGTATTTGTGATCAATCCCGGCACCCCTAACGCCGAGTGCGGCGTGTCCTACTGCCCACCGGATGCGGTGGAAGATTCCGATACTGCGCTGAAATTTGAGCAGCTCACCGCCTACGTCGATGAGCTTAGCGCGCCGTACCTGGAAGACGCTGAAATCGATTTTGTTACTGACCAGCTGGGCTCCCAGCTGACGCTGAAAGCGCCCAACGCCAAAATGCGCAAAGTTTCTGACGATGCCCCGCTGATGGAGCGCGTCGAGTATCTGCTGCAGTCGCAGATTAACCCGCAGCTGGCCGGCCACGGCGGGCGCGTCACGCTGATGGAAATCACCGATGATGGCCTGGCGATTCTGCAGTTTGGCGGCGGCTGTAACGGCTGTTCGATGGTCGACGTAACGCTGAAAGAAGGGATCGAGAAACAGATGTTGAACGAGTTCCCGGAACTGAAAGGCGTACGCGATCTCACCGAGCACCAGCGCGGCGAGCACTCTTACTACTGATTCCCCGCCCGGCAGCTTTCCGCTGCCGGGCAACTCTCTTCATGTTACCGCGCAACATTCCCCGCTAAGCGACCCGCCAGAAACCCGGGAAAGAGTATGACTTAAGTCTCATATTTGAAATTTTCACCGCCCAGGTGATTCTCAAACTCGTCATGTTACCCGTATCATTCGCATCAGGCGCCACAGATAAAAAAATAGCCAGCTATCCTTTCTCTGGGTAAGGATAAAGCCAGCTTCTACGGCGTCAGACATTTTTTGTTCCGGTCGGGACGGATGAAGTCAATGTTGAAACTATGACGTTACCCATAACAAATTAAGGCCAGGTAAATCATGCCATTAGTCATCGTTGCTATCGGGGTTGCCCTGTTATTGTTGCTGATGATCCGTTTCAAGCTTAACGGGTTTATCGCTCTGGTTCTGGTGGCGCTTGCCGTCGGGCTTATGCAGGGTATGCCGCTGGATAAAGTTATCGTATCCATCAAAAACGGCGTTGGGGGAACCCTCGGCAGCCTCGCGCTGATCATGGGCTTCGGCGCGATGCTCGGAAAAATGCTGGCGGACTGCGGCGGTGCGCAGCGTATCGCCACCACGCTGATTGCCAAATTTGGTAAAAAACATATTCAATGGGCGGTCGTGCTGACCGGCTTTACCGTCGGCTTTGCGCTGTTCTATGAAGTCGGCTTTGTACTGATGCTGCCGCTGGTCTTTACCATCGCTGCTTCCGCCGGTATTCCGCTACTCTATATCGGCGTACCGATGGCGGCTGCGCTCTCAGTCACGCACGGATTCCTGCCTCCGCATCCGGGCCCGACCGCGATTGCTACTATTTTCCATGCCGACATGGGTAAGACCCTGCTGTTCGGTACGATTCTGGCGATTCCGACGGTTATTCTTGCGGGACCGGTTTACGCACGTTTCCTGAAAGGCATCGATAAGCCGATTCCGGAAGGCCTGCACAACCCGAAGACGTTCACTGAAGAAGAGATGCCGGGTTTTGGCGTCAGCGTCTGGACTTCTCTGGTGCCGGTGATTCTGATGGCCATGCGCGCCGTCGCCGAAATGGTGCTGCCGAAAGGCCACGCTTTCCTGCCGATTGCGGAATTCTTTGGCGACCCGGTGATGGCAACGCTGATCGCAGTGCTGATCGCCATGTTCACTTTCGGCCTCAACCGCGGTCGTTCCATGGAGCAGATTAACGATACGCTGACCTCCTCGATCAAAATTATCGCCATGATGCTGCTGATCATCGGCGGCGGCGGCGCCTTCAAGCAGGTGCTGGTCGATAGCGGCATGGATAAGTACATTGCGTCTATCATGCACGAATCCAATATGTCTCCGCTGTTTATGGCCTGGTCTATTGCTGCGGTACTGCGTATCGCGCTGGGTTCCGCCACCGTTGCGGCCATTACCGCGGGCGGTATCGCCGCGCCGCTGATCGCCACCACCGGCGTGAGCCCGGAACTGATGGTTATCGCCGTTGGCTCCGGTAGCGTTATCTTCTCTCACGTTAACGATCCGGGATTCTGGCTGTTTAAGGAATATTTCAACCTGACCATTGGCGAGACTATCAAGTCATGGTCGATGCTGGAAACCATCATCTCAGTGTGCGGTTTGATTGGCTGCCTGCTGTTGGGGATGGTGGTATAAGCTGGTCGTCAGTCTGAAACGAGCCGGGTCGCCGCGATGCGAACCCGGCTTTTTTTATGCGCAATGGCTACCACGGCCAGACTTATCGCAGTAATACCCGCCTGCGCGCGGCGCCTGACATTGAAATTCAGCAAACTATCCCCCATTCTAGATCTCATGCTATAGCGCCGGACGCGCGCTTCATTCACCCAATTCAACAGGACTGCGCATATGACCAATCCATTACTGACGCCTTTTTCGCTCCCGCCCTTTTCTGCAATCAAACCCGAGCACGTGGTCCCCGCGGTCACCAAAGCGCTGGATGATTGCCGGGCGGCGGTCGAACGCGCGGTGGCGCAAGGGGCGCCGTATACCTGGGAAAACCTTTGCCAGCCGCTGGCGGAAGTGGACGACGTGCTGGGGCGTATTTTTTCCCCGGTCAGCCACCTGAACTCGGTTAAAAACAGCCCTGAGCTGCGTGAAGCCTACGAACAAACTCTGCCGCTGCTCTCCGAATACAGCACCTGGGTTGGGCAACATGAAGGTCTGTACAAAGCGTACCGCGACCTGCGCGATGGCGACCATTACGCCACCCTGAATACCGCGCAGAAAAAAGCGGTGGATAACGCGCTACGTGATTTTGAACTCTCCGGTATTGGCCTGGCCAAAGAGCAGCAGAAACGCTACGGCGAAATCGCCGCACGCCTGTCTGAACTGGGCAATCAGTACAGTAACAACGTCCTCGATGCCACCATGGGCTGGACGAAGCTGATCGCCGATGAATCCGAGCTCTCCGGGATGCCGGAAAGCGCGCTTGCTGCGGCGAAAGCTCAGGCTGAAGCCAAAGAGCAGGAAGGGTATCTGTTGACCCTGGATATCCCGAGCTATCTGCCGGTAATGACCTACTGCGATAACCAGGCGCTGCGTGAAGAGCTGTATCGCGCCTATTCCACCCGCGCTTCTGACCAGGGGCCGAATGCCGGTAAGTGGGATAACAGTCCGGTAATGGCGGAAATCCTCGCCCTGCGCCACGAGCTGGCTCAGCTGTTGGGCTTCGACAGCTATGCCGATAAGTCGCTGGCGACCAAAATGGCGGAGAATCCGCAGCAGGTGCTCGACTTTCTGAGCGACCTGGCTAAACGCGCCCGTCCGCAGGGTGAGAAAGAACTGGCTCAGCTGCGCGCCTTCGCCAAAGCCGAATTCGGCGTGGATGAACTGCAGCCGTGGGATATCGCTTACTACAGCGAAAAACAGAAGCAACATCTTTACAGCATCAGCGATGAACAGCTGCGCCCGTACTTTCCGGAAAACAAAGCGGTTAACGGCCTGTTTGAAGTCGTTAAGCGTATTTACGGCATTACTGCGAAAGAGCGTACTGACGTCGACGTCTGGCATCCGGAAGTGCGCTTCTTTGAACTGTACGACGAAAATAACGAGCTGCGCGGCAGCTTCTACCTCGACCTTTACGCTCGCGAACATAAACGCGGCGGGGCGTGGATGGATGATTGCGTTGGCCAGATGCGCAAGCTTGACGGCACGCTACAAAAGCCGGTTGCCTATCTGACCTGTAACTTTAACCGTCCCGTCAGCGGCAAACCGGCGCTGTTTACCCACGATGAAGTGATCACGCTGTTCCACGAGTTTGGCCACGGTCTGCACCATATGCTGACCCGCATCGATACCGCCGGCGTTTCCGGTATCAGCGGGGTACCGTGGGATGCAGTCGAACTGCCGAGCCAGTTTATGGAAAACTGGTGCTGGGAGCCGGAAGCGCTGGCGTTTATCTCCGGCCACTACGAAACCGGCGAGCCGCTGCCGCAGGAGCTGCTGGAGAAAATGCTGGCCGCGAAGAACTATCAGGCGGCGATGTTTATTCTGCGTCAGCTGGAGTTCGGCCTGTTCGACTTCCGCCTGCATGCGGAATTTAGCCCGCAGCAGGGGGCGAAAATCCTCGAAACGCTGGCGGAAATCAAGCAGCAGGTCGCGTTGATTCCCGGGCCGTCCTGGGGCCGCTTCCCGCATGCCTTTAGCCACATTTTTGCCGGTGGATACGCGGCGGGCTACTACAGCTACCTGTGGGCCGATGTGCTGGCGGCGGATGCTTTCTCGCGCTTCGAAGAGGAGGGGATCTTCAATCGCGAAACCGGCCAGTCGTTCCTCGACAACATTCTTAGCCGCGGCGGTTCGGAAGAGCCAATGGTCCTGTTCAAACGCTTCCGCGGTCGCGAGCCGCAGTTGGACGCGATGCTTGAGCATTACGGTATTAAGAGTTAATGCTGTTGTGAAAATTTGTTTAATTGATGAAACGGGCGCCGGAGACGGCGCCTTATCTGTTCTTGTCGACCGCTGGGGGCTGGAGCAGGACGATGACAACCCGATGGCGCTGGTGATGACGCCGGAGCATCTTGAGCTGCGTAAGCGCGATGAACCGAAGCTCGGCGGCATTTTCGTGGATTTTGTCGGCGGGGCGATGGCTCACCGGCGCAGGTTCGGCGGCGGCCGCGGCGAGGCGGTGGCGAAAGCGGTGGGAATCAAAGGCGACTATCTGCCGGATGTCGTCGATGCGACCGCCGGTCTGGGGCGGGATGCCTTTGTGCTGGCGTCAGTCGGCTGTCGTGTACGGATGCTGGAGCGTAATCCGGTGGTTGCCGCGCTGCTCGACGATGGCCTGGCGCGTGGCTACGCCGACGCTGAAATCGGCTCGTGGTTGCAGGAGCGCCTGCTGCTGATTCACGCCTCCAGCCTGACGGCGCTGACCGATATTACCCCGCGTCCGCAGGTGGTCTATCTCGACCCGATGTTTCCGCATAAGCAAAAAAGCGCGCTGGTGAAGAAAGAGATGCGGGTATTTCAGTCGCTGGTGGGGCCGGATTTAGACGCCGACGGTCTGCTGGCGCCGGCGCGTCAGCTGGCGACCAGGCGGGTGGTGGTTAAGCGCCCGGACTACGCGCCGCCGCTGGCGAATGTTGCGACCCCTAACGCGGTGGTGACCAAAGGCCATCGCTTTGATATCTATGCCGGAACGGCGGTTGAGCCGCAGGGGTAAACAAGCTGCATCAGGGCTATTTCCCCGGGGGCGGCGCGATGCGCCTTGCCCGGGCTACAGGTTCTTGCGATCTGGGGGTTCTGTAGCCCGGATAAGGCGTTAGCCGCAATCCGGGAAACCTCGTCGACCGCACCGTTTTTACGCGCTCTTTGTATTAATCATCCTGTTCAACCACGGCACCATGATCGCCATGACCACCGTGACGCCCAGGGTCACCAGGCCAATTTTACTGAATACGTTGGTGTATATCGGCAGCGTTTGTAGCGGGTCGGTAATGTTGTCCGGTACGGCGGTGAAGGTTGCGACGTAGCCGCCCAGCAGAAACGCGGCGGCCTGCGTCAGGAACCACATCCCCAGAATAAAGCCCATCAGATGCTGCGGTACCAGTGCGGCAACCATCGCCAGCCCCAGGGCGCTAATCAGCAGTTCTCCCAGGCTCTGAAACAGATAGACCAGCACGATAAACCACGGCGAGGTCAATCCCTGGGCATCGGCAAACCACATTCCCGCCGCTGCGGCAGTTAAAAAGCCCAGCGCGCACAGGAACATGCCGAGGGTGAACTTCATCGGCATGCTCAGGTCTTTGCCTTTATTGCCCAAACGTGTGTAGATCGCGGCGAGGATCGGGCTGGCCACCACCACCCAGAACGGATTTAGCGCCTGAAAGCTCACTGGGTTAATCGCGAAACCGAGTATTTCATGGTGGACGTTGTTGATGGCAAAGAAGTTGAGTGAGGTCGGCATCTGCGCGTACAGAATATAAAACAGCACCGCTTCCAGCATCAGGATAAAGGCGACGAACATTTTATTGCGCCCGGTTTTATCCAGCCTGAAGGCTTCGCGGAAGAAGAAAATCGTCACCACCACTGAGAGGATAATTAGCACCAGATTGGCGATTTTTACATTATGCATCAGCCAGGCGCAGATAAAAATCATCACCACCGTTCCTGCCAGCACGTACAGTAAATTGCGCAGACTCAACGGCTTGTGGTCCGGCTCAGAGCCGATATCTTTCACCATACCCCGACAGGCGAAGTAAACCAGCAGGGCGACAATCAGGCCGGCGCCGCACAGGTTGTAGGTCACCGCGTAGCCGAATTTATCGGCAATCACCGGCGCCAGCGACAGCGACAGCAGCGAACCGATGTTAATCGACATATAGAACAGCGTGAAGGCGCCGTCGAGGCGGGCATCTTTTGGCGGATAGCACTTGGAGAGCAGGCTCGCCGGGTTGGCTTTAAATAGCCCGTTTCCCACCGCAATGGTTCCCAGCGCGATAAAAATGAGATTGGGTTTGAGCAGCGACAGGCCGGTCATAAAGTAGCCCGCGGCGAGGACAATCGCGCCCAGCACCAGCGTACGTTTGGTGCCGAGCAGATGATCGCCGACATAGCCGCCGATGGAGATCAGGCCATATACCAGCGCCGCAAACGCGCCAAAGGTTATAAACGCCTGTTCCTGCGAGAAGCCGAGCTGTTTAACAAAGAAAACGGCCAGAATGCCCTGAACGCCGTAATAGCCAAATCGTTCCCATAGTTCCACAAAGAAGATCATGAAGAATGGGCGAGGTTGCTGCAGCAAGCCTGTGGGTGCGGTGGAGTTCATATTGCTTCGCCTTTTAGTCCTGTCCGAAAAAGTATGCACGCGTATGCCAAAACGCGCTTAAAAACCTTAATTTTGCGCAATGATATGATGGTTATACGCTTTGGCGAATGATTATATGGATAAATGGCGATTTTGTTGGTTGATCAATCTGGCAATTTGCGGATTTTATGGATTTATATTCTTTCTTTTCGGCGGGGAGTGAGAAATAAAAACGCCCGCATGGGCGGGCGTTGGTCATCAGCGAAATGAAATAACGTCCTGTTATTCCTCTTCTTCGTCGCGCAGCGGGACAATCAGCATATCGACGTGAACGGTGTTGATGAGCTGACGCGCGGAGGACATCAGCTTGCTCCAGAAGTCCTGATGGTGACCGCAAACCACGAGGTCCATATCATATTTTTTAATCGCATCGACCAGCACCTGGCCGAGATCGCCGCTACCGCTCAGGGTCTCAGTGATCGGATAGCCCGCATTCGTAGAGAGTTCGCTTAACGCGTGGTGAGTCTCTTCGGAGATGCGTTTCTGCATATCGCCCAGGTTAACATCAATAAGGCCGGTGTAGAGATCGGAGTAATTCACATCTACGTGGATCAGGGAAACTTTTGCATTGTAGGGACGGGCCATAGAAACGGCTTTTTCTACCAGTACTTTGCTTTCCGGGGACAGGTCTACTGCAATAAGAATATGTTTGTAAGCCATAGTGTTACTCCTTCCATAAGTTGTCGATGACCGTTGGACCTGACAGCCAGCGCTGCCGCTTCGCCCGCGTCCTGCGTGCCACATTCGCGGGGGGTAGTCCTTAAGGACCTAATTGTAGAAGATATTTCTACCTTATAGCGCCCCTCGCGATCCGTCAATCTACCTTGTTCAGCAAATAGTTAAACAAATATATCCGACTTATGCATTGATAATGATTAACGTTGTGGTAAAAAAATTAACTGATCTCCTACACTATTTAATGAGCCGGTCGGATAAATAAACGTGATCGGAATCGCACTCTTTCACAGTACAGTCGGTTTGATATTGGGGAGCGGTAGTCCCGGAGGGAGCCTCCGAGGACGGGTCGCCGGGGAGGAGGTATGATCAGCACTGTTGCGCTGTTTTGGGCCCTGTGTATCGTATGTGTAGTGAATATGGCACGCTACTTCTCGTCGCTGCGTGCATTGCTTGTTGTGCTACGTGGTTGTGACCCTTTGCTCTATCAATATGTCGACGGCGGCGGTTTTTTTACGTCGCATGGACAGCCCAGCAAACAGATGCGCCTGGTGTGGTATATCTACGCTCAGCGCTACCGCGATCATCACGACGATGAGTTCATCCGCCGCTGCGAGCGGGTTCGTCGGCAGTTTATCCTTACCAGCGCCCTCTGCGGCCTGGTGATGGTGAGCATGATTGCCCTGGCTATCTGGCACTAGTGACACTGCGGGTAAAAAAAACGGGCCAGTTTCCTGACCCGTTTATCTGTCTTATTACCGAGACGGCTTAGATAATCTGCAGCGAGAGCCAGTATAGCGCGCCGGAGAGCAGAATCGCCGCGGGCAGGGTGAGTACCCATGCCATCAGAATACTGGTGACGGTCTTCTTCTGCAGACCTCCGCCATCGACGAGCATTGTCCCCGCAACCGAGGAGGAGAGCACGTGGGTGGTGGAAACCGGCATACCGGTATAGCTCGCCAGACCAATCGATACGGCTGCGGTCATCTGAGCTGACATACCCTGTGCGTAGGTCATCCCTTTCTTACCGATTTTCTCGCCAATGGTGGTCGCCACGCGACGCCAGCCGATCATGGTGCCGATACCCAGCGCCAGCGCAACCGCCATAATAATCCAGATTGGCGCGTATTCGATGGTGCTCAGCATATCGGTTTTCAGCTTTTTAAGCAGACGCTTATCGTCGGCACTGACTTCCGGCAGCTTCGCCACTTTATCGGTGGTATCGGAGATGCAGAGCATAATGCGGCGCAGATGGCTGCGTTGCTCAACGGAGAGCGTGTCGTAGCTTTCGGTTCCGGTCAGCATCGTCTTCACGCGGTCAAGCGCGTTGATGGTGTTTGCCGGGTGGCAGTGGAATTCGCCATTTGCGGCTGCCCCCGCGTCCGGAGACGGGATGAGCTGCTCAGCGCCGGTCGCTTTCTTCAACAGCTCAGGACGCTGCTGGAAGAAGGTTTCCACGTTGTTGACCGCATCGCGGGTACGGGTGATTTCGTAGCCGGAAGCGTTCATATTGACCACGAAGCCAGCCGGAGCTACGCCGATCAGAACCAGCATGACCAGGCCAATGCCTTTCTGACCATCGTTCGCGCCGTGGGAGAACGCAACGCCAATGGCGGAGAGAATCAGCGCAATACGCGTCCAGAACGGCGGCTTTTTCTTGCCGTCTTTCTTTTCACGCTCGGCTGGGGTCAGGTGGATACGGGCGCGTTTTTTGGTTCCGCTCCAGTAACGACGCAGGATGAAAATCAGGCCGCCCGCCACGACCAGGCCAACGATTGGCGAGATGATAAGCGAGCCAAAAATACCCATGACTTTCGGGATGTTCAGCGCGTCCACCACCGACGTACCGGTCATCAGCGCATTGGTTAAACCAATACCGATGATCGCGCCGATCAGGGTGTGCGAGCTGGAGGCCGGAAGGCCGAAGTACCAGGTGCCGAGGTTCCAGATAATTGCCGCCAGCAGCATGGAAAAGACCATGGCGAGGCCATGTGCTGAACCCATGTTAAGCAACAGGTCGGTCGGCAACATATGCACGATGGCATAGGCTACGCTGAGACCGCCCAACAGAACGCCGAAGAAGTTAAAAAGAGCCGCCATCGCCACAGCAAGCTGCGACCGCATTGCGCGTGTGTAGATCACAGTTGCAACAGCGTTTGCGGTATCATGAAAACCATTGATCGCTTCGTAAAAAAGCACGAAAGCCAGAGCAAGCAATAACAGTAGCCCGGTATGTAAATCCAGACCGGCAAATAAATGTAGCATAGGACGTTACGCCATTTTGAGGACATGAACGCGGCGCATTATCAGTGACTTTAGCGGCGCGGGCAAAGTGAAATATAGACTTTTTTTGATTTTCTTCCTGTTTAAGTTTTACCTTGTTGGGAGTATTCCTATATCTTTCAATGAGGTACGTAAATCTGTTTTTTTCATGCTGGTGCGACCAGAGTGAAAAATTTACAATTCCCGACAATCGGGATATGAGGAATGTTGTGTGGAAAGGTTTGATGCCATCGTAATCGGCGCCGGAGCGGCGGGAATGTTTTGTGCGGCGCAGGCAGGGCAGGCAGGCTGCCGGGTGCTGCTGCTCGATAATGGCAAAAAGCCCGGGCGCAAGATCCTGATGTCAGGCGGCGGACGCTGCAACTTTACTAACATGTATATCGAACCCGCGGCATATCTCAGCCAAAACCCGCATTTTTGCAAATCCGCGCTGGCGCGCTACACCCAGTGGGACTTTATCGATCTGGTTAGCAAACACGGTATTGCCTGGCATGAGAAAACCCTGGGCCAGCTTTTCTGCGATGATTCCGCCGAGCAAATCGTCAACATGCTGCTGGCGGAGTGTGAAAAGGGCGGCGTACAAATTCGCCTGCGTAGCGAAATTATCAGCGTTGAGCGGGATGATGAGGGCTACATGCTGCAGCTTAACGGCGAGACGGTGGCGGCGAACAGGCTGGTGGTGGCCTCCGGCGGGTTATCCATGCCCGGTCTGGGCGCTTCGCCGTTCGGCTACAAGCTTGCCGAGCAGTTTGGCCTGAAGGTACTGCCGACCCGCGCGGGCCTGGTGCCGTTTACCTTGCATAAGCCGCTGCTTGAGCAGCTGCAGGTGCTTTCCGGCGTCTCGGTGCCGTCAACCATCACGGCGGAAAACGGGACCGTCTTCCGGGAAAATCTGCTCTTTACCCACCGCGGGCTGTCCGGGCCGGCGGTACTGCAAATTTCCAGCTACTGGCAGCCGGGAGAATTCGTCAGCATCAATCTGCTGCCGGAGTGCCATCTTGATGATTTCCTCAACGAACAGCGCGCGGCGCATCCTAATCAGAGCCTGAAAAACACGCTTGCGATGCAGCTGCCGAAACGGTTGGTTGAGTGCCTGCAGCAGCTGGGCCAACTCCCGGATATCACGCTGAAACAGCTTAACGTCCGCGAGCAGCAGGCGCTGGTTGAGACGCTGACCGCATGGCGCGTCCAGCCGAATGGCACCGAAGGCTATCGTACGGCGGAAGTGACCCTCGGCGGCGTAGATACTAACGAACTCTCTTCGCGCACCATGGAGGCCCGTAAGGTGCCCGGGCTCTACTTTATCGGCGAAGTGATGGACGTTACCGGCTGGCTGGGAGGTTATAACTTCCAGTGGGCATGGGCGTCAGCCTGGGCATGCGCGCAGGCTTTAGCGGAACAGAAATAATCGCCTGCTCTGTATCAGCGGAGCAGGCTTCGACTTATCCGCTGATATTATGCTGCTTTAATTTGCGCCACAGGGTGGTGGGGCTAATACCCAGCATGACCGATGCTCTGGTTCTGTCTCCGTCGGTTTTTTCTATTACGCTGGTAATCAGTTGTTTCTCTTGTTTCTTTAATAGATCGGTTTCATCGGATGAGACGCTCACAGCCGGGGAGTGAGCGAGTTGCTGATGGTCATCGGGTGTAATTTGACTAACCTGGAGTAAAATCTCCTTGTTCACCCTGTCTATATCGAGCAGCACAATGAGTCGGTAGATCACCGCCTGGAGTTCGCGAATATTGCCGGGCCAGCGATAGCTATGTAAAAAATCCACCGCGTCGGGGGTAAAGGTAATTTGCTTACCCTGCTGATGAAGCAAGTGCTGAATTAACAGCATAATATCGCCCGGTCGTTGGCGTAAGGCCGGTAGCGTCAACTCAAGGATATTGATTCTGTAGTACAGATCCTGCCGGAATTCACCGTTGGCGACGAGCTGGCGCAGATCCTTATTGCTGGCGGTGATCAGGCGAAAATCGGCGGTAATAAGCGTATCGCCGCCGAGACGAGAAAACTGCTTTTCCTGCAATACGCGCAGCAGCTTAACCTGTACCGATAGCGGCGCTTCGCTGATTTCATCGATAAACACCGTACCGTTCATCGCCATTTCAAACACCCCAGGTTTGCCGCCCTTCCGCGCGCTGGTAAAGGCGCCGTCGGCATAGCCAAAGAGTTCACTTTCCAGAATGCTCTCGGGGATGGCCGCGCAGTTAATCGCGATAAAAGGACTATGGCCTCTGGCGCTATAGTGGTGAATACTTTGGGCGAAAAGTTCTTTGCCCGTGCCGGTATCACCTAAAATATGAATCGGCAGTTCGTGGCGGGCGCACAGTTTGGCTTTTTTTATAACATCGAGGATGGCCGGCGACTGGCCAATAATATCGTCGAAAGACCAGGTTGTGGAAAAACCGCGCAGCTTACTTTTTTTGTTGACGCTGTTTTGCCAAAGCGTGCTCTCCTGGCTTAGCCCCGTAATAACGGCATAAGATATTTTTCGGTTAGAAAAGTGGCGCACGGAAATATGAATCGTTACGCCGTTGATGTCTATAGCCTGCTCTTTGATGTCTAATTCATTAATAATACTGGCGTAGATCTCTTTAAACGCTTCTTTTTTGAATATTTTATCTCCGGCTTGACATTGGAATAATGCCACGCCGGTAGCGTTGATATTGATAATTTCACCAAGCTGATCGATGCATATAATACCTTCACGCGCCTGATTCAATGCTGAGTGGCTCATGATCAGTTTGCTGTTTTCACGATTAATGTATTTCAATAAACTGTGAGCTTCATTGATGGCCTGCTCAATGGAAATGTTATCAGTATCCCCCATAATAGCATTGAGGTGATATTTTTGAGCCATTTCAGCAACGGTCAGTCCGCCGATTACGGTATGGTAATTATTCTCCGAAAGATTTTTTATAACATTTTCAATATCGTGATGATTATAAACCTGACAAATTTTAAAATCTTCATTGGTCATGTTCTGGTAATGGCGTAAGGCGCTGCAAAACTGCGGGAAACCAACGGCGGCGATTTTTTGCGACTTACTATTCGCTTCTTGTAAGATGCGATAAACGCCATGAAAATCATGGGCTATTTCAATGACGGGGATAGTAATATTGCTACGCAGGAGTGCGGCGGTACCGCCTCGGCTAATAATTATCTTAGTGCCGGATTGAATCATCTCATGGGCTTTGTCGAGAACTTCTGAATAACGAAATTCATACACGGGGATGTCGAGTTTCCTTTCAATAAGGACATTCATGATTCGTTGGGTTATTGTCCTGGAAACTGAAAAGATAACAATTTCATTATTATTCATGCATTATTCTCGCAGACAGCAGGGTAGGCAAGCCTTAGTATATGATGAGCGCGAGGAGAATCAATGAGTGAAGTCATATTATACGCGATTCAGAATAAAAGCCTTACGCCGAGGTAGACGTAAGGCTTAATAATTAGCGATTAGAAGCGCAGGCGGCGGTAGACAATTTGACCATTACACAGGGTAGCGCAGTTATCAATGTAACGGTCGCCTTCAATTTTAACGCCCTGAGTATCTTCAAAAACAATCTTCTCTTTTTGCAGTTTAACAATCGAAATATCAGCAAACGCGCCGGGCGCCAGGGTACCAATTTGTCCCTGCATCTTCATCAGGCGGGCCGGCGTAGCGGTTACCGCGCGAACAATATCGAAGAAGGACATTCCCATGTTGAGATATTTCGACATGACGTGGAGCAGACTGTAGACCTTATCCGTCCGTAAGCTATTTCTTAAAGTGAGATCGGTACTAATGATATCAGGATAGAATCCCTGCGCCATGGCGGTTCTGGCAACGTGAAAATCAAAGTGGGCCACGCCGTTTGAACAGTCGAAGATAACGCCCCGGGACTGGGCCTCTTTTATCGCCGCATAGACCTCGTCCTGTTCATTGAGAATCGAGTGGCCGGTGCCGTGGAAACAGTGCGCGTAAATATCATCGGCATTAAAATAGCGGATCAGTTCATCGGCGCAGAGAAGAGAGTCCGTGACGTGAACGCAAATCGTGGTATCCAGTTTACGCGCCAGGGAGACGGTAGAGAGAAGAGGGTCGCTGGCGTACTGTTTCCCTTTAGCGATATCCTGGCTGTAGCGTAGTTTCAGGCCGAGAATATTGTCTCTGTTGCCATTCAGCGTTTGCGCTATCTTCTCCTCGTTGTAATTTGCCGGGTTGGTATTTTCCAGATAACCGGTCGGCCCGCCTCCGAGGGTAGAAAGTCCGACGTTGACCACGTTCAGATAGCTTTTGATTTTCACCATGGCAGGATGAATCACGCTATTGCGAAAAAGCTGATAATTTACCCAGCCGCTGCTGCCGGCATCGACCATACTGGTGACCCCATTTGGCAAGCATACGATATCAGGGTTAACACTGATGGCGGTCCCGCCATGAAAAACATGGCCATGGAAGTCGATTAAGCCAGGCAGTACGATACAACCTGCGGCATCAATAACCGTTTCGGCCTGTAAATCATCAACGGCATTTAAGTCAACGATACGATCGCCGATGATGCCAATATTGCGATTAATATAATCGCGGCTATCAAGATCGGCGACCAGACCGTTTTTAATCAGAATATCCAGTTTCATATTATGCTCCTGTTAAATGCCGATAAACTTCCAGTAGGGAATACCGATCAGGAAGAAGATTAATACGTTGACCACCACCATGATGGTGCCCAGCATCCAGAATGTTTTTTGCGGCACGTAGCCGCTGGAGAACGTAAATACGCCAGCGCCGTTGCCATAGTGCGTCAGCAATGCGCCATAGCCTGCGGAGAAGGCCAGAGAAAGCGCCACGTACATAGGATGCGCCTGAGTCGTCATTCCCAGGGTAAAAAGTACCGGGTAGAATGAGACCACGAACGCGCTATTAGAGACAAAGAAATAGCGGACAGCAAGGCTGATAAAGACCAGGACGGCAATCGCGCTGATTTCATTCAGGTGCGACAGGTCAAGATAGTTTTTGATAACGTCGACCAGGAAGACATAGAACCCGCCTTTTGATAGCGCAACCGCGCATCCATAAAACGCGCCGTACCAGACGAAGGTCTGCCAGGCCGATTTTTCGCTCACCACGTCGTTCCAGCTCAGGACGCCGAAAAGCAGCAGGCAGGCGAGGAAAGCCAGGCCGACGGGAATAAAGGCGATGCCGGTAATGGAGCCCGTCATCCAGCCGAGTACGCCCAGAATAAAGAATACGATCAACAGCTTCTCTTCGCGCTTTACCGGACCCAGTTCACGCAGGCCTTTTTCAGCAATTTCGTTGACGTTATCAATAACTTTGAGTTCCGGGGCGTAGATTTTATACAGAATCCATGGCGCGAGCAGCAGCACCAGTCCGGCGGGCACAATGGCGGCTTTAAACCAGGTCATCCATTCGAGATTCACTTTCATGATCTCGTTAGCCAGCGAGACGGTAATTGAGTTGGTCGCCATCCCCGTCAGAAACAGGCTGGAGGTTCCCATTGAGACGACGTACATCAGGATGGTCAGATAGGCGCCGATTTTCCGGCTACCGTCGTCGGGCTTCGAGCCCAGCGCTTCGGCGATGTTCCTGAAGATGGGATAGGTGATGCCTCCGGAACGGGACATATTTGAACCTGTTGCCGGGGCCAGTACGGTATCCGTCACCATCATCAGATAGCCCAGGGTGAGGGTATTTTTACCGTAGCGTTTTAGCAGCAGATAGGCGATACGTTTACCCAGACCGGTAATGACAAACGCTTTGCAAATAATAAAGGCGCTGATGATAAACCAGACCATCGGGCTACCAAAACCCGCAAACAGAGGAGCAGGGTCGAGAACCAGAGAGGCAAACCCGAGAATAATCAGCATAATGACCGCATCGGTAAACGGACGTAAAACCAGTCCGCACAGCATCGCCAGATAGATGCCAACCATATGCCAGGTCGGCGAGGCGACGCCTTCCGGGTGCGGTATTATCCAAAATAAAACGGGAAAAAAGATAATGGGCAAGAGTTTTAAATAAAGCATTTTTATTACCTTTGCTTTAAAGCCACGGCCCGTCAGGGCACCGCGGCCTGATATTATTTAATCAAATTAACGATACATGTCGTCGATAAACTCAACGCCTGTCTCATCCAGTGATTTTTTGACCCAAAGGCGATTCGCGGTGCCGTTTTTCGCGGCCTCTACTTTGCTTGCATCGAATTTTGCATAATCTTTGGCTTTATTCAGTACGGCTTCTGCGTCGCCGAGGGGGATAACAATGACGCCATCCGCATCGCCGACGATCAGGTCGCCCGGACAAACCGCGACGCCGCCAACGGCGATCGGCGTGTTCACCTCGCCGGGACCTTGTTTAAACGGGCCTGCGGGGTTGGAGCCGGTGGCGAACAGTGGAAAATCGAGAACCGACAGCGCATCGATGTCACGGATTGGCCCGTCCAGCACGATACCGGCGACTTTCTTCATGCAGTGGGCGTAGGCCACCATGATCTCGCCCATCAGCGCTCGCGAACGGTCGCCTTCGTTGGAGACCACAATCACATCGTTCTCACCCGCCATATCCAGCGCGGCGTGCAGCATCAGGTTATCGCCCGCACGAACTTTTACGGTGATGGCGAAGCCCGCCATAATCGGTTTTTTCGGCGAAGAAATACGTTTAATCCCGTTACCCAGTACGGCAATACGATTCATGGTGTCAGCAATATTCGCCGCCGGGAGCTGTTCAAATTCTTTCAGAAGATCGACGCTGCAGGCCGGACGTTTTAAAAAAATACGGTTACCAATAGTCATGTTTTTCTCCTTAAAAACCCGGCACCGGCCAGGATGGTTTCTTACCGGATAAGACTTCATCAATGCCAATCGCGGAATGGAGCGAGGCTCTGTCGGTCGCTTCGATAGTGGCGGCGCCAATGTGCGGGGCAATCACGATATTGCTTAGCGAGAAAATCGGATCGTTGGCATCAAACGGCTCTTTCTTTAAGACGTCCACGCCCGCTCCGGCGATAGCGTGGGTGCTCAAGGCGTGATACAGCGCTTTTTCATCAACCAGCTTTCCGCGTGCGGTATTAATGAAGTAGGCGGTGGGCTTCATCATGGAAAACTGTTTCTCACCGACAAAATCGGTGGTTTCCGCGGTCGTCGGGCAGTGCAGAGAAACGAAGTCGCTCTCTTTGAAAATACGGTCAAAATCGTCGGTGAGTTCTACGCCTTCGGGGATCTGCTGCTGGGTTTTATACGGATCGTAGGCGATAACTTTCATATTAAAGCCATGCAGCGCTTTGATTGCCACGCGTGAACCGATATTTCCCACGCCAATCAGGCCCAGCGTTTTACCATCCAGCTCCACTTTTGGCGTACGCAGTTTTGCCCAGTAATAATCTTCAAGCATCTTTTCCTGTACCAGCTTGAAATTACGCGAGCAGTGCAGCATATAAAATATGGCCAGTTCGGCAACGGACATGCTGTTAGCAATTGGCGCATTTAATACGACTACGCCGTGACGTTTCGCTGACTCCAGATCGACCGTATCGTAACCGGCACCGTGTCGTGCAACGACTTTCAGCTTTTTAGCCGCCTCAAATACGCGATCGGACATTTTTGAAAGGCGTACGATAATACCGTCGCAGTCCCCGATGTCGCGAATGATATCTTCTTCTTCCATCCCTGATCCGTTAATCAGCTGATAACCGCGACTTTCCAGGTATTCTCTCCCTTCAGCCATGATTTCCTGCGGGAGTAAAATTTTGTACGTCATTTAACTATCTCCAGTGTTGATTACGTGGAGGTAATTGCATGGCGTGTGCCATAAATTAATTCAGCAAGCGCGTTTTCTTTAATTATTTGATAAGTATGAATATTTTGTTTTTTGGTTGGCTGGCTTATAGTGATGTCGTTCACATCCGCAGACGCCGCCGCGAGACTGGATATTTAATAATGAAATGGCTGAAATGCATAATTAAATGCGCTAGCGGTCAGCTTCACACTTTATTTTATTTGTAGGGGCGGAGGGGCCGTTTGTACCGATTGACATTGCGTACTGGACAACTTAAAACGTAAGCCAAAGGTTTAATCGGGAGAAATTTCGGCAATGAATAAATCACAGGTGGAGATATTCATGCTTATGGTTCGGGAGGGGAGTATTCACTTTGCATCGCAGCGGCTGAGTATTGCCCCTTCGCTAATAACAACCAGCATATGTGCGCTTGAAAATGAACTGGGTTTTAACCTGATTACGCGTGGCAGGAATATCAGAAAAGTTATTTTAACGGAGAAAGGGCACGCTTTTTATCGACTTGCACCAGATTTACTGAGATTGCTTAATGCGATTGCTGATATTCGTGGGGGAATAAAACAGCCCGGCAAGACGTGCCCGCCGGGTGCAATAATCAATTCAGGCCAAGAAAATACTGGGCGATTTTAAAATAGATAATTAATCCGGTACCGTCGATGAGGGTGGCGATAAACGGCGCTGACACCACCGCCGGGTCGATGCCGACGCGCTTAAGCGTCAGGGGGATCACCGACGACACCACCGCGCTCCACAGGGTGATGCATACCAGCGTCAGACTGACAATCAGGGTGATCTCCATGCCGATGCCCATCATCCAGGCGCGCAGGCAGCCCGCCAGGCCGAGCGTGATGGCGATCAGCAGCGAGGTTGAGACCTCTTTGCGGATCACGCGTCCCATATCGCGCAGTCGCACTTCCCCGAGCGCCATCGAACGTACTAGCGTAGAGGTTATCTGCGTTCCGCTGTTGCCGCCGGTACCAATCAGCAGTGGTATGAAAAAGGCCAGCGCGATAGCCGATTCCAGCGCCTCTTCAAAATGCTGTAACACGCTGCTGGTGTAGGCTTCGGCGACAAAGAGCAGCAGCAGCCATACCGAACGTTTTTTCCACAGCGCCCACGGGCTGGTTTCCAGATAGGGCTTTTCCAGCGGCAGCGTCGCCCCCTGGCGCTGAGCATCCTCGGTCACGTCATCTTCCAGCAGATGAGCGATCTCTTTTTCCATCAGGCAGCCGACCAGCTTACCCTTTTCGACCACCGGCACCAGATCGAGCCCGCGCTCGCCGAGTTCGGCGACCACCTGCGGGCGCGGGTCGTCGGGCCTGACGCGAAACAGACAGCTATCCATTAAATAACGGATGGATTGCGCGGTATCGCTCTCCTGCAGCAGCTTTTTAATCGATAAACTGCCGCGCAGTTTTTTTCCGGCGACGACAAAAACCTGGCCGGGGATCTCATCGCTGGCCAGCTGAGAAACGAACAGTTCTCGCGCCTCATGAACGCTGAGATGCTCCGGCAGGGTAATAAAATCGGTACGCATGTACTGGGCAATTGCGTCGCCGTCGAAAGTCGAAGTCGCCTGGTGTGCGGCGCACAGTTGAATGGAAGACATGGTGTAATTCCCTATAAAAAATCACTCATAGGGGCGAACAAGACAGGATGAGCACAGGCAGATCCCTACGTCCTGGTTTTAGCACTGCACAACGTATCTGTCCGACATGAACGCCGTCAGAAGTTACCTTGGCAACACCTTGATTCGATGGAAGCCTGTATTTCCCTGAGTGGTCTCTCTCGATACCAACAGGGCGGTAACTTATGTTTATGCAGGAGCCTCGCCATAACGAGATCGTTAAATGAGACGTGATTATTAGCGAAGTGAAATAATTAACCAAACGTATAATTCATGTCGTTTATTAATGGTTGAGAAAAACCGCTGCGAGGCGCATGGGCTAACGAGCCAGCATGATAGCGTTAGCCCCACTCGCGAGTTAAAAAGCCGTTTATCGCCGCGCACAGTTTATGAGTGGGGGGATTCCTTCTCCGTCGGCAGGCACTGCAAATGGCCGTGGCGCACGCCGCGCTGGGCGATAACGTCATCGGCAAAATGCTGAACGTCGCCCATATCCCCCTTCAGCACGGCAATTTCCAGACAATCGTCGTGATTAATATGCACATGCAGAGTGGCGACGGAGAGATCGTGGTGGTGATGTTGGGTGGAGACTAAACGGCTGGCGAGATCGCGTTTCTCATGTTCATAGACGTAAGAGAGCACCGCGAAGCCCTGGGTACCGTGCTCCTGAGCGGCCTCCTGGGCCAGCGCGCCGCGCAGAATATCGCGGATCGCTTCGGAACGGTTGTTGTAGCCACGGCGCTGGCTCAGGCTATCCAGCGTATCGAGTAAATCGTCATCGAGAGTAATGGTAATTCGTTGCATCTGGCTTAAACCTTATTTCGGCGCACGGGAAAGGCGGGAAGTACCGCATTTTGTAACACGCGACCGGCGTCAGAGGAAAAAGTTAATGCCTCGCCCACGGTTTGTATCTCCACGATTTTCCCCTCATCCATCACCATCACCCGCTGGCAAAAGCGCTCAACCAGGCGTAAATCGTGGGTGATAAAAAGACAGGCGGTGCCGAACTGCTGCTGGAGCTTTTTGAGCAGACGAATAACGCTCGCCTGGATCACGAGGTCGAGGTTAGAAACCGCCTCATCCAGGATCAGCAGCTTTGGTTCTACCGTCAGCGCCCGCGCCAGGCAGATGCGCTGTAGCTGCCCGCCGCTCAGCTGCGGGGGGCGCTTATTCAGCACGCTATCGTCAAGATCCACCGCCCTGAGCATTTCGCTGGCCCGGGCCAGCTGCTCCGCTTTCGTCAACGATAGCAGGTGACGCATAGGCTCGCGCAGAATCTCGCGTACGGTTTTACGCGGATTGACCGCGCTGATGGCGTCCTGAAACACCATCTGAATATCCCGACGGAACGCCTTTTGTTTAGCGCGATTGAGCCTGGAGAGCGGCTCTCCCCGCCAGCAGATGCGACCCTGCGTTGGGGATTCCAGGCCGACGAGCAGGCGCGCCAGCGTGCTTTTGCCGCAGCCGCTACGCCCCAGCAGGGCCACGGTTTCACCGCTTTTCAGCGCTAAAGAGACCTCTGTTAGCACCTTTAAGTCCGGGTAGTGATGGGTAATTGTCGAGGCGGTCAGTAATGTCATCAGCTTAGCTCCAGACCATAAAGGGCGAGATGCGCCGCCACCAGCCCGCGGGTGATGTCGTGTCGCGGGGCGCGAAACAGAGATTCCACATCGCCCTGTTCCACAATGCTGCCGCTATCCATTACCGCGACATCGTCCGCCAGCCTGGCCACCACCCCCATATCATGCGTCACCAGCAGCATGCCGGGGCCGCGGTTTTGCATAATACTTACCAGCAGATCGAGAATGCGTGCCTGGACCACCGTGTCCAGATCGGTGGTGGGTTCGTCGGCAACGATAAAGGGCGCATCGCACAGCAACGCCATAGCAATCATCATTCGCTGCAGCATGCCGCCGCTCATCTCAAACGGGTATAGCTTGAGCACGCGCGGCGCGTTCTCCAGCCCGACGGCTTCCAGCGCCGCAATAAGCGTGGCGTCGTCTGAGGCTTTATCCAGGGCCCGGCAGGTTTCCCGGGCGTGATCGGCCATTGTTCGCAGCGGATTAAAAGCGCTGCGCGGATTCTGCATAATGGTGGCGATTTTGCTGCCGCGTAGCGCACAGGGAGAAACCGGCTGGCCGTCGGCAAGGATTATCCCGGCCGTCTGGCGTACGCCGGGAGGCAAAATGCCCAGCGCCGCGGCGCAGGTCAGGGATTTGCCGCTGCCGCTGCCGCCAACCAGCGCCAGCACGCGCCCGCGTTTGATCGTCAATGAAACGCCGTGCACCAGCGGACGCTCGGCCCGTAAGGCGATGTTTTGCAGTTCAATTTGTTGCGGCATCAGTGGGTATGCTCCGTAACCAGATGAGGGTCCAGACGATCGCGCAGCGCGTCACCCACCATGTTAAAGGCCATCACGGTGATAAACAGCGCCAGCCCCGGCCAGAACATTTGCAGCGGCTGGGTCCAGATATATTGGCGCGCGTCGTTAATCATCACCCCCCATTCGGCGGTGGGCGCGGTGACGCCGAGGCCAAGGAACGACATCCCGGCGACGTGCAGCATCATGTGACCAATATCCAGCGTCGCCAGTACCAGCAGAGACGGAATCACGGCGCCGGCCAGATGGTCGATAAACACCCGAACATGGCCCGCGCCGGAAAGCCGGGAAGCGAGCACAAATTCGCGCTGGCGCAGGGAAAGGGTCAGGCTGCGCACCATCCGTGCGTACCACGCCCAGTGCGACAGGGCGATGGCGATAATCACATTGGTCAGCCCGGTTCCCAGCACGCCGACCATAAAGAAAGAGAGGATCGAGGTCGGGAAAGTCATAAACATATCCGCGATGCGCATGGTGACCTGATCGACGCGACCGCCGATAAGCCCCGCGCTGCCGCCGACGATCAATCCCAGCGCCAGCACCAGCAGCAGGCAGGCCATCACCGAGCCAAGCGATACGCGTGTTGCCGCCAGCAGGCGCGAGAAGATATCGCGCCCCAGATGATCGGTGCCCAGCCAGTGTTGACTATCAGGGGTCAACAGGCGCGAAGGAAGATCAATCGCCTGCGGATCGTACGGCAACCACCACTGGCTGGTGAGCGCAATTACCGCCAGCAGGGCGATGATGATGAAAGAGAGGCGGACAGACCCGCGCGAAGAGAGGAAAACGTTCACGAGTGCGCTCCTTCATGGCGACGAATGCGCGGATCCAGCGCGGCATTCAACAGATCAACCATCAGGTTACAAACCACAAAAACAATCACCATCATCAGCGTAAAGCACTGAATCACCGGATAGTCGCGGTTAAATATCGCCGAAACGGCATAACGCCCCACGCCGGGCCAGGCAAAGATATTCTCGATAATCATCGTGCCGCCAATCAGCTCGCCGATATGCATTCCTACGGCGGTGATCATCGGCAGCGAAGCGTTACGCAAAATATGACGACGTTCGGTTTGTTTCTCGTTCAGACCGCGCAGTCTGGCCCAGGTCACATGGCGCTGCCCGGCGACCTCCAGCATACTGGCGCGCAGCAGACGAGCGTTGATCGCCAGCGACATAAAGGCAATCGACACCGCCGGTAGAATGATGTGCTGCCAGCCGCCATAGCCCATCGCAGGCAACCATTGCAGGTAAACTGAAAAGAACATCACCAGCAGAAAGGCAAGCCAGAAGTTGGGCATCGACACGCCAAGAAAGGCGATAACCCGCACAATAAAATCCGGCAGGCGGTCACGATGCCGCGCCGCCCAAATACCGAGCGGTACGGAGGTGAGGAGAATCAACACCAGCGCAGCCCCCGCCAGCTGTAGCGTGGCGGGCAGGAAGTTCAGCATGTCATCCAGCACCGGACGCTGAGTGGCGAACGAGATGCCGAAATCCAGATGCAGCGCCTGCCACAGCCAGCTGCCGTACTGGACGATAAGCGGCTGATCCAGTCCCAGCATCACGCGGGTCGAGGCGACCATCTCTGGCGTTGGCGGCAGGTTCGACAGACGCAAATAGTCGAGCGCCGGGTCGCCGGTGCCCAGGCGCAGCATGAGGAAGATAATCACCGAGGCGGCGAAGATCATCGGGATCAGCAGCGAGATCCGCCGTAGCGCGTAACGTAGCATCAGGGTTTCACCGGTTTAATTTGTTCAAACGGAATTTCAGACGCAATCGGCGCGTAAGGAATAGCACCCAGCTCCGGTCTGGCGACCACCATCGTCGAGACATAGCTGATAGGCAGATACACCGCGTCATTGTGCAGACGGGTCAAAATGTCGCGGTACAACGCCTGACGGTGGGGTTCGTCGGTGGTTTCCAGCACCTCGCTAATCTCTTTATCGATCAGCGGCTTGTCGGCTAAACCCTGCTGCGCCTGAAAATCGGCGTGCGACGGCACGCGCATCGAACTCATAAAGGCGTGCGGATCGTACGGCGCCCCCCAGGTGCGGTTGAAAATCATGCCGAAGCGACCATCGCGCTGGCGGGCATAAATACTGCTCTCTTCCTCGCCGACCAGCGCCACGTCCACGCCAATCTGCCGCATATCGGCCTGAATGATTTCCGCCATCGACTTGCTCAGGGCGTCAGTGCCAATGAACGACAGTTCAACGCGCAGCGGCTGGCCGTTTTTCTCGCGAATCTCTTTTCCCGCAGGCAGTAGCCAGCCCGCTTTTTCCAGCAACGCTTTCGCCCGCTGCGGATCGTACCGGCGCGGCGTCAGGCCTATGTCGGCATAAGGCACGGTGGGGGCGAACAGCGTATCCGCAACCTGCTGCGTGCCGTACAGAGCGTTATCAATCAGCGATTTTTTATTCACCGCGTAGTTCAGCGCTTCACGCACCAACAGCTCACTAGTGGGCGCTTTGGCGGAATTTAGCGCCAGCATCACCGTCTCTATTGGCCGGGAAAGCTGGGTACGGTACGCCGGGTTCTGACTAAAGCGCGCGAAGGTGTCGAGCGGCAGCAGCCCTTCGTTGCCGTAGAGCAGGTCGATATCTCCGGTTTCAAAAGCTACAGCGCGGGTCGTCGGGTCCGGGATCACCTTGACGGTAATCTTTTCAATCTGCGGCTTTTCGCCCCAGTAGCGATCGTTACGCACCAGCACGTCGTACTGATTGAGTTTTGATGCCTTCAGTACCCAAGGGCCGGTGCCAATCGGCGCTTTAATGCCGTGCAGGGTCTCATTGTCTTTAAACTGCGACGGGGCGATAAAGCGGAAAGGGCGCGGCAGGGCCAGCTCTTGCAGGAACGGGTAATACGCGCTTTTCAGGGTGATTTGCAGTTGGTTTTGGCTGAGCGCTTTGACATCGACAATCTGATTGACCAGCTCCAGCCAGGCGTGGCGCTGGCGGTTATCGAGCACCACGCGGAAGTTCTCCGCGGCGGCATGGGCGTCAAACGCTTCGCCGTTGGAAAATGTCACATCATCGCGCAGGGTGAAGGTCCAGACTTTGCCGTCCGCCGAGTGGGTCCAGCTTTTGGCCAGCCAGGGTTTTACTGAGCCATCCGCCTGATACTTTACCAGCGGTTCATAGACCATGCTCTGGGCGAACATCTGGTTGGGCGTGTAGAGGTGAGGATTAAGCGGCCCCACGTTGACCGGCCATGCGGTGGTGAGTTCATTGGGCGCGGCGCAGGCCAGCAACGGAGCGCAGGCGAATAGCGCCAGCAGGGTGGTGCGGATGATAGACAAAGCATTTTCTCAGCGACAGGAAAGTATGACGATTTTAATAATTCATCATACTTTCGACGTAAGCTGGATCAATATAGGGGCTGAAAGTATAAGAAAATGGTATGTCTCTTTCGGCTGTATGCGATTGTGAACCCGCCTGCAGCCTGGCTAAGCGTAGCGCAAGCCTTGAAGCATCAGCTTCGGTGTATTTCCCGGGAGCAGAGCGCACAATGAGGCAGAGTTTCCCGGAGGCGATGCTGCGCATCTGTCCGGGCTACCGGCCCGCAGACGGTGATGAATCTGTAGCCCGGGCAAGGCGCGTTAAGCGCCGCCCCCGGGAGCAGAGCGCACAGTGCAGCAGAGTTTCCCGGAGGCGATGCTGCGCATCTGTCCGGGCTATCAGACCCTCAGGGGGTTCTGAACAGATCCAGCAGCGTGGCGACCTGCTCATCAATGGGCGTTAAATCACGCTTAACGATCAAATGCAGCGGCGTGGCGCGCCGCGCGCCGTGTCCCAGCGGCAGCATCTTCAGCACTCCTTGCTGTAGCTGAGGGCGAATACGCTCCTCCGGCAGCCAGCCGAAACCGACCTGGTACAGCACCGCATCAATGGCGGCATCAATGGTGGAAAAGGTCCATGCATCGCGGGAGGATTGCGGGTCGTTGCTGCGATCGGCGATGCGCACCAGCGGCCAGGGGGCCAGCGCGTTATCATCCAGCGGTCCCTGCAGCGCGGAGAGCGGATGCTCGCGATGGGCGACGGCGACAAAATCAATATTCATCAGCCATTCTCCGCGGCCGGTAATATCCTGGCGGCGGGTCAGCACCATCACGTCCGCCTCGCTGCGGGCCGGATGTTCCTCTTCAACGTTTTCCAGCACTTCGGTCAGCCTGACCTGGGTCTGCGGATAGCGCTGTTGAAACTGGCGCAGAATGGCGAACAGCCGCTCGCGCGGAAAAATGCTGTCGACCACCAGGTCCAGTCGGGTCCGCGTGCCGTCGCGCAGGGTGGCGGCATGGGTTTCGACGTAAGCGAAGGCCTGCAGCAGCGGTTTAACCTGGCCAAGCAGCAGCTCACCCGCCGGGGTCAGCACCGCGCGACGGCCCGATGGCGTGAGTAGCGTGACGCCGAGGCGCTCCTGCAGCAGCGCGAGATTATAGCTCACCGACGACTGACTGCGGTGGGTCTCTTCCGCCGCCTTCGCGAAGCTACCCAGTTCGACCACCTTTTCCAGCAGCGCCCATTGTTCCAGCGTAGTCTTGTGCATGATTCATCTAAAAAGTGAATGAGTTTAATCCAAACATAGCGTTATTCATCCATTTTTTAAAGCAGTATGCTTGTTCTCAACAAATAGAGGAGAACAAATTATGAGCACATTCGACAAACATGACCTGAGCGGTTTTATCGGTAAACATCTGGTTTATACCTATGATAATGGCTGGAACTACGAAATTTACGTGAAAAACGCCACCACTCTGGATTACCGCATTCACAGCGGCATCGTCGCGAATCGTTGGGTGAAAGATCAACAGGCTTACATCGTTCGCGTTGGTGAAAGCATCTACAAAATTTCCTGGACCGAACCGACCGGTACCGACGTCAGCCTGATCGTAAACCTCGGCGACAAACTGTTCCACGGCACTATCTTTTTCCCACGCTGGGTGATGAATAATCCGGAAAAAACCGTCTGCTTCCAGAACGATCATATCCCGCTGATGGTTTCCTACCGTGAAGCCGGCCCGGCGTATCCGACGGAGGTGATTGATGAGTTTGCCACTATCACTTTTGTGCGCGATTGCGGCGCGGATAATGACGAAGTGATTAATTGCCCGGCTAATGAATTGCCTGAAAATTTTCCTGGCAATCTGTAATAATTTTGAAATAGTTTAGTGATTCGACTGGATTTTTTATATTTGGTCATCCATGTTTAAAAATGGCTAATTGAAAAGTGGTTTAACCTCCGTTTACTTTTCCCCACTGCGTTCCCGCTATTTCGCCATATGGCGGGAACGCTACACATCCCTTTCTTACGCTGAATTTTTTCCTACCTGATTGAATTTAAACATAATTATCATTATAAATTAATTAATATTAATTTCTTAATATTATCCTAAGCAAACCTGTCTAGATTTAATAACATCTGAATACAAAGTAATGAAACGCGGCATCGGGCTGATTTGCTTTCATTTTCATTTTGTTTAAGTCAGCAGGTGCAGGATATTTCTTATCGACCCCGTGTTTAGTCGGGTCATTTATAGAACAGGAAAATGATGAGCGATTTTTTGCCGTTTTCGCGCCCGTCGATGGGCGACGCAGAGCTGGCTGCGCTGCGTGAAGTTTTGCAATCCGGCTGGATCACCACCGGACCGAAAAATCAGGCGCTGGAAGAAACGTTTTGCGCATTAACCGGCAACCGCCACGCCATCGCCGTCAGTTCGGCGACCGGCGGCATGCACGTTACGCTGATGGCGCTGGGTATCAGCGCCGGCGATGAAGTGATCACCCCTTCGCAGACCTGGGTCTCCACGCTGAACATGATCTGCCTGCTCGGCGCGACGCCGGTGATGATCGATGTCGATCCCGATAACCTGATGATTACTCCCGAAGCGGTTGAAGCGGCGATCACTCCACGGACCAAGGCGATCGTCCCGGTGCACTATGCGGGCGCGCCGGTGGATATCGACGCCATTCGCGCGATTGCCGAGCGTCACGCTATTCCGGTGATTGAAGATGCTGCCCATGCGGCAGGGACGTACTACAAAGGCCGTCACGTCGGCTGGCGCGGCACCGCCATTTTCTCATTCCATGCGATCAAAAATATGACCTGCGCCGAAGGCGGGCTGGTTGTAACCGACGATGATGAACTGGCCGCACGTATTCGCAGCCTGAAGTTCCACGGCCTCGGCGTAGATGCTTATGATCGGCAGACCCTGGGCCGCGCCCCGCAGGCGGAGGTGATTTCGCCGGGCTTTAAATACAATCTGGCGGATATCAACGCCGCGCTGGCGCTGGTGCAGCTGGACAAGCTTGCCGCCGCCAATCAGCGCCGTGCCGCCATTGCGCAACGCTATCTCCGCGAGCTGGCGGATACGCCTTTCAGGCCGCTGGCGGTGCCGTCATGGGAGCATCAGCACGCCTGGCACCTGTTTATTATCCGCGTTGATGAAGCCGCCTGCGGTATCAGCCGCGATGCCCTGATGGAAAAACTGAAGGCCATGGGCATTGGCACCGGTCTGCACTTCCGCGCCGCGCATACGCAAAAGTATTACCGCGAGCGTTTCCCCGACGTTTCATTACCGCATACGGAATGGAACAGCGCGCGCATTTGTTCCATCCCGTTGTTCCCGGATATGACCGACGACGATGTCACTCGGGTCATTTCCGCACTGCACCAGCTGTCAGGACGTTGATATGTTTAGCTATCCTCCCGTGAAAAAGGTCTCGGTCGTTATTCCTGTCTATAACGAGCAGGAGAGCCTGCCGGAGCTTATCCGCCGTACCGATACCGCCTGCGCGACGCTCGGTCGACAGTATGAAATTCTGCTGGTCGACGACGGCAGCAGCGATGACTCGGCGCGAATGCTCACCGAAGCCGCTGAAGCCGAAGGCAGCCATGTAGTGGCGGTACTGTTGAACCGCAACTACGGCCAGCACTCGGCAATTATGGCGGGTTTTAGCCACGTCACCGGCGACCTGATCATCACCCTCGATGCTGACCTGCAAAACCCGCCGGAAGAGATCCCGCGCCTGGTGGAGAAGGCCGACGAAGGCTACGACGTTGTCGGTACCGTGCGTCAGAATCGCCAGGATACCTGGTTCCGTAAAAGCGCCTCCAGGATGATCAATCGTCTGATTCAGCGCACCACCGGTAAAGCGATGGGCGATTACGGCTGCATGCTGCGCGCCTATCGCCGCCATATTATCGACGCGATGCTTAACTGCCATGAGCGCAGTACCTTTATCCCGATTCTGGCGAATACTTTTGCCCGTCGCGCGGTGGAGATCCCGGTGATGCACGCCGAGCGCGAATTCGGTGATTCCAAATACAGTTTTATGCGTCTGATTAACCTGATGTATGACCTGGTGACCTGCCTCACTACCACGCCGCTGCGCCTGCTGAGCCTGTTCGGCAGCGCCATCGCTCTGCTGGGCTTCGCCTTCGGTCTGCTGCTGGTGGTGCTGCGCCTGGTATTTGGCCCGCAGTGGGCGGCGGAAGGGGTGTTCATGCTGTTCGCGGTGCTGTTTATGTTTATCGGCGCCCAGTTCGTCGGTATGGGTCTGCTCGGGGAGTATATCGGCCGTATCTATAACGACGTTCGCGCCCGTCCCCGCTACTTTATTCAACGTGTTGTTCGCCAGCCGGAAACGGCATCTCAAGAGGAAGATCGTTCATGAAAGCCGTAGTCTTCGCTTATCACGATATGGGTTGTGCAGGTATTCAGTCTCTGCTGGATGCCGGTTATGACATCGCCGCCATTTTTACCCATCCGGATAACCCTGGCGAAAACCATTTCTTTGGCTCCGTGGCGCGCATTGCCGCGGAACAAGGTATTCCGGTATGGGCGCCGGAAGATGTGAATCATCCGCTGTGGATCGAACGTCTCCGCGAGATAAAACCGGACGTGCTGTTCTCGTTCTATTACCGCAATCTGCTGTGCGAGGACATTCTGAATATCGCGCCGCAGGGGGCTTTTAACCTGCATGGTTCCCTGCTGCCGAAATACCGCGGCCGCGCGCCGCTGAACTGGGTGCTGGTCAACGGCGAAAGCGAAACTGGCGTGACGCTGCACCGCATGGTTAGCCGCGCCGATGCCGGGAATATCGTAGCGCAGAAAAGCGTAGCTATCGGCGAGGATGAGGCGGCGCTGGCCCTGCATCGTAAACTCTGCGCTGCGGCGTCGGACCTGCTGGCTCAGGCGCTGCCCGCGATCCGCGACGGCAAAATCGAAGAGCGCGCGCAGGATGAAAGCCAGGCGACCTGGGTCGGTCGCCGCACGCCGGAAGACGGTCGCCTCGACTGGGAGCACTCCGCCCGGAGCCTGCATAATCTTGTGCGCGCGGTTTCCGATCCATGGCCGGGCGCGTTCGGCTATGCCGGCGCGAACAAGTTTATCGTCTGGAAGTCCCGCGTACGTGACGATCTACCCGCCGCCAAAGCGGGGACCGTGCTTTCCGTCACGCCGCTGGTCGTCGCCTGTCAGGAAGGGGCATTAGAAATCGTCACCGGGCAGACCGAGCGCGGCGTTTATATGCAGGGTACGCAGCTGGCGCAGGCGCTGGGGCTGGTAGCCGGAGCGGTGCTGAGCAGCAAACCGGTCGTGGCGATTAAGCGGCGTACCCGCGTGCTGATCCTCGGGGTGAACGGTTTTATCGGCAACCACCTGACCGAGCGTCTGCTGCAGGACGACAACTACGAGATTTACGGACTGGACATTGGCTCAGACGCCATCAGCCGCTTCCTCGACAACCCGCGTTTCCACTTCGTTGAGGGCGATATCAGCATCCACTCCGAGTGGATCGAGTATCACATCAAGAAGTGCGATGTGGTCCTGCCGCTGGTGGCGATTGCCACGCCAATCGAATATACCCGTAACCCGCTGCGCGTGTTTGAGCTGGATTTCGAAGAGAACCTGAAGATTATCCGCGACTGCGTGAAGTACGATAAGCGCATCATTTTCCCGTCGACCTCGGAAGTGTACGGCATGTGCACCGACAACAATTTCGATGAAGATGCCTCTAATCTGGTCGTCGGGCCAATTAACAAACAGCGCTGGATCTATTCGGTCTCCAAGCAGTTGCTGGATCGCGTGATCTGGGCCTACGGCGATAAGAACGGCCTGAAGTTTACCCTGTTCCGTCCGTTCAACTGGATGGGGCCGCGCCTTGATAACCTGAACGCCGCGCGTATCGGCAGCTCTCGCGCCATTACCCAACTGATCCTCAACCTGGTAGAAGGCTCGCCGATCAAGCTGATTGAAGGCGGGAAACAGAAGCGCTGCTTCACCGATATCAGCGACGGTATCGAAGCGCTGTTCCGCATCATTGAGAACAAAGACGGCCGCTGCGACGGGCAGATCATCAACATCGGTAACCCGGATAACGAAGCGAGCATCAAAGAGCTGGCGGAAATGCTGCTGGCCTGCTTTGAACGTCATCCGCTGCGCGACCGTTTCCCGCCGTTTGCCGGTTTCCGCGAAGTGGAAAGCAGCGATTATTACGGGAAGGGTTATCAGGACGTCGAGCACCGTAAGCCCAGCATTCGCAACGCGAAACGCTGCCTGAACTGGGTGCCGACGGTCGAAATGGAAGAGACCGTGGAACATACCCTGGACTTCTTCCTGCGCACGGTTGAATTGACGGACAACGGCAAATCATGAAACAGGTCGGCTTACGCATAGATGTCGATACCTTTCGCGGCACGCGGGACGGGGTCCCGCGGCTGCTGGCTCTGCTGAGCCAGCACGGGATTCAGGCAAGCTTCTTTTTCAGCGTCGGGCCGGACAATATGGGGCGTCATTTATGGCGCCTGATAAAACCGAAATTTCTGTGGAAGATGCTGCGCTCAAAGGCCGCTTCGCTGTACGGCTGGGATATCCTGCTGGCAGGTACCGCCTGGCCAGGGCGCAGGATCGGCGCGGGCAATGAAGAGGTTATCCGCGCCGCCGCGCAGGAGCATGAAGTCGGTCTGCACGCCTGGGATCACTATAGCTGGCAAACGTGGAGCGGAGTCTGGCCGCAGGAGAAGTTGACGCTGGAGGTGGAGCGCGGGCTGCTGGAGCTGGAGCGGATCATCGGTCGTCCGGTGACCTGCTCCGCCGTTGCCGGCTGGCGTGCCGATCAGCGGGTCATTAAAGCCAAAGAGGCGTTTGATTTCCTCTACAACAGCGACTGCCGGGGAACCGCCCCTTTTCTGCCGCAGCTCGGTAACGGCGCTTCCGGGACCGTGCAGATCCCGGTTACCTTACCCACCTGGGATGAAGTGGTCGGCAGCGCGGTCGATATTGCGGGCTTCAATCGCTATCTGCTGGATTGCATCCACCGCGATAAGGGCACCCCGGTCTATACCATCCACGCTGAAGTGGAAGGGATCGCCTTTGCGCAACAGTTTGACGAGCTGCTGACCATGGCCGCTCAGCAAGAGATCCGTTTTTGCCCGCTAAGCCAGCTGCTGCCCGTCGATTTTAGCGCGCTGCCGCGAGGCAAGGTGGTTCGTGGTGAATTAGCCGGCCGGGAAGGCTGGCTTGGGCGTGAACAATTACTGAATTCGGGTGTTTGATGAAAAGCATTCGCTACGGCGCCTCTCTGGTCGCCCTTTTTGTCCTCTACTATTTACTCCCCCTCAACTTCCGCCTGCTGTGGCAACCGGATGAAACCCGCTACGCGGAGATCAGCCGCGAAATGCTGGCGACCGGCGACTGGGTGGTGCCGCACTTCCTCGGTCTGCGCTACTTTGAGAAGCCGATTGCCGGCTACTGGATCAACAGCATCGGCCAGTGGCTATTCGGTCATAATAATTTTGCCGTCCGCTTTGGGGTGGTGTTCTCCATTACCGTCACCGCCCTGCTGGTGGCCTGGCTGGCATGGCGTATTTTCCGCGATAAACGCCTGGCGATTTTGTCGCCAGTGATATTCCTGACCGCGCTGCTGGTCTACGGTATCGGCACCTATGCGGTGCTCGACCCGATGATTACCATGTGGCTGGCGCTGGCAATGTGCAGCTTCTGGGGTGCGGCGCAGGCTCAAAGCCACAGCGGTAAAATCTTCGGCTACGTCTTGCTGGGCGTGGCCTGCGGGATGGGAGTGATGACCAAAGGCTTCCTCGCGCTGGCGGTGCCGGTGGTTGGAGTGCTGCCATGGGTCATTGCGCGTAAACGCTGGCGTGAAGTGCTGACTTACGGGTGGCTGGCGGTGGGCGTCTGCGCGCTGGTGGTTCTGCCGTGGGGGCTGGCCATCGCCAAACGAGAGCCGGACTTCTGGCGCTACTTCTTCTGGGTTGAACATATCCAGCGTTTCGCGGAAAAAGATGCCCAGCATAAAGCGCCATTCTGGTACTACATCCCGTTCCTGATTGCCGGAAGCCTGCCGTGGCTGGCGCTGCTGCCGGGAGCGCTCAAGCGCGGCTGGACCGAGCGCGACGAGTCGCGCGGGGCGCTCTATTTGCTCGGATGGGTGGCGATGCCGTTTCTGTTCTTCAGCATTGCTAAGGGTAAGCTTCCGACCTACATCCTGCCGTGTTTCGCGCCGCTGTCGATTCTGATGGCGCGCTACGCGCTGGATGCGGCAAAGGCGGGGGCGAAAGCGCTGAAAATTAACGGCGCGATCAACCTGGCTTTTGGCCTGATTGGTCTGGTAGCGGTGCTGGTGGTTTCGCCGTGGGGCTTTATGCACAAGCCGGTATGGAGCCATATTGAGCTGTATAAATGCCTGCTGGCGGCGCTAATATTCGGCTGTTGGGCGCTGATGGGATGGCTGGCGATGAAGAATAACGGTCGCCGCTGGACGCTTGCCGCGTGCTGCCCGCTGGGGTTGGCGCTGCTGGTGGGTTTCGCGATTCCCGACCGGGTTATCGACAGCAAGCAGCCGCAGTTTATGGTGGATATCGTGAGCGAATCGTTGACGCCGAGCCGCTACGTGTTGACCAATAACGTCGGTATTGCCGGCGGACTGTCCTGGGAGCTCAAGCGCAGCGATATTATCCTGTTCGACAAGCAGGGCGAGCTGAAATATGGTCTCTCCTGGCCGGATGCGCAGCACCAGTTTGTCGATAAGGCGCAATTTGCTGACTGGTTAGCGGCGCACCGCCAGCAGGGGCCGATCTCGTTGGTTCTGCTGATGGATAAAGGAGAGAGTATGGCCGATCTACCGCTACCGAAACCGGATAGCTCTTATGAGCTTGGGCGGGTAGTGTTTATCCAGTACCTGCCGCAATGAGCGTGTGGATCTGTCTGGTTTTCGCCAGCCTGCTGAGCTGCGCCGGACAGCTGTGCCAGAAACAGGCGACCCGCCCGTCCAAATCCGGGCGGCGCGGGCACCATATTCTTGGCTGGCTGGGGCTGGCGCTGCTCTCTCTGGGCTGCAGCATGCTGCTGTGGCTTAGCGTGCTGCAGTCGATTCCGGTCAGCATCGCCTACCCTATGCTGAGCCTGAACTTTGTCTGGGTGACGCTGGCAGCATGGGGGATCTGGCGCGAGCCGGTCGCACGCCGCCACTGGTTTGGCGTGGCGCTTATCGTCGTTGGGATCGTTATTCTGGGGAGCCGCATCTGATGGGCTTAATCTGGGCGTTATTCAGCGTCGGACTGGTGAGCGGCGCGCAGCTGCTGCTGCGCAGCGCGATGGTCGAGCTGCCGCCGCTGACGGATTTATTTACCTTCCTCAACCATCTGCTGCATCTGCGGGCGGGCACCTTTGGCCTGGCGTTTGGTCTTTTGGGCTACCTGCTGTCGATGGTCTGCTGGTACTTTGCCCTGCATCAGCTGCCGCTGGCGAAAGCCTACGCGCTGCTGAGCCTGAGCTACATTCTGGTCTGGGCCGCCGCCATCTGGCTCCCCGGCTGGCATGAACCTTTCCACTGGCAATCGCTGCTGGGCGTGCTGCTGATTGTCACCGGGGTGCTGACGATCTTCTGGCCGGTGAAGCGGCAGGGCTAGCCCGGAAGCCTGCTTTTCGGGCGTCCGGGCCCGAGCAGGATGGCTAACTTACTGCCGCCCTTAGTGGTTTCCATCCATATTTTACAGACGCTGGTTAACGGCACCGACAGCAGCATTCCCACCGGGCCAAGCAGCCACCCCCAGACCAGCAATGAGAGGAAAACTACCAGCGTAGACATGCCCAACCGGTGGCCCATCATGCGTGGTTCGAGAATATTGCCGATAATCATATGCACGACTAAAAAGAGCGCGCCAACCAGCAGGCATTCGTAATAACCGTTAAAAAGTAACGCCTGGATCATTGGCGGGACGGCGGAAATCACCGAGCCAATGTTAGGCACATAGTTCAGCAGAAAAGCCAACACGCCCCACATCAGCGCAAACTGAACCCCCATCAGCATCAGTCCTAACCAGATAATCACCCCTGTCCACAGGCTGAGCAACGTTTTCAGCGCCAGATAATGCGAGACGCCTTTTAACGCCCGGTGAAGACCGGCGATATGGATTTGCGGGTTGTTCAGTGCAAAGCGGAGTTTATAGGGGACATGACGGACTTCAAACAGCATAAAGACCACGGTCATGACCAGTAAAATAACGCTGGCCATGGCGCCGGAGAGGCCAGTCATCAGGACGGTAGTGAACGTCATTAACTTGTCGGAGTCCATGCGTTGCAGCATACGTTCCGGGGACATATGAATATGCAAAAACGGCAGCGCCTCCTGCAGGCGCAGGACTTTCGCCGTCAGCTCCTTATTATACTTTGGCAGCATGGCGACGAATTCGTTAACCGACGCGGCCAGCACGCCAATTAACGCGGTAAGTACGATCAGCATCACCACGACCACAATGGTAATGGCTACCGGACGTCTGATACCGCGGCGAATAAACCAGGTGACCAGCGGATTCAGGACAATGGCGAAGAACAATGCCAGTAATAGCTGCACGATGATATCTGCCGCGGCGTGGATACCGGCGAGGATAACCACCAGTGACGCCAGTTTGAGCAGAATATGCATGCCCGTTTTATCGGGCTGAGGGGTTGTCATTCACTCTTCCTTTCTATGATTTTCATTAAGTGTAGCGTCTGGCTTGCTGCCAGGAATCCTAATCTGGCTGCTGATTTATAACGTGCGGCGTGGTAGAAATGAAACACTGTTGTAAAAATCTGGTGGAACCCGATGCCCGAAACCGTCGCTGAACCGGCGCTTAATGGATTGCGCCTCAATCTGCGGATTGTCTCTGTCGTTATCTTTAACTTTGCCAGCTACCTGACCATAGGCCTGCCGCTGGCGGTATTACCCGGCTATGTTCATGATGTAATGGGGTATAGCGCCTTCTGGGCCGGGCTGGTGATTAGCCTGCAGTATTTTGCTACGCTGCTCAGCCGCCCTCACGCCGGGCGCTATGCCGATCTGCTGGGCCCGAAAAAAATCGTTGTTTTTGGCCTGTGCGGCTGCTTTCTGAGCGGACTGTGCTATCTGCTGGCGGCGTTCTGCGGCGGCTGGCCCGTGGTTAGCCTGGCGCTGTTGTGTCTGGGGCGCATTATTCTCGGCATCGGGCAGAGCTTTGCGGGCACCGGCTCAACGCTGTGGGGCGTAGGGGTAGTCGGTTCGCTGCATATCGGGCGGGTTATTTCCTGGAACGGGATTGTGACCTACGGGGCGATGGCGATGGGCGCGCCGCTCGGGGTGCTCTGTTACTCGCTGATTGGCCTGCACGGTCTGGCGTTGACGATTATGGTGGTTGCGCTGGTGGCGGTGCTGTGCGCGTTGCCGCGGGCGGCGGTAAAAGCGGGTAAGGGTAAAGCGATGTCGTTTCGCGCGGTGCTGGGGCGCGTCTGGCTCTACGGCATGGCGCTGGCCCTCGCATCGGCGGGTTTCGGCGTTATCGCCACCTTTATCACCCTGTTTTATGATGCCAAAGGCTGGGACGGCGCGGCCTTCGCCCTGACGCTGTTTAGCTGCGCCTTTGTCGGCACTCGCCTGCTGTTTCCCAACGGAATTAATCGCCTCGGTGGGCTGAACGTGGCGATGATCTGTTTTGTCGTCGAGATTATCGGGCTGCTGTTAGTGGGCCTGGCGGAGACGCCGCTGATGGCGAAAATCGGTACTTTCTTTGCCGGAGCCGGCTTTTCGCTGGTGTTCCCGGCGCTTGGCGTGGTGGCGGTGAAGGCGGTGCCGCAGCACAACCAGGGGTCGGCGCTGGCAACCTATACGGTATTTATGGATCTCTCGCTGGGGATCACCGGCCCGCTGGCCGGGCTGCTGATGGCGTGGGCGGGAATTTCATCGATCTATCTGGCGACGGCGGGGCTGGTCGCGGTAGCGCTGCTGCTGGGATGGCGATTAAAAAAACGGCCCCCGGTCAATGAACCGGAGGCCGCGGCATCAGGCCAGTAGTTACTGGATGACGAGGGTGTTGATAATGTTTTCCGCTTCGGTCTGAGCCTGCTGCTGGTTGTCCGCTGGCAGCGTGATCTGCAGCGTCAGCAGTTTGTCATCAACCTTGCCGAGAAGCACGGAAGACCAGGCGGTCTGGCCCTTAGCGGAGATGATGGTGTCCAGCTGTTGCAGGGTGTGGCCTTTGAGCTCAATGGATTTATTGCTCACGACCTGCAGCTGCGGGTCGCGGCTGCGCTGCTGCTCTTCCAGGCGCTGGCTCATCACCGCCAGCTCTTCGTTGGTATTGTCGCCAACAATCACGATCACCGCTTTTTGTCCGGTGGCATCAGAGTAGACGTGCATATTGTTGGCCTGGGTGCCCAGCTTGCCGCTCTGGTCGGTCATACCGGCAGGCAGGGAGAAGCTCAGTTTGCCATCCAGCAGACTAATAGGTTGCCCGCTGGCGTTGCTTTCCGCAGCAGCCCCGGCAGTCGGCGTTTTGGTATCGCTGTTATCACAGGCAGCAAGCCCCATAACCAGCAGGCCAATACCGACATATTTAACCAAATTGCGCATTGACATCTTCCTTTCGATAAACGGCCATTAACGGCTCATTCGCTTATCTTATCACATCGTTTCGCGAGTACTCTTAACCTGGCTGCAATGCGGATAAATCAGATTTATCTGCCAGTTTTTTCAGCAGCATATTCAACAACATGCCGTACATCGGCAGGAAGAATACGATGCTAATCAGCACTTTGAAGCAATAATCGACGATGGCGATTTCCCCCCAGTGCGCCGCCATAAACGGGTCCGGGCTGCGCCAGAAGGCGATAAAGAAGAAGGCCAGCGTATCGCTGATGTTACCGAAAAGGGTGGATGCCGTGGGCGCCAGCCACCAGCGGCGGCTCTGACGCAGGCGGTTAAAGACGTGGACGTCAAGGATTTGCCCCAGCGCGTAGGCCATAAAGCTGGCGGCGGCGATACGAGCGACAAACAGGTTAAAGCTGGTTAAGGCGGCAAAGCCCTGCCACTCGCCCATGTAGAACAGCGCGGAAACCCCGTAGGAGATCAGCAGCGCCGGGATCATCACCGCGAGGATAATGCGTCGCGCCAGCGGAGCGCCGAAAATGCGTACCGTCAGATCGGTGGCGAGGAAAATAAACGGAAAGCTGAACGCGCCCCAGGTGGTATGAAAACCAAAGATGGAGATCGGTAGCTGCACCAGATAGTTACTGGAAGTGATGACCAGCAGATGGAAAAGCGATAGCCAGATCAGCGCTTTTTTACGCTGTACGGTAGTAAACGGACTCATATTGTGACCTTTTTATGCCCGTTATTCTTCAAGCTGCAGATGCGTTAACTTTCCTCGCTCATCCCAGTCACTTACTGATGTAAGCTCCTGGAAATTCGCTGCGTCGTCGCCTTTCTGCAACTCGAATGATTTAGGGCCAGAGAGTTGGGGTGAGGGAACCCAATAAAAACGGCTGCATGATACTGCGTTGCGTGCGTAATGCAATGGTTGTTTTTCGCGCAAACGTTAACCTGGCTTGCGTACTGGCGAACTGGGGGTAAACTAGGGCCGTTTTGTTAATGTGAGATGAAAATGAGCGAACTTTTCTCCAGCCCTGACCATACGCTTGATGCGCAGGGGCTTCGTTGCCCGGAACCGGTGATGATGGTGCGCAAGACCGTGCGTACGATGCCGGTGGGCGAGACGCTGCTAATCGTGGCCGACGATCCGGCGACCACCCGCGATATTCCCGGTTTCTGCCGCTTTATGGAGCATGAGCTACTGGCGCAGGAAACCGAGGCGCTGCCGTACCGCTATCTGATTCGTAAAAGCCACTGAGCCAGGCCTCCCCGGATCGCGGCTGACGCCTTATCCGGGCTACAAAAAACCAGACCGCACTAACCTGTAGCCCGGGCAAGGCGCGTCAAGCGCCGCCCCCGGGGCTTGCCCTCATTTTTTACGCAGCAACCGCAGCGCGTTAGCGGTGACCAGCACCGTCGCCCCGGTATCAGCCAGCACCGCCAGCCACAGGCCGGTCAGGCCGAGCAAGGTGGTGACGAGGAAAATGCCCTTCAGACCCAAAGCAATGGCGATGTTCTGCCGGATATTGGCGTGGGTGGCGCGCGCCAGCGAAATCATCTGCGCCAGCCCGGTCAGGCGGTTATGGGTCAATGCCGCATCGGCGGTCTCCAGAGCAACGTCGGTGCCGCTGCCCATCGCGATACCTATCGTCGCCGCTTTCATCGCCGGCGCATCGTTGATACCGTCGCCGACCATGGCCAGCGGCGACTGGGCATTAAGCGCTATCACCGCCTGCACTTTGTCCGCGGGCAGCAGCCCGGCGCGGAACGCCAGTCCCAGCTCGTTAGCGATAGCCGCCGCCGCACGTGGATTATCGCCGGTCAGTATCACTCCCTGAACGCCCAACTGATGGAGCTCATCCACCGCCTGACGGGCATCATCGCGAAGCGTATCGCGCAGCGCCAGAATCCCCAGCAGCGTCTTATCGCGCATTACCAGCACCACGGTTTGCCCGGCGCTCTCCAGCTGCTGAATAGGTTCATCGTACTGCGGATCGCGAGTTTTACCGGCGGCGCAAATCAGCACCTGGCGTCCTTCAACCTGAGCCTCAATGCCGGATCCGGCCAGCGCGCGCTGATCGCTTGCCGACGGAATGACCAGCCGGCGCTGTTCTGCCTCACGCACGATAGCCTGGGCTAACGGGTGGCTGGAGCCTTGCTCCACGGCGGCCGCGAGCGCCAGCAGATCGTTTTCGCTGATGTCTGCGGTCGCCATCACCGCAGTGACGCGCGGCTGGCCGATGGTCAGGGTACCGGTTTTATCAAACGCCACCTGGCGCACGCGGCCGAGCTGCTCCAGCGCCGCGCCGCCTTTAATCAGCGCGCCGCGTCGTGCCGCTACCGCCAGCCCGGAGGTAATTGCCGCCGGGGTGGAGATCACCAGCGCGCACGGACAGCCAATCAGCAGCAGCGTTAAGCCTTTATAGATCCACGGCAGCCAGGCGCCCGCAAACAGCAGCGGCGGAACAATGGCCACCAGCAGGGCGACGACCATAATCGCCGGGGTATAGATGCGGCTAAAGCGATCGATAAAGCGCTCAATCGGCGCGCGGCGCTCCTCCGCTTCTTCAATCAGCTTAAGAATACGATCGATAGCGCTGTCGCCCGGTTCGGAGATCACCGTCAGCTGTACCAGACGATCGACGCTGGTGGCGCCGGCCGCTACGCGTTCCCCGGCGTTACGCTCTACCGGTACGGATTCACCGGTCAAAGCGCTCTCATCGAAGCTGGCGAAGGGGGAGAGTAGCTGGCCATCGGCAGGGAGGCGGCCTCCGGCGGCGACTTCAATCACGTCGCCGGGGCGCAGGTCGCGCTGGGCTACGGTTTCACGCACGCCATCGCGCACGCGGATTGCCGTGTCGGGCTTCAGCGCCATCAATGCGCTGACGCCTTGCCGCGCGCGGCTGGCAGCCCATCCCTCAAGACGTTCGCCGATTAAAAACAGTAGCAGGACCATCGCCGCTTCGGCGGTGGCGCCGATAAACAGCGCGCCGATGGCTGCGACGCTCATCAGGGTTTCAATGGCGAACCAGCTTCCGCTTCTGATCAGGCGTATCGCTTGCCGGGCGACCGGCCACAGGCCGACCAGCGTGGTTGCGATGAAGGCGATTTCGCCCAGAGGCGGGCTGAACTGCTCCAGCCCCCAGCTTAGTCCCATCATGATGACCAGCGTGATGAGCGGCAGATTCTCGCGCAGCCACGAGGTGGACTCCTCTGCCCGTGGCGCGTTTTCATCACGCAGCTGATAGCCCGCGGCGCGCACGGCGCTTTCGATTTGCGGACCAACATCGCCCTCGGCGTTGACCAGCAGCTTTTCGGTGGCGAACAGTACCTGCACCTGGCTGACCCCCGGTACCTGGCGAACGGCGGTTTCGACCTTGCGCGCGCAGGCTGCGCAATCCATGCCTTCTACCAGCCAACTAAAGCGTGCGTGCCTCAGAGCCTCGTTTTCCTCGGTGGTTTCGCTGCGGCAGGCGTGGTCCGCGCAGCAGCTTTCCGCCGGCTGCGCGGCAGGGGTAAATTTTAACGATGAGAAGTGTGGGACTTTTTTATCCTGCGATTCTGGAGCCGACATAGGACCCTCCGGGTAATGATAATTTTCTCATTACCCGCAGGATACACTCTGGAGTCGACTCCAGAGTCAAGCGCTTAATTACAAATAAAGCGCGCGGACGATCAGGAAGTGCCCGGCGAAGTAAAATGCCGAGGAGATCGCGTTGTCAGCGCGGAAGCGGCGGCGATAATGGCTGATCAGCCAGACCGCGTTGCCGAGCAGCAGGAATGCCGCGCCAGCGAAGCCGGACAGGGCGGTATCCGTCGGGCGGGCGAACCACAGCTCCCCGGCCAGCCAGACCATCACCAGCGTCATCGCGATAAAGGTAAACACCGGCATCCGCATCTCTTCCAGACGCGTCCAGATAATCGCCAGCAGCAGCGCGCCGAGGATCAGCAGCACCAGCGGCAGCGGCCAGAAGAAAGATAGCGTCAGCTGGCTGGCAAACCAGATGGTGTAGAGCAGATGCGAGAGAAAGAACGCCCCCACGGCGTACATTACCCGCTGCCGCGGCAGCAGGGTCAGCGCGTCGCCGACCAGCGAGGCGCAAAGCCCCGCCAGCACCAGATAGCTGATGGCGTTAAACATCGGCGCTTGCCAGGCCAGTAACAGAAGCAGGATTAGCGTGACGGGTTTAAACACCCAGCGACGCCAGGCTGGCCCACGATAAGACGCATCGACGTAAAGCCATGCGGAGAAACAGACAGCAATAAATGACCAAAGCATAGTAAGTCCCTGTATCTGTTATCATTACGTAAGTGATTGTACTTACAGTACTGAATCTCAGTGTAGTGGTTTGCAGAGGAAGATGACAATGATAATCAAGCCACAGTATGCTTATTCCTGATAATTCCTGGGGGCAAGGTGAATGAGTAAAGTTCCGCTGTTTTTTATGGTTGCCGTTGCCATCATTGCGGTTGCCGCGTCGTATCGCTATGTGCAGCAGCGTCGGGAAAAAATGGATAACGATGCCGCGCCGCTGTTGCAAAAACGGGTGGTGGTGAGCAATAAGCGGGAGAAGGTGATTAACGATCGCCGTTCGCGCCAGCAGACGGTGACGCCTGCCGGCAGCGAAATGCGTTATGAAGCAAGCTTCAGGCCGGAAAGCGGCGGGCTGGAAGTGGTTTTTCGTCTGCAGGCGCCGCAGTATCATGCGCTAAGCGTCGGCGATAAAGGCGTACTGAGCTATAAAGGTTCGCGGTTTATGGGTTTTACGCCCGAGCCCTGAACCTTTTATTCGGCCTTATTTCTTCTTCAGAGTCGCCTTGAGCTTTTTCTGCCAGGCGACCAGTTCGAACACGCCGAAGATGAAAATACGAATCTGTTCGAAGCGCCCCAGCGGCGGCATCTCTTTCGTCTGCGTCGCCTTGAGCAGCGTGAGCTGCAGGCCGTGCATCAGAATCATAAAGATCAGCGCCACGTTAACAAAGATATTGAGCGGCTTTGGGAACGGTTGGAACAGATTCAGCAATAAAAACGCCCACACGCACAGCATCAGCAAGCGGCCAAAGTTAATCAGCATGGTTTTCTCCTTGTGCCTCACGTTGATAGAGACGGTAGGCGACCTGTCCGGCCACTTTCTCACGGTACGGATGCCAGTTTACAGGCACCGGCGGTAACCCGTTTTCAACTTCACTTTCAATGTAGATGAGCGCTTCATCGCTAAGCCAGCCGTTGTTTTCCAGCAGCTTTAGCGTCTCTTCAAGCAGCCCTTTGCGAAACGGGGGATCGACAAACACGATGTGATGCGGCGTGCCCGCCTGAGCAAGAAACGCTAAGGTATTGGTATTCACGACTTTGCCGTTGCTGGCTTTGAGAGTCGCCAGATTTTTTTGCAACTGCTGCGCGACGCCGCGTTCCATTTCCAGCAGCGTGGCGTTAGCCGCGTAGCGGGAGAGGGCTTCAAGGCCCAGCGCGCCGCTGCCGGCGAAGCAATCGAGGCAGCTCGCGTCAACGATCGACGGCGCCAGCCAGTTAAATAGCGTTTCGCGCACCCGGTCGGTGGTCGGGCGCAGACCCGGGCTCTCCGGCACCGGTAATTTACGGCCTCGCCATTGCCCGCCGATAATACGGATCTGACCGCTGCCTGCGTGGTTTGGTTTCTTCATTTCTTTGCTCAAGTCTCAACTTCCGGGCTGCTATTCTAACGATCGCCAGCGGTTGACGAAACCTTAATCCGGGGGCGGTGATGCGAGTTAAGTTAAGTGGTAGACTATCCGACTAATTTCATCATTTTTCAGCTTCCGCTATCAACAGGCCGAAGCTGTGCCATGAATTAACAGCGAGGAGTGTAGTCGCAAATGGCGAAAGACAAAAAACGTGGCTTCTTTTCCTGGCTGGGCTTTGGTCAAAAAGAACAGGCGCAGGAAACCGACGCAGAACAAAAAGTAGAAGCCCAGCAAGAGGTTGAAGAACAGGCTCCGGAAAGCGAAACGCCTGCGGCTGCGCCGGAAACGGTCGACGCGCCGGCGACGGAGCACCAGGATGCCGAAGCCTTTGCCGTCGAGGTGGTCGAGGTGACCGGGCAGGTTGTGGAGAGCGAACAGCCGCAGGCGGTTGTCGACTCCCCGGCAGTTGAGACGATTGCAGAACCGCCTGTGGTTGAAGAAATTGTCGCTGAGCCTGTAGTTGAAGAAGCTATCGCCGAGCCGGTAGTGGCTGAAGCTATAGTTGAGCTGACGCCGGAAGAGGTGATTGCCGAACCGGAAGATGTCGTTGTTGAAAAGGGTGAAGAGGCTGTCATTGAAGAGCCGGAAATCGTTGAGCCGGTAGAAGAAGCCGAAATCACTGACGAAGAGCTGGAAGCGCAGGCGCTGGCTGCAGCCGATGCGGCGGAAAATGCCGTGGAAGTGGTGCCGGACGAAACCGTGGTGACGCCGTTAGAGCAGGAAAAACCCACCAAAGAAGGGTTCTTCGCTCGCCTCAAACGCAGCCTGATAAAAACCAAGCAGAACCTCGGTTCCGGATTTATCAGTCTGTTCCGCGGCAAGAAAATCGACGATGATCTGTTTGAAGAGCTGGAAGAGCAGCTGCTGATTGCCGATGTCGGCGTGGAAACCACCCGTAAGATCATCACTAATCTTACCAACGACGCCAGCCGCAAGCAGTTGCGCGACGCCGAGGCGCTGTACGGCCTGCTGAAAGAAGAGATGGGCGATATTCTGGCGAAGGTGGACGAGCCGCTGAACGTAGAAGGCAAGGCGCCATTTGTCATTCTGATGGTTGGCGTCAACGGCGTCGGTAAAACCACCACCATCGGCAAGCTGGCGCGTCAGTTTGAGCAGCAGGGCAAATCGGTGATGCTGGCCGCGGGCGATACCTTCCGCGCGGCGGCGGTAGAGCAGCTTCAGGTGTGGGGTCAACGCAACAATATTCCGGTGATTGCCCAGCATACCGGCGCGGATTCGGCATCGGTTATTTTCGATGCCATCCAGGCGGCGAAGGCGCGCAACATTGACGTCCTGATTGCCGATACTGCGGGTCGTCTGCAGAATAAATCGCACCTGATGGAAGAACTGAAGAAGATTGTCCGCGTCATGAAAAAACTGGATGTCGATGCGCCGCATGAGGTCATGCTGACCATTGACGCCAGCACCGGGCAAAACGCGATTAGCCAGGCCAAACTGTTCCATGAGGCGGTTGGACTGACCGGTATCACTTTGACTAAGCTGGATGGTACCGCCAAGGGCGGGGTTATCTTCTCGGTTGCCGATCAGTTCGGTATTCCGATTCGCTACATCGGTGTTGGCGAACGTATTGAAGATCTGCGTCCGTTTAATGCGGGCGACTTTATTGAGGCACTTTTTGCCCGAGAGGATTAAAAATGATTCGCTTTGAACAAGTCAGCAAAGCCTATCTCGGTGGGAGACAAGCGCTGCAGGGGGTGACTTTTCACCTGCAGGCGGGTGAGATGGCGTTTCTGACCGGCCATTCCGGCGCGGGGAAAAGTACCCTGCTGAAGCTTATCTGCGGTATCGAGCGGCCCAGCGCCGGCAAAATCCTTTTCGGCGGCCATGACATTAGCCGCCTGAAGAGCCGCGAAGTGCCGTTTTTGCGCCGTCAGATTGGCATGATTTTCCAGGACCACCATCTGCTGATGGACCGTACCGTTTACGATAATGTGGCGATCCCGCTGATTATCGCCGGCGCCAGCGGCGATGACATTCGCCGTCGCGTGTCGGCGGCGCTGGATAAAGTCGGGCTGCTGGACAAAGCGAAAAACCTGCCGATTCAGCTTTCAGGCGGGGAACAACAGCGCGTGGGTATCGCCCGCGCGGTGGTCAACAAACCAGCGGTCCTGCTGGCGGATGAACCGACCGGTAACCTCGACGAAGCGCTGTCGGAAGGGATCTTACGTCTGTTTGAAGAGTTTAACCGCGTTGGGGTGACGGTGCTGATGGCGACGCATGATCTGGGGCTTATCTCCAGTCGTCCGTATCGCGTTCTGTCCCTCAGCGAGGGGCATATGCATGGAGGCCATATCGGTGAATAAGCGCGAGGCAATGAACCACATTCGCCGGTTCGGCAATCGATTCGATCGTTTCCGCAATGCGGGCGGAGCGGGCGGCAGCGGTGGACGCAATACGTCGAAGCGGCCTAAGGCGGCGCCGAATCCGGCTTCCCGCAAGAGCAACGTGTTCAATGAACAGGTGCGCTATGCCTGGCATGGTGCGGTGCAGGATCTGAAAAGCACGCCCCTGGCGACGTTCCTGACGGTGATGGTTATCGCCATTTCGTTGACCCTGCCAAGCGTGTGCTACATGGTCTACAAAAACGTCAGCACCGCGGCGTCGCAGTATTATCCCACGCCACAAATCACCGTCTATCTGGAGAAAACGCTGGATGATGATGCCGCTGCGCGGGTAGTCGGTCAGCTGCAGGCGGAGCAGGGCGTCGAGAAGGTCAACTATCTGTCGCGTGATGAAGCCCTTGGCGAATTCCGCAACTGGTCAGGCTTCGGCGGCGCGCTGGATATGCTGGAAGAGAACCCGCTGCCGGCGGTGGCGATCGTCGTGCCGAAAATTGATTTCCAGAGTGTCGAAGCGCTGAACACGCTGCGCGACCGCGTGAGCCATGTTCAGGGCGTTGATGAAGTGCGTATGGATGATAGCTGGTTTGCGCGCCTCTCGTCGCTGACCGGGCTGGTCGGACGCGTGTCGGCGATGATCGGCGTACTGATGGTGGCGGCGGTGTTCCTGGTGATCGGCAACAGCGTGCGTCTGAGCATTTTCGCCCGCCGCGATACCATTAACGTGCAGAAACTGATTGGCGCAACCGACGGCTTTATTCTGCGTCCTTTTCTTTACGGCGGTGCGCTGCTGGGGTTCTCCGGCGCGTTTCTGTCGCTAATCCTGTCGGAAATTATGGTCATGCGCCTTTCGTCGGCGGTCACCGAAGTGGCGAAAGTCTTCGGCACGCAGTTTGAACTCAGCGGCTTAGGCTTTGATGAGTGCCTGCTGATGCTGATTGTTTGCTCAATGATTGGCTGGGTCGCCGCCTGGCTGGCAACCGTACAACATTTACGTCACTTTACTCCCGAGTAGTAAAAATCTGGTATAATCTTTCCCTGCACTGAATATCTCTCTGCAGGGAAAGAGTCCCTGTCGACGCTTCCCTAAACTTCATAACCATGTCACATTTTGTGCGTAATCTATTCACATCGTTGCATGGAACTTGTGGATAAAATCACTGTCTGATACTAATGTGAGTGATATTCTCGTTGCTCATCAATGCTGGCATGTTTGTTGCTCCGCTGTGAGGACAGAATGGTGCCAGAAGATATCGATTGAGAGGATTTGAATGACCAAAGATATGCAAACTTTAGCCTTAGCCCCCGTTGGTAACCTGGAATCGTACATCCGGGCTGCTAACACTTGGCCGATGTTGTCGGCTGATGAAGAGCGGGAGCTTGCTGAAAAGCTGCATTACCAGGGCGATCTGGAAGCAGCGAAAAAGCTGATCCTGTCTCACCTGCGCTTTGTTGTTCATATTGCTCGTAACTACTCGGGTTATGGCCTGCCGCAGGCGGATCTGATTCAGGAAGGCAACATCGGCCTGATGAAAGCCGTGCGCCGTTTTAACCCGGAAGTGGGCGTGCGTCTGGTTTCCTTCGCCGTGCACTGGATCAAAGCGGAGATTCATGAATACGTTCTGCGTAACTGGCGTATTGTGAAGGTCGCGACCACGAAAGCGCAGCGTAAGCTGTTCTTTAACCTGCGTAAAACTAAGCAGCGTCTGGGCTGGTTCAACCAGGACGAAGTCGAAATGGTAGCTCGCGAGCTGGGCGTATCGAGCAAAGACGTGCGTGAGATGGAGTCACGTATGGCGGCGCAGGATATGACCTTCGACATGTCGTCGGATGATGAATCCGATAGCCAGCCGATGGCGCCGGTGCTCTATCTGCAGGATAAAACGTCTAACTTTGCCGACGGCATTGAAGACGACAACTGGGAGGAGCAGGCGGCGAATAAGCTGACTGACGCGATGCAGGGTCTTGACGAACGTAGCCAGGATATCATCCGCGCCCGCTGGCTGGACGAAGACAATAAGTCCACGCTGCAGGAGCTGGCGGATCGCTACGGCGTATCGGCCGAGCGAGTACGGCAGCTTGAAAAGAACGCCATGAAAAAACTGCGCGCCGCTATCGAAGCCTAATCTGCGCGCCAGTCCCGCGATAACGCCCCACATTACGTTGGGGCGTTTTGTTTTTCTGCCTCCGTCAGCGCCTGCGGGCAGTGCCTGTTCAGACACTCAAGCAGCACGTTGAACGCCGGCTCCATCTGCGTTTCCGGCTGCGAAGCAAACCCCATCAACAGTCCTTTCTTCCGCTGCGCCGTCAGGTAATAGCGCGACAGCGGACGCACTAAGATATTGCGCGCGTTGGCATCGCGGGCAATCGTCACGTCATCTGCCTCATCCGGCAAATTCAGAATCAGATGCAGTCCGGCATTGTCGCTGAAGTCCGACAGCGCATGCGCTCCGCAGTGCCGCTGAATCAGTTCGGTCAAAAAGACGCGACGGCGGCTGTAGAGCAGGCGCATGCGACGAATGTGCGCCGAGTAATGACCGGCATTGATAAATTCCGCCAGCGCCAGCTGGATAAGCGAATGGCCGCCGCGGTAGAGCTCGGCATGGGCGTTTTTGAGTTCAGCCGCAAGCGGTCGAGGCAGCACGACGTAGCCCAGCCGCAGCCCCGGGTAGAGCGTTTTACTGAACGTGCCGACGTAGACCACCGGCGCTTCGGGGACTAAGCCCTGTAGTGCCGGGATCGGCTGGCCGGAAAAGCGAAACTCGCTGTCGTAATCATCTTCCACAATCCAGCTGCCGTGCTGATGGGCCAGGGTGAGCAGGCGCTGTCGGCGTTCAAGGCTCATTACCGCGCCGAGGGGATACTGATGGGATGGCGTAACGAAGATCAGCCGCGGCGCTTCGGCTACGCTTTCGGGCGGGCACAGGCCGCTGGCATCCACCACAATCGGCTCAGCCCGCACTTCATTCATCGCCAGCACGTGGCGAATGCCCCAGTAGGAAGGCTCCTCCACCCAGGCGAGATCGCCGCGGTCGCACAGCATGCGGGTGATCAGGTCGATGGCCTGGTGGATCCCTTCAGTAATAAGAATTTGATCTGCCTGACACAGAACGCCGCGCGCTACTCTCAGATAGTCCACCAACGCGTGCTGCAGCTCGGCGGTACCGCCGTTACAGCTATAGCTGAGCTGTTCGGGTTTTGGACGGCGGCTGATGCGTGCCTGAATTTTACTGAACAGCGGGTGGGGAAATGCATTGACGTCCGGTACGCCGGGGATAAACGCCCCCCACTGACGCGGGCTGGCGCTGATGTGCCCCAGCAGATGTTGGCCGCGACGGGAAATAGTCCCGCTGGGGGGCTGCGCGGGATGGCTTTCGTTGGCGCTGCTGGCGGGAAGAAACATATCGGGCAGCGTTTTCGCCACGAAAGTGCCGCTGCCGCGACGGGACACAACGTACCCCTCAGCCAGGAGTTGTTCGTAAACTGTTAAAATTGTGTTGCGAGACATTCCTAGTTCCCCCGCCAGATCCCGCGACGGCGGCAGCCGGCTATGGGGCGGGAGAGAACCATCCAGAATGGCGTGGCGAATCGCCTTGTAAAGGCGCTTGTGCAGGAGCGGATCGGTTTCTTTCTGCAATCTGACCAGCACCAGGTCTGCGATAAGCGAACGCAATTGGATCCCTCAGATAATCTGAATTGGTACTCGATTATAGGGCCAAATCCTGTGTAAATAAACGACATAGTTTCGGATTTGTTGCGATAACGTGACACACATGACAGGAGATTCCCGGTGAAAAGTTCAGAACTGAATCAGCGTCGCCAGCAGGCGACTCCACGCGGCGTAGGGGTGATGTGCAGCTACTTTGTTGAGAAAGCTGAGAACGCTACGCTGTGGGATATTGAAGGGAATGAGGTGATCGATTTCGCCGCCGGCATCGCGGTGCTGAATACCGGCCATCGCCACCCAAAAATCGTTGCCGCCGTTGAACAGCAGCTGCAGGCCTTTACCCACACGGCTTACCAGATTGTCCCGTACGAAAGCTATGTCACGCTGGCCGAGCGGATTAACGAACTGGCGCCGATTGACGGTCCGGCGAAAACCGCCTTTTTTACCACGGGGGCAGAAGCGGTTGAAAACGCGGTGAAAATCGCGCGCGCTTATACCGGCCGTCCGGGGTTGATTACCTTCGGCGGCGGCTTCCACGGTCGTACGTTTATGACCATGGCGCTGACTGGCAAAGTGGCGCCTTACAAGATTGGTTTCGGCCCGTTCCCGGGCTCGGTTTATCACGCCGTCTACCCTAACGCCGCCCATGGCATTACCACCGCCGACGCGATGAAGAGCCTGGAGCGCATTTTCAAAGCGGATATCGCGGCCGATCAGGTGGCGGCGATTGTGCTGGAGCCGATTCAGGGGGAAGGCGGCTTTAACGTTGCCCCGCCTGAGTTTATGCAGGCGCTGCGCGCGCTGTGCGATACCCACGGCATTCTGCTGATTGCCGATGAAGTACAAACCGGCTTTGCGCGCACCGGTAAGCTATTTGCGATGCAGCACTATGATGTGAAGCCTGACCTGATGACGATGGCCAAAAGCCTGGCCGGCGGTTTCCCGCTCTCCGGCGTGGTAGGTCGCGCCGAGGTGATGGATGCGCCTGCGCCGGGCGGCCTGGGCGGCACCTATGCCGGTAACCCGCTGGCGGTCGCGGCGGCGCACGCTGTGCTGGACGTGATTGAAGAAGAACAGCTGTGCCAGCGCGCTGAGCGCTTAGGCAGCCATCTGAAAGAGGTGTTGAATCAGGCGCGTCAAAGCTGCCCGGCCATTGCTGACGTTCGCGGTCAGGGCTCGATGGTGGCGGTGGAGTTTAACGATCCGCAAACCGGGGAGCCGTCGGCGGAGATCACCCGTCAAATCCAGCAACAAGCCCAGGAGAACGGCCTGCTGCTGCTGAGCTGCGGCGTCTATGGCAACGTTATTCGCTTCCTCTATCCGTTAACGATTCCGGATGCGCAGTTTACGAAAGCGCTGGATATTCTGGCCCGCGTGCTGAAGCGCTAACTTTTCGTCCGGTCAGGCTGCGGCGGCACGGAAGCCGAACAGAAACAGGAGGCCGCAGACTGGTTATTCATGCTCAGCGTGAGTGGTTTATCACCCTGATATCACCTTTTTTCCGGCAGCGCACGCTGCCGGAATAAAACGGAATCTATGGTCACTCCCGTTTTTGCAACACCGATTTTGACGACAAGTTGGCTTGCTTGAATCTATCCGGCGTCTGAATGGGATTTTATTCCCGCGCCTCGATGAGTTCCGCGCCTGATGA